>JAISIF010000115.1 GCA_031262165.1 Myxococcales bacterium | reverse complement strand
TCAATCTAAATCTTGTATACAGATGTTCCATCGAAATGACGCGTTCCATCAACCGACATTGCGAGCGAAGCCATCCAAGCGGATTGACAAGATTGATCGTCAATAAATCAGTGGATTGCTTCGTCACTTCGCTCCTCGCAATGACGATTTGTTTGTGGTCGAAAAATTATCGATCCGTCATTGCGAGCGAAGCGAGGTCATCCAGGGTAATTGCCGAGGTCGATCATCGATGGATTGCTTTGTCACTTCGCTCCTCGCAATGACGATTTGTTTGTCGAAGAATCAAGTATGCGGATTACGTCAATGTCGGTCCTACAAAGAGACCAATCCTTAGGAATTATCCCTCAATTATCCCGTCGCTCCGCTCGTCCGTGAAACGCCAGCCTTCGTTGCTTCGATGGTCACTTCCGTCTGGAAGCACCCGCCTCGCGTCTCGTCTGGCGTTCCTCGTCCTTCGCGGTGCGCGGTCCTCATCGAGGGATAGGTCCTTATTTCTCCTTCACCAATCGCCAGGGCGTGGACTGGAGCCGATCGATGTTGGTGAGGAACTCGCCGAACGTTGGATAGGCCTCTGGTTCGATGCGCTGCTGGTTGAGCTGGAACGTCTCTTCGACGCCGATCGACTGCTTGCCGTTCGCGACCTCGATCGACTCGCTTCGGATGTGCAGACCAAAGGGCGTCTTGTTCTCCGAGTTCATCGACTTCATCTGCTCGGGTGAGCGCTCCCAGGTGAAGCCCTTGGGCAGCGTCAGGGTCGCGGAGATCGCGCTCTGGCTCGGCGCAGAGATGAGCAGCGGCGTCTCGCGCGAGAAGAGTTGGAGCCACGCGCGGGCCAGCTTCTGCGTGAACAGGCCGTTGGCGAGCACGAGCGCGTCGTCGCCATCGCGCCGCGCGAAGTGAGGCGCTTCCAGCGAGTAGCGGAACACGACCGGGCCCTCGCTCTCCTCGTCGAGCTGTAAGTCGAACTTGATCAGGCGCGCGCCGTCGAACTGTGAGGCCACCATCGACTGCTCGACCATCTGGCGGATGCGCTCGGGGCTCATCTTCTCGAGCGCGGGCCTGAGTTGAGCGGCCAGGTAGCCCTCGAACACGTCCTCGCCCTGACCGCTCAGCGTCCCCGACGCGTCGAGCGCGAGCGCGAGTGAGACGCGGTGCAGGTCGCCCGAGGCGATCTCGGGCAACACGAAGAAAGAGAGGCTCTCGCCAGGGCCTGGGAGCTTGGCCGCGCGCGCGCCAGAGAGGCTAGCTGGCAGGGCCCCGAACGGCGCCCAGCGCGTGCCTGGATCGAGCAACAGCTCACCACCGCCGTCCGTGCCCTCTGGCAGCGACACGGACAACAGGACGTTGCCCCACATCTGCGGCGTGGGCAGCGCGGTCTCGAGGGTCGTGAGCGGATTGCCGTGGACCATCACGAGGCGCGCCTGGAAACCGCGCACTTCGAGCAAGGCCTTGAGCAGGTTGACGCGGCTGCCGCGTTCCTCTGACAGCGTGGTCGAGGCTGGTCGCGCGAGGTTCTCATCGCCTTTGATGCGGCGCATCACGCCTCGGTAGAGCGCGGCGATGGCCTCGCGGCCCGACGCGTTGCCTGCCAGCTCGTCTGCCAAGGCTTGGATCGCGGTGCTCGGCTTGGCAGTGCCCAGGAGGCGGTCGGCCCAGCTCAACAGGAAGCGCGCATCGTCTGCGCTCCAACCGAACTGGAGCCAGGGCAACAGCTCGTCGAGCGGCGGCGCGTTGGGCTCGCGCGCGAGCGGTGGCACGTCGTCGCGGGCCACACGCAGGCGTTGCTCACCATCCACAATCGTCCGGCGGATCTCGTCCGGCGCGATCAGGTTCGAGTCCATGACGAGCGCCAGTGCCTCGGGCGCGCGCACCTCGAAGGTCGAGTGGAAGAAGCGGTCTTCCGCAGAGCGGAAATAGAAGCGGGGCGTCACGAAGCCGGGCGCCAGGCTGGCCGGCGCCACGTCCCCCATGAGGAACGCCAGCTCCACGAAGTCGCCGACCTCCACGCCGGGCATGGAGATGCTGTCCTTGTCCGGGATGGGCTCGGGTTCGAGGATGCGACCGTCCTCCTTGATGGTGCGCAGGACCAGGATCTCGGCACCGGCGGGGACGTGGACCTCGGCGAGCTTCGAGACGCCCTCCTGATCGATGGCGCGCGTGATGGTCTGGGTCAGACCCGTCGAGGAGCCATCCGCGTGGATCTGGCCCACGAAGCTGTCGAGCACATAGACCGCGGCCGCGTCCTCGACCGGCTTGGCCTTCTTGTAGCGCGCGATCCACGCCAGGCCGTCTTCGAGAGCGTCCTGGAGGAGAGGCGCGCCGCCCTTGATCGCGAGCGCCTGCCGGAGCTGCAGATCCGAGCCATCGAGCGCGAGCGCCCGCTCGCGGGCAACGCGGGCGGCCTCGACCTCGCCTCGGCGGTCGAGCACCTCGGCCAGTTTTTTTTGGGACGCGGGGAGGTAGGGCCACTGCGCGCACATGGCCTGCGCCTGCGCGAGGGCGCGGTCGAGCGCGCTCGGATCGCCTTGGGCGTGCTGCTCCAGCGCGAGCTCGATCCGCAGATTCATCAGCCTCAGATCGCTCGGTGCCAGGGGCAGGATCGCGTCGAGCGTGCGCCCTGCCTCGGCGAGCTGACCGCGGTGGCGCAAAAAGCCGATCTCTCGGCTGGGCTTGCCTGGGCACGTGGCCATCTGTTCGAGCAGGTGCGCAGCGCGCGCGGGCGCGTCGTTCTTCTTGGCCAGCTCGAACAGCGCACGCAGCGAGGCGCAGTGCGCTGGATCCCGGCGGAGCGCGCCTTCGGCGGCCTGCGTGACGAGTGAGTCGACGCCACGCGCCTGGGCCAGGCCGAGGTCGAATCTGGGCACGGATAGGGAGTTGGGCGAGGCCGCGCGCTTGAGCTGCGCGAGGAGGTCGGCCACGCGGTCGAGGCGCTGCTCGCGCTGGGCGTGGCGCAGGAGCGCGCCGAGCGCCGCGCCATCGAAAGCGTCGGCCTTGAGCGCCATCTCGAAGTCGTGGAGCGCGAGCCCCTGGGACACGCTCCTCGACTGCGACGGATCGTTGCGCCGCGCCTCCGCGCGCAAGGTGAAGAGAGGCGACGCGCACGTCGACGCGTCCGATGGGCAGAGCGCTTCGGCCAGGATGCGCGCGCCCACGCGATCCGTGCCCAGGCTGGCGCGGGCCGCCGCGAATTGGGCGACGAGTGGCCCGAGGTCAGGCTCGAGCGCCTGTCGCAGCGCTTGGGCCGTGAGCCAAAACGTCGAGGAGAGCGGGGCGGGCGTGTGGAGGCGCGCTGAGGCCTGCGAGCCGACCTTGGGCAGCTCGATCGTGAAGGCGCTCGGTCGGCCATCGACGCGGCTCAGGGAGAGTTGGAGCTCGCGGCCGTCGGCCAGGCGCGGCACCTTGACGAGCAGGCGATGCGTGCCCGCGTCGAGGTCGAGTTCCACGCCTTCGTTGGTGGGCAGGAAGGCGGCGAACTCGCGGCGATCGAGGAGCAGGCTCCCATCGAGGAAGACCTTGGCCGACGCGCCATCGACGATCAGGGCGTAGCGACCCGCCTCGGCGAGCGTGAGGTCCGCCACCCAGTAATAGATGTGGCCCCGCGAGGGATCTCCGGCGATCTGGAGCTCGCCCGTGGGCATGTCGAAGGCGCGCAGCGCGATGGGGCCGAGCGGCCCTGTGCCCGACAGCTCGCCCGACTCGGGTGGGAAGGCCGTGTCCCAGTCGAGATGGGTCAGGTTGGACCAGGGGCCGAGCAGGCCCGCGCGATCGAGCACGCCCGCATCGCGCATCACGGCGCGGCCTGCCTCGATGTCGCCGCGTTGAAAGCAGAGCCCTGCCACCAGGAGGCGCAGGTGCAGCGCGGCCTCGTTCACGAGCACACCTTGGTCGAGCAGGGCGCGGGCGCGTCGCTCGATCTCGGCGTTGAGGTGCCCTGATTCGCCGATCGACTCGCCCATGCCGCGCAGGCCAACGACGCACAGCGGGTGCGTTGGCGCCACCTCGCACATGCGCAGCGCGAGCTCGGCTTGCGCGCGCTCGTCCAGCGCGCGGCGGGCCAGCACGAAGCGACCATAGAGCGCGACCAGATCCTCGTCCCGATCGAGGGCCGCGTCCCAGAGCTCGCGCGCCGCGTCGGGCTTGCCGTCGAGCAGGTAGGCGGCAAAGCCTGCCAGGGCCAGGTCGCGGGCCGAGGCGCTTTCGGGCGAGGCGCGCACCGACTGGGCGATCGCGTCGATGGAAGGGGAGGCCAGCTTCGATGGGCCCGCGCAGGCGGCCAACAGCAGGCAGGTGGCGATCGGGATGAGGGACCAGCCAGTCGCTCGGGGAGTCATGGAGAGGCCTTTCTATTCGTCGGTTGGGAGAAGGGGGCGGGAATGTCGTGGAGAGTCGAGGAGGCTCGGAGATCGGCGCGCTCCAACACGCGGCGTGGCGATCCATTCGGAGGGGTGAAGGGCAGGTCGTCTCCCTCACCTGGCGCTTTGCGTCCGCCCGCGCTCCTTGAACGGAAGAGGGAAGAGATCGCGGCTGCTTCATCAAGGACTTATCCCTCGATGAAGACCGAGCACCGCGCAGGACGGGGCAGGTCAGACTTTGGCGCGAGGCAGGAGCTTCCAGACGGAAGTGACCATCGAGACAACGAAGGCTGGCGTTTCACGGACGAGCGGGGTGGCGGGATAATTGAGGGATGAGTCCTAAAATTCGCTTCGAGAAGTCCCGCTCCCTCTCGTGGCAGAGGGCTCCCCAGAGGGGCAAGAAAGGGGAGGGGCCCCCTGGCCAGCCGCCGCGCCAAGCATCAGCTCACCGAGCGCGCGCTCGGAGGCGTCATTGCCCGGGACGAGGCCAGCCACGCGGCCATCGCGCAGGACGAGGACGCGGTCGGCGAGCGTCAGGACCTCGTCGAGATCGAGCGAGACGAGGAGGACGGCGCAGCCCTCGTCCCGAATCGCGAAGAGCTCTCGGTGGACCGTGGCGATGGCGCCGATGTCG
>JAISIF010000114.1 GCA_031262165.1 Myxococcales bacterium | reverse complement strand
GATCGAGGCGTGTCTTCGTAGGGGCTTTGCGAAGAGCGCCCTGCGGTCGTCTTTCTACACAAACACGACAGGCGTTGCGGGCACCGCCCCGACACATCCCGATTAGAGATCAAAAAAATAGAACTCGACCGCCCTGTCGGTGACAGAGGCCATGCTTGAACGACTGTAGCGCCAACCTCTCGAATTCGGGGGATTGGCATGACGCCTCGTTCAGAACCCGCTGCCAATGCCCAGATAGACGTTGTGGATGCCATCGCGGCCAAACCCATAGGCGTAGCCGAGCTGGACCTGCGTCCCGAAGTCGTAGCGCACGAGCGCTTCGAGCCTGAGCACGGCACCGATCGAGGGGCGGACTTCCGAGAGTTCCATGCGCGTGTGGCCAGCCCAGCCAGCGTCGGCCGTGAGCGCGCCGTGGAGCCGCCGAAGGTAGAGCGGCAGCGTCCACACGCCCCAGTCCAAGGTCGCGATCGGCAGCCGGTATTCGGCACTCGCCATCCAGAAGCGGGTCCCGGCGATCGCGCCTGCCTGGTAGCCGCGCAGTGCCGTGGTCGAAGTCGAGGTGTTCTGGATGTAGTCGAGGATCGGGTTGCTCAAACCCGCGCCGCCCAAACCGAACAGCGGCGGCTGCGTGCCCTCGGGACTCCAGCCAATGCCGCCGCGCACCCGGAGCGCGAGCGCGTGCAGCTCGTTCCATGGCATCGCGAGGTAGCGCGTGGCGCTGGCACTCAGCGTCACGTAGTCGCGCGCGCTGCCGAGCTTCGAGTGCGAGCCGTTCAGCGAGAGCCACAGCGACCAGCCCTCGGTCGGGCTGATCCCCTGCGTCGGCGTCCAGACGCTGGAGTAGCCCACTGAGCCATAGAGGATCGCCAGACGGACGTTGTCTGGGTAGAGCGTGCTCGTGCTGCTGCCGCGCGCCGAGCGAAGCGCGAGCGCCTGGTGCAGCGTGAGCTGGTAGCCGAGCGAGAACGCGAGCGAGAAGTTGGGGCCAGCCACGGGCCAGGTGGCCGAGGCTCGCGCCTGCCACTGCCGCTCGGGGCGGCCAGCGCCAAAGAGGTAGCCGTGGTGGACGTAGTGGCTCGCGCCTGCCAGCGAGAGCTCGGGCCGGATGCCTCGATAGACGTAATCCACCGCGGCGTAGGGCTGACGCGCGCTCAGGTCGACGCCCCCCTCGAATGTCCACGAGTGCAGGCCAACCGCGTCGTTGCCAAAGGTGGTCAGGCCCAGGACCCGGCTATCGGCGTCTGACTCGAAGAAGGGCAGCCAGGCGCGCGCGCCCAGCGAACGCCACGGTCGATATGGATGGATCTCGGTCGATTCGAATCGACCTTTGGGCACATCGGGCGCGGGCCGCGCTTCGGGGAGGGGCGTGTCGAGGGGGTGGAGCGTCTCGACCTCGACGAGCGCGACATCCGCGCCACGCGACGAGTGGACGACGAGAGCCAGGCGCGCGCCATCGCGCGAGAGATCCAGCGCGAACGCGCCCGAGATCAGGCGCGTCATCCGCGCCATCTGACCTGTCGTCAGATCGAGGCGGAACACGTCGTAGATGCCGCTCCGATCGCTCGCGAAATAGAGGCGCTCACCAGAGGGATCGAAGGCGGGATCGAGATCCAGGGCGCGGCCCGAGGTCAGCTGCGTCGAGGTCCCCGTGTCGAGGTCGAACAGGAACAGGTGGCGGCCATCGTCTGCCTGCGCCGCGTAGGCGAGCGCGCGGCCATTGGGCGCGTGGCGAGGTGAGTAAAGCGCCGCGCCAATGGGCGTTTCGACGAGCGTCTCGATCTGCCGCGTGTCGAGCGCCAGGCGCGCGAGCGCCGTTGTCCCACCGCGCCGTCGCTGGATGAAGGCCACGCTCTTGCCGTCGGGCGAGAAATCGGGCGCGCTGGCCCGCTGTCCCTTTGTCAGGCGCTCGCGCGAGCCTGTCACCAGATCGAACCGATAGAGATCCTCGAACGCGTAGTCGGTCTCGAACGTCACCAGCTGCGACACGATGGCTGTCCTGCCGTCCGGCGAGATCGCGAGCTCTCCCGTGGTGAAGAGCTCGGCGTGGACGCGCTCGTCACGACCATCGAGCGCACGACTTCTGAGCGAAGGCCGCCGCGTGCCAGGCGCGTCGATGAAGCAGAGCCGATCTTCGCCAGAGACGGATGGCTTGCAGAAGCGCGGCGCGCCCGTGCGCTCACCCGAAGCTGTGATGGGCGTCACCTCGGTCAGGCCTTGCGCCGACAGCGCCTCTTCGAGTGCCAGCGCCTCTGTCGAGACCTCGCGCAGCCACGCGGCGTAGAGCTGGGGCCAGCTCTTCCCGAGGATGTCCAACGCCGTCATGTTCAGGAGAAAGGGGATGGGCGCTGAGCCATAGTCGTGGCTGAGCGAGGCGAGCACCGAGGGGCCGTGCGTCTGGACGATCCAATCGATGAAGCGCGCGCCGAACAGGTAGGGGATCACGCCGCGCGGCCAGCGGCTCGGGTTGCCCGAGAGGTCATCGAGATCGGGCAGCGCGTTTTCCAGGGCCATGAGCCGCAGCTGCATGTCGTAGAGCGCGGAGCGGTTGCGGCCACCGCTCGTGAAGTGCGTCTCGGCCTGGATCGCGAAGCCCTCGACCACCCAGTTCGGCTGCCAAGCGTTCGGGATCCACTGCTGGCCGATGAGCGCGTTGACGATGCGCGGCAGGCCCCCGATGTCGCCCAGGTGGAGCACGTGCGTGAGCTCGTGAAGGAGGAGCGACCAGAGCCAGTCGTCGAAATCGTTGAGTTCGGAGTGGTTGTCGGGCGGCGTGGGGTTCAGGCGGATGAGCGCGCGCGGATAGACCGTGGCGCTGCCATTGGCCGAGTCGGTCGAGTCGCTGATGACGACCTCGATCCGCTCCATGGGCGAGGTATCCAGGAACGGGCTGAGCCGCGCGAGCGCTGCCTCCGCCAGGGTTGCCGTGCGTCGGGCGAAGCCCTCCAGCCCGTCGTGGAAGTGGATGGCGAAGTGGGGCGTCTCGAGCGTGGACCAGCGCAGCGCTGGATCGAGCGCCCAGGCCGTCGCTGAGGCGCTCAGCACGGTGATGACGAAGATCGCGATCGCGATGAGCGACGAACATCGCCTGGGATCGCGGTTCGTCACGCGGCCCGCGCCACCCAGACGCCGCGCTCGCGCAGGAAGCGCTCGATCCGCAGCGCGATCAGCTCTGGCTGCTCGATGACCGCCGCGTGCGAGCCTGAGAACACGGTGACGAGCTCGCTGCCCTCGATGAGCTCATGCATCTTTTCCGAGATTCGGTAGGGCGTGAACGTGTCGCTGTCGGCCGCGACGATGAGCGTCGGGACGCGGACGTTGGGCAGGTGCTCCCAGGCCGTGTGCGTGGCCGCCGCTTCGAGTGTGTGCAGGAAATCGAGCGGGTCCATGTGCGCCAGGTGAGTGAAGTAGGGCTCGAAGTCCTCGCGGTGGATGAGGTGGCGGTTGACCTCGAACCAACAGGCGATCTGGTAGGCGAGCTCAGAGGGCATGATCGCGCCCGTGATCTTTCGGGAGAGCCAAGGGAAGCGCTCGGCCGCGGAGAGCAGGTGCGGGAAGACCTTCTTGAGCAGCGTGGTGTCGTGGAAGGTGTCGAGCGGGTAGCCATAGGCGCCGCAGATCGGGATGAGGGCCAGGACGCGCTCGGGGAAGCGGCGGTGGAACTCGAGGATGACCTGGGTGCCCATCGAGTGGCCAGCGAGGATCACGCGGTCGATGCCACGCGCGTCGAGGACCTTCGCGAGATCGCAGGCCGCGTGCTCGACGCCCACGGCGCGGGGATCGCGGGCCAGCGTGGAGCGGCCGTGACCGCGGTAGTTCCATCGGACGATGGGGTGCTGGGCAACGAGCCTGGGCAGGATGTGCTTCCAGGCAAACCCACAGCAGCCAAGACCGTCGCACAGGACGATCGGGACATCGCCCTCCCCCAGCTCACCGAGCAGCGCGTGCCAGATGTTGGCGCCGTCGTCGGTGGTCACAAAATCTTCGGTGTAAGCGCGCATGGCCGAGAGCTCCTGAGACACGTTTTGGAGAGGAGAAATGGGTTGGGATGGGTTGGGTGGCTGGATTTCGAAGCGCGCGCTTGGAGCCTCACGTGGGTGAAAACTCAAGCGAAATTTGCCCGATGGGCAATGGGTGAGCAGGGGGTGGGGGAGTGCGTTTCCTTCTCTTCTCCCTTTGGGAGGCCCTCTCCCGTCAAACGGGAGAAAGGTGTCTGCGAATCTGAACGCATCACCTTTGATCCAGATTCAACGCCCCATCTCTATGCCCTCTCCCTGCCGTGGGAGAGGACGGCCCCGAAGGGCTGTGAGAGGGAGCATGTGCTCCGCAGGGCAATCGAATTCTGTTTTTCGACCAAGATCGAAGCGTGTCTTCGTAGGGGCGTTGCGAAGAGCGCCCTGCGGTCGTCAGTCGACACAAACACGACGGGTGTTGCACGCAACGCCCCGACACATCCCGATTCGAGATCAAAAAATAGAATTCGACTGCTCTCGTCCTGCCCTGATGTGCTCCGTGGAGCCCCTTCCCAGACACAGCGGAATGCACTATCCCGCGCGCCCTTTTCAGATGGGGCCAAGGCACGAGGTCGGCTTTCCACTGCTGGTGTTGGATGCCGACTGGCGAGCGCCGAACCCCGTGAGCAGCTTCTTGGCCGGATCTCAGATGGGGGCCACCGAGCGGGTGGGTTTTGCCTGTGGCGTCGCATCGACATCGGTCCGGTCGAGAAGAGGAAGAGACGGAGGTTTGCGAAGAGACATGTATCGACCCGCTTCAGCTTCAACGAAAAACGTGCGCCGCCTGTTTGGAACGGACGGTATCCGCGGCGTGGCCAACACCGAACCGATGACCGCAGAGCTGGCCATGCAGGTCGGTCGCGCCGTTGCCCACATCGTCAAGAACGGCAGCCATCGCCACAAGATCGTCGTGGGCAAGGACACGCGCCTGTCGGGCTACATGCTCGAAAACGCGCTGGCCGCTGGCATCTGCTCGATGGGCGTGGACGTGTATCTCGTCGGCCCGCTCTCGACCCCGGGCATCGCCTTTGTCACGCAGTCGATGCGTGCGGACGCAGGCGCCGTCATCAGCGCGTCGCACAACCCGTTTCAGGACAACGGCATCAAGTTCTTTGCCCGCGACGGTTTCAAGCTGCCCGACGAGGTCGAGCTGCAGATCGAAGATCTCATCTTTGGCAAAAAGCTCGACGCGCTGCGTCCCACTGCCGATGGGGTGGGCCGCGCCAAACGCATCGATGACGCGCAGGGTCGCTACATCGTCTTCGCGAAGAACACCTTCCCAAAGGAGCTGAGCCTCGAAGGGTTCAAGGTCGTGGTCGATTGCGCCAATGGCGCGGCCTACAAAGTCGCCCCCCTGATCTTCGAAGAGCTGGGCGCCGAGGTCATCCGCCTCAACGTCGCGCCCAACGGCACCAACATCAACGCGGGCTGCGGCGCGCTGCACCCAGAGGAGATGGCCAAGGCGGTCCTCGAACACGGCGCGCGCTTGGGGATCGCGCTCGACGGCGACGCCGACCGCGTCATCGTGGTGGACGAGAAGGGTGAGACGGTCGATGGCGACGCGATCATGGCCATCTGCGCCCAGCACCTCGCGCTCCAGAAGAAGCTCGCGAACGACACGGTGGTGGCCACCATCATGAGCAACATGGGCCTCGATTTGGCCATGTCGCGCTTGGGCCTGCACGTCGATCGGACCAACGTCGGCGACCGCTACGTCGTCGAGCACATGCGCCGCAATGCCCTCAACTTTGGCGGCGAGCAGAGCGGCCACCTCATCTTCCTCGACCACACGACGACGGGAGATGGCGTCATCGCTGCCCTCGAACTTCTGACCGTGATGCTGCGCAGTGGCAAGCCGCTCTCCGAGCTCAAGACCCTGTTCGAGCCCATGCCGCAGACGCAGAAGAACCTCGCCATCGCGCGCAAGCAGGCGCTCGAAGAGCTGCCCAAGGTGACGAAGACCATCAGCGCCGCACAGCAAAAGCTCGGCAAAGAGGGGCGCGTGCTCGTCCGCTTCTCGGGCACGGAGCTCAAGGTGCGCGTGCTCATCGAGGGCCCCCAAAGCGACGTCAACGAGGCGCTGGCCGAGGAGATCGTCGAGGCTTTGAGAGAGGCGCTGTGCTGAATCTGAAGTCAGAACGATTCGGCGCATCCAAGTCGAGCCGTGGGGACGACCGGTAGAGTCGCTGCCTGTTCGACATCAGCGCAATGTCGTTGAAGCGCATCAATTGATTCGTGGGGGCGGCCCCCTGTGGCCGCCCTGGCGATGAATGAAACGATCGCACACGACGGGCAGGGACAAGGGCCCTGGCTGGCCCTCCGCGCATCGACTCCAAAGAAAGATCGCAGGAACCACCCACCAAGAAGACCTCTTTAGGCGTCAACATCGATCACGTGCACGTGGCCACGCCTCGGCAACCTTCACGATCTCGCCGACGCCGCCATGGATGCAGAGGTCGTTGAACTTCCCACGTCGCCCACCCCGAGCAGCTCATTGAGGCGCCGCGTCTCCCGATAGACGCGGAAGATGTCGGGCATGTCGTGGCTCTCGTGCTGGCCTCGGCCCGTCGAGGGCGCGACCGGGTTGAAGCAGATGGAGTGGACGCCGTGCCCGATCGAGATCGAGCGCCGGTAGATCTGCATCCCCTCACGTTCCACAGAGTCAGCGGTTGAATACGCGCGGGCCTCAGCATCGGCGACGAGATCGAAACCAGGCGGTTGTTGACGATGGCACCGATCAGGTTTTCGCCCGAGTCCGCCTTGCGTCCGACGATGTCGAGGAGTGGCGCTCTAGCAGAGCGATTTGGAAAGAAAGAGAAAGAGGCGAGGTAGAGAGAAAAAAGATCGAACGAGCAATCGAGCGGTGAGTTGGCTGGTTGACAAATGAGAGGCAGTGATTAGGTGGAGCGCGATCTTTTGTTTTGTTGAAAAATCTATTGCTCTCGAAAGGAAAAAGAATGTTTGAGGCGAATTGCTATAACATTATGATCGCATCTCCATCTGATGTAACCGAAAAACGCAAAATTTGTGTTCAAGAGATGGCAAGTTGGAATTCAAGGAACTCAGAATTTCAAAAAATCTGCTTTATTTCCACTGGTCACGACATCAATGCTGCGCCTGACTCGGGAAAACATCCTCAGGAAATACTGAACAAAAAAATCTTAAAATCAGCAGATATACTCATCTGTATTTTTGGAAATCGAGTTGGGAGCCCAACTGAAAAGCATACTAGTGGAACAATAGAAGAGTATCGCGAGCATACGAAAACAGGGAAAAGAACCCTCGTTTATTTCAGCGGAGAACCTGCTCCACGAAAAATCGATCCCGATGAAATCAAAAAAATGAATGATTTCAAGGAATCGATAAAAAATGAGTGTCTTTATTACGAATATTCAGACGAAAATGATTTCAAAAAGAAACTCTCAGAACATTTGGACCAAGTCGCTAAAGAATTACCACAAAAGACTCCAGAGAAAGAAGCAGATGCGCTTTCTAGAACATCGTCCCAACATGCAGCTTTTTTTGAAAATCAGAATGAATACTCAGATGATGCGTATTCAGACATTGATTTTCGAACCCACGATTCAGAAATAAAAGAGATGTTAGAAGATCTCGATAGTGGTGACTTTGCAAAACAAAACAGTGCCATCAAGTCGATCTCTTTGATTCTGCAGAACAAAAGCGTAGATTCACGGAATATCTCCTCGAATGAAATTTTTGTCTTAGGTCGGAGAATTTATAGAAGTGCGCGAGAAGAAGGAAGGGGTAATGGTTCTTACGAGGCGCAAGATTTTCTCAGAAATTTTCGAAATAGAATTTCAAGCTTCTCGGAAGAAAACTCTCTTCATTTATTGAATGGTATATTCTATGAAATTTACTTCGACGAGAAAGGTGTATTTCGCATAAAGAGATCAAAAGGAGAGGTGATTGAAGTTCCAGCTTTAAAAGAAGATTTTGTAAGAACATTTTTTGAAATTCAGTCAATAGAAAGATACGCACCCTCTGTTTCATTTATAAGAGAAAAATTGGAGAAATATAAAAACGACTTGCTTGTCCTCCCCGATAATCCACCAGAAACATTCGTGCTCACAATAGAATTGTCTCGAACGGAAGATTCTTCTGAAAATTTTAATATTGTGAGCATAAAATATAAAGAGAATGAGCTTATTCGAAATTCTTCTGGTGTGCGCGATAACTACTGGAGGATATTTTTCGGAAGCTCGATCTCTTTAGATAGTCTTTTGTCTGAAATACAAAAAAGGTGGGGGATTCCAAAGCAACAGGTTGTTTTTAAGACAATTTGCTCAAATAAAGATATCGATATGAAATCCATTGAAACAAGACGGATGGGGTTTCGAGATTATGAATCCGCATGCATAATCAATCCGCTCGACAAGAGTGCCTTATGAATCCTTCGATGCAATTGCGATCGATTTCTCCCCTCCCATTTCACTGTCTGCGCCTCGAATATGAGACGGGGGAAATTCGAATTTTTGATGTGACGCCGTATCTTTCGGGATCGTGGTTTGGCGAATTGAAAGATCCCGAATATTTTGCGACCGTTCACATTATTGAGAATGGCTCTGGGATTGAATGGGCAAATGGTCAGGATATTGCCCCGCATGAATTATATGAATTGAGTATTCCTGATAATGATTCATCAAAGTAGGCACGCCACGCCGTGCTCATCCCATCTACGCAATTCATTCAGCCGCCAAATAAAATTGATCTCATATTTGAATGAATTTGTTTTTCGAATAAAGCCCTTCGATTTCAGACAAACCCTTACCGAGGACACACCACCATGAAGACCTCTTTAGGCGTCAACATCGATCACGTGGCAACGCTGCGTCAGGCGCGGCGCGGCACCTCGCCCGATCCTGTCGCGGCTGCCGCCATCGCCGAACTCGCCGGTGCCCGTCAGATCACGATTCACCTGCGTGAGGACCGCCGTCACATCCAGGAGCGCGACCTGCGCCTCATTCGTCAGACAGTGCAGACCGAGCTGAACCTCGAGATGGCGGCGAACGCCGAGATCGTTCAGATCGCCTTTGACGTGCGGCCCGACACCTCGACGCTCGTCCCAGAGCGGCGCGAGGAGCTGACGACCGAGGGCGGACTCGACGTGGTCGGCCAACAGGACGCCTTGAAGAAGGTCGTCCGCGAGCTCACCGAGGCCGAGATCCGCGTCTCACTCTTCATCGCGCCCGACATCGACCAGATCCGCGCCTCCCACCGCATTGGCGCGCCGCGCATCGAGTTGCACACGGGCCGCTATGCCGACGCAGAGACGAAGAGCGAGCGCGAGGCCGAACTCAATCGCATCGTGGACGCGGCCAAGCTGGCGCGGAAGCTCGGGATGAGCGTCGCCGCTGGCCATGGCCTCGACTACGTGAACGTGCAGGCCGTCGCGCGCATCGACGAGATCGACGAGCTCAACATCGGCCACTCGATCGTCTCGCGCGCCGTGTTCGTCGGCTTGGACCGCGCGATTCGCGACATGCGTGACCTCATCGAGCGTGCGTGAGTGGGCAACGTGCGAGCGAATCGAGTGAGCAACATGCGAGCGAATCGACCGAATCGAGTTGGCCAATGACCGCATTTCTCGAAGAGGATCACGTCCGCGCGCTGTTGCCCGAGCGGTCCGACAATTTTCACAAGGGCGATGCCGGGCACGTGCTCGTTCTCGCCGGTGAAAAGTCGGGTGCGGCCTCGCTCACGGCGCTCGCTGCGCTGCGATCAGGTGCGGGCCTCGTCACGATCGCGGGGCGTGAACGCGACGTCTGGGAAGCGCGCCGCATCGCGCCCGAGCTGATGGGCGAGGCTCTCGACAGCGCCGGTCCACTCGCGATGGCCGATGTGCCGCGCCTCCTCGAATTGTGTGCGGACAAGCGTGCCTTGGCCGTGGGGCCGGGCTTGGGGATTGGCCCTGAGACGGCGCGCGTCCTTGCTTCTCTCGTCGCGCACCTGGCGTTTCCGATCGTGCTCGATGCCGATGCACTCAACGCGATCGCGCAAAGTGGCGAGCTCGAGACGATCTTGGCTGCCGCGCGCGCCCCACTCGTGCTCACGCCGCACCCCAAGGAGATGGCGCGCCTCGTCCAATCGACCGTTCGAGACGTTCAGGCCGATCGCGCGCTCACCGCGCGCAGCTTTGCAGAGCGATACCACCTCACGCTCGTGCTCAAGGGCGCGCACACCGTGGTTGCAAACGCGCAGGGCGATCTCGCGATCAATCCGACTGGCAATCCGGGCATGGCCACGGCTGGCATGGGCGACGCGCTGACCGGGTGCATTGCCGCGCTCTGTGCGCAGTCGATCGATCCGTGGGACGCCGCGCGCCTCGCCGTCTTTGCGCATGGCCTCGCAGGCGACCTGATGGTTCAGCGCCGTGGACGACTCGGCCTCATCGCCACCGACGTGATCGACGGCCTTTGTTTTGTCTGGCGCCGCTGGAAGCGCTAAGGCTGCGCGCGTTTTTGGGCATTGAGACAGCTTCGGGAAAACAAAAGATTATTATCGAACTCTATGAAAAGTTCTTCAAATCCACATTTCCCAAAACAGTCGAACAATTGGGCATCGTCTATACGCCCGTCGAGATCATCGATTTCATTCTGAATTCGGTCGCGATATTTCAGAATCGAGAGCGTCTTCAGAATGTTTTTGGATCGGGAAGCCGAACGCCCATTGCAATCACATTGTTGGTGAAGAAACCGCGCGAGTGAATTCTTTGGGGAATCCCGTTTTTAAGGTTGCGTAGGGGCGTTGCGTGCAACGCCCTGCGGTCGCCGAACAACGCAACATTGTATAAAACCAGGAGAACCCAATGAACGAGCCCATTTCAAATCGTCGAAGCATTCGATTGAAAGAATACGATTATTCATCGGTCGGCGCGTATTTCGTGACGATATGCGTCCAAAATAAATTATGTTTGTTTGGAAAGATTTCGGATGGTGTGGTTCGATTGAATGAATTTGGAAATATCGAGAGAAATGAATGGTTTGAGATCGAGAAACACCGTCCCAACGTCGAATTGGATGCATTTGTCGTCATGCCAAATCATGTGCATGGGATTGTTTTTTTGAAAAATGCCGACGATGTTGGTGAATGTTCGACAAAAACCCGACGGGCACGGCACGCCGTGCCCCTACAAAAAGAACGATTCGGGAAACCAACCAAGGGTTCAATCCCGACCATTATTCGCGCATATAAATCCGCCGTATCAAAGATGATTCACCAATTGGGTTATGACAGAACCGTCTGGCAACGAAATTATTATGAACACATCATTCGAGACGAATTGGAACATCAAAGAATTTATTCATATATCGAGAACAATCCATTCGATTGGAATAATGATGAAATGTATTGCCTCCCATGATTTCGTCGGTCGTCAAACGATACAAACTCAAAAACGACGGGCACGGCACGCCGTGCCCCTACAAAAAGAACGATTCGGGAAACCAACCAAGGGTTCAATCCTGACCATTATCCGCGCATATAAATCCGCCGTATCAAAGATGATTCATCAATTTGGTTATGACGGAAACATTTGGCAACGAAGTTATTCCGAACACATCATTCGAGATGAATTCGATTGTCAGAGAATTTATTCATGCATCGAAAACAATTCATTCAATTGGCGTGATGATGAAATGTATTGCCGCCCATGATTTCATCGGTCGTCAAACGATAGAAACGCAAACACGACGGGCACGGCACGCCGTGCCCCTACATTTAAGCGAACGTATGTCGATGATTTCTCCAAAGGCAGATTCCATCCCGACCGTTGGGGAGTGTCCTCGAATTCGGACCGAGCCGTGCGCGCTTTCTGAAAATTCGACGGCCTTGGGACTCGCCACTAGATTCCGCCGCCTTTTTCGAACCCCATCCGCGCCAGAGGGACCGTGGCATCTCGCCTCCGCATCAACAGAGGACTTCATGGCTGAATTCATCGACCTGCGCCTCTTGTCCGACGCCAATCGCCTGCTCGATCAGATTCTCGAACGCCGTGGTCTGCGTTGGTTCCTCACGACCGAAGGTCCCCGCTTCTTCGAACTGGAGAAATCGAAGATCGATCTCGTCGTCGAGTCGTGCCTCCAGAAGCAGCGCCGGGCTGGTTGCGAGCCGCTCCCCTCGACGGTCGAGCACTGCCGCAAGCAGATTCGACGCACGCTGATCCGCCTCCTCGCCGAAGCCATGGTCGCGACTGGCTGTTGAGTCGCCTCGCGTCGCTGACTCACGCCAACCCACTCCCAAGGCTTGCCCTCAAACCTCGCCCATGGACTTCCCCTTCTTCAAAGCCAGACGCCTGCGAAAAAACATGGATCGACTGCGCGGGACGCTTCCCGCCGAACCCAGCCTCGAGCTGCCGCTCTCCGGCGAGGATCTGGCGCGCTGCCAACGCCCCGTCTTCCTGTTGCCAGGCGCCTGCTCCAGGCGCGCGTGTCTGCTCTTCGAACGGCGGCTGGGCCGCGACGGCTTCTTCGTCTGGACGCTGGGCGTCGGAGGGCTCTCGGATCGGCTGCGTCGCCGCGGCATCGAGGAGATGGCCGAGGATCTGCGCGCTCAGATCGATCGGCTGCGCGCCCATTACCGGCTCGGCGCGTTCGCCCTCGTGGCCATCGGTCTGCCTGGCCTGATCGCGCGCTATTACGTCAAGCGCCTGGGCGGTGAGCAGCGCTGCGGCGCCCTGGTCACCCTCGGCACGCCGCACCACGGATCGCCCCATTTCACCAGCGGTCTGCCGCTGGGCCGCCTCCTCTCGCGGCAGGCGCGTCAGCTCATGCCCATGAGCGCCTTCATCCGCCGCCTCAAGATGGGACCGTTTCCGCCGCAGGTGCGCTTCGTCTCCATCTACTCGCGTGCCGATCGCCGCCATCCCTTCCCGTGCTGCATCCTCGAGACGGATGGGCAGGACAACCTCTTCAATCTGGAGGTCTCGGCCGCCACGCCTCAGGAGATGCTCGTGCGCGGCGACATCTACGCGCTGTTGCGCCGCGAAATTGGGCTGGGGCTCGGCCTGCCGCCTCTGCGGGCCAGGCTCGTCCAGAACCAGGAGGGCGCCGACGACATCGATCCCGACTCAGGGGTGACGTTGTGAGCGCATTCCACGAATCCACCACCATCTCCTGAGGACTTATCCCTCGATTATCCCGTCGCCCCACTTGTCCGTGAAACGCCAG
>JAISIF010000024.1 GCA_031262165.1 Myxococcales bacterium | reverse complement strand
CGATCAGGACCGAGCTCGGCCGCCAGGTGCGCGAGGCTTTCGTGGCGCCGCCGGGCTCGCTGCTGCTCTCCGTCGATTACAGCCAGATCGAGCTGAGGGTTCTCGCGCACGTCAGCCAGGACAAGGCGCTGCTCGACTCGTTTGCCCGAGGCGAGGACATCCACCGCCGCACGGCAAGCGAGATCTTTGGTGTCGAGCCCGATCTGGTGAGCGACGAGATGCGCCGCGCGGCCAAGGCCATCAACTTCGGCATCGCCTATGGCCTGTCGGCGTTTGGCCTGGCGCAGCGCCTGGACCTGCCGACCCATGAGACCCAGGCCATCATCGACCGCTACTTCGCGCGCTACAGCGGCGTGCGCACGTGGCTCGACCAGACGCTCGCCGACGCCCGGGAGAACCAGGTGGTCCGCACTCTCTGGGGACGGCGCAGGCGCATCACCGATCTGGGGAGCAACAGCATCACGATGCGCCAGGCCGCAGAGCGCGCCGCCGTGAACATGCCGATCCAGGGCACGGCCGCCGATCTGATGAAGCGCGCCATGATCGACTTGGCTCACGGCCTGTCGCGCGGTGGTTTCAAGTCGAAGCTCTTGCTCCAGGTCCACGACGAGCTGCTTCTCGAAGTGCCCGAGGCCGAGCTCGACGCGGTCAAGGCGCTGGCGATTCGATCGATGGAAGGCGCGGCCCACTTCAGCGTGCCGCTGACCGTCAGCGTGGGCGTGGGGCGAAACTGGGCAGAGGCGCACTGAGGTCGCGGCCTCCTGTCCCTGGTCCCTGCAGGGGAGGGGAGTCGAGGCGCGGCGAGTGATCGCGATGACTCGTCAGTGATGCGTCGTCGTGCTCATGTCGAGGCGCCGCGTGCGCCGCAATGCCAGCCAGCCAGTGAAGGGTTTGAAGAGAGGCTTCTGCGGCACGTCAGGGATGGATGTCCTGGGCCTTGTGCAAATCGTGCGATCTGTCGTGCCGTGGCTCTTCGCGATCGAGTGTGTGTGGCTCCGAGGTCGATTGACGAAAGAGGGCCACCGCTCGACGCGATGACCCTCTTTCAGACCGCGCTTTCCTTCCAAGGCTCAAACGGAACGCCGAGCTCCGAAATGGAGCCCCCCCGCAGTGAATCTCGAGATGTGACGACGAGACAGCTCGCTTGCGCGGGAGGAAAGGGCGCGGGAGGAGCTGGGTTACGGCTCCAAGCAGGTGGGGATTGAATCGCCTGGACCGTTCGGCTGCTGGGTGTGGCCCTTCGAGTCGTAAATCCGAACGTGCAGGACGCTCGGGAACTGCTTGAGCGTCGCGTTGATCAGGTTCGCGATGGTGACGGTCGCACCGCCGCTGTTGCAGTGGCCCTTGAGGTGGACGTGCGCGACCCCGTTCTCGATGCGCAGCTTGTGAAATCCGGTCACGCCCGATGAGACGAAGGTGAGCCCTTGCGCGCGCTCGGCGTCGGTCGGCCCTCGGAACATCGCGTCGAGCACGCCGCGGGCAGGCGTCACCTTCGAGACGACGCGCTCGACCGAGAGCAGGAGCGGATCGATCCCGCGTGCCATGTTTGGCTCGGACAGGAAATAGACGCGCGCCACCATCGTCTCCTGGCCGCTGTCCGTCGAGGCCGAGTCGGACGCCGCGCCATGCGCGCAGGCGCCCAAGACCAACATCGACAGTGCCGCCGCTCTCCACGCCATCTTCATCTTCGACATTCGCATCACGTGCTCCTCTTCCTTGGAATGAATCAGCCCCACGGAACGATCCGCGAGGCTGGTTTCGATGATCGACCGAACAACCCAAATGAACTCAACCAACCCTTTTGCTCGCCTGCGCCGATGCCTGGCCCTCCGGCGACGCTGCTGAGGCATCAGCGTCGCTGAAGATGGGATAAGCGCCACCCCGAGCCATCTCGGAGACATCGCTCTCGATCTCGTGCTCACACAGCGCGGTGATGTCTGCCTCGGAGAAGATGTCGAAGGGAACGCCCGCCTCGTCGATCACGAAGAGCTCGTGTCTGCCGCTCTCGTTCATGCGGTGCAACACGGCGAGCAGCGTGTCGCTGCCTCTGATGGCGACGGGCGGCAGCGCCAGATCGCACGCGTTCACGGCATCGTCGTCGAGCGAGACGATGCCGAGGGTCTGCTGGAGCACGTCCATCATCACCTGTCCCTTGAGCCGCTTCTGGGCGTCGACGATGGGCAGGCTCGTCAGCGGGGTCTCTCGAAAGAGGGCGGCGAGCTCCTGGAAGTGCGCCGCCTCATCGACGAGCGGCAAGTGGGTCGGCGCTCGGAGCTGAAGGCGCAGCCGAAGGGCATCACTCACGCGCAGCCGCGAGAGCACCGCGCGCATCATCTCGGCCTGGTGGACGCTCGAATCCGGGCGGGAGGCGACCTGCTTCTCGTAGAGCGTCGTGCCGCGCGCGAGCAGGAATGCCAACATGCACACCCACATCGACGGGACGAGAAGCTGGTAGTTGCCCGTCATCTCGCTGACCATGATGACGGTCGAGATGGGCGTGCGCGCCGCGGCCGCGAAGAACCCGGCCATGCCCACCATCGCGAAGGCGCCTGGCGAGGCAATCCAGTTCGGCAAGAGCCGCTCGAGGAGGAGGCCGACCGAGCCGCCCAGCGCACCGCCGATGACGATGGCTGGCCCGAACACGCCACCGCTACCGCCCGAGGCAACGCTCATCGACGTCGTGAGCATTTTGACCAGGGCAAAGGCGAGGAGAGCGAGGGCCGCGCTGCCGAGGAAGGCGTGGCTGTGGATGCCGCTGCCGCCGAAGAAGGCACTCTGGATCACGCCGTAGCCCGTCACCAGCGCCTCGGGCAGGCAGAAGCCGGCGACGCCGGTCAGCAGGCCGCCGATCATCGGTTTGAGGAACTTGGGGACGGGCAGGGCCGCGAAGGCATCGCGCGTCTTGTAGAACACGGCGATGAAGAGGCGCGCGCCCAAGGCCACGCCCAGGGCGAGGAGCGCGTAGGGCAAGAGCTCGCGCGGATCGCGGAACACGAAGTCGGGTGTCGCGAAGAGCGGATCGAACCCGAAGAAGAACGCGAAGACCGAGTAGGCCACGACCGAGGCGAGGATGGAGGGCGCCAGGACCTCGGGCTCGAAGTCGATCTCTCGGTAGAGCACCTCGGCAGCGAAGAGCGCGCCCGCGAGCGGGGTCTTGAAGATGGCACCGATGCCTGCACCCATGCCAGCCGCGAGCAGGATGCGGCGGTCGCGCACCGAGAGGTGGAGCAGCCGGGCGAGCAGCGATCCAAAGCCAGCGCCGATCTGCGTGATGGGGCCCTCGGTCCCGGCGGAGCCGCCCGTCCCGATCGTCAGCGCCGAGGCCACGGCCTTGACGAACGGGATGCGCGCCCGAATCAGCCCATCCTTGCGGTGATAGGCGTCGATGGCCGCGTCCGTCCCGTGCCCCTCTGCCTCTGGGGCCAGGGCAAAGACGAAGATGCCGCTGAGGAGGCCGCCCAGGGCAGGCAGGACGAGGAGGAGCCAACGGACAAAGGGGCGATCCGTGGGCTCGAACAGCGCGTATTCACCGAGGGCCGGGGCAGGACGAAAGCCCGCGGCACTGTCCAAGAACAGGTGCTTGGCCGCGTCCAGCAGCGAATAGAAGGCGACTGCGCCGAGGCCCGCGACGAGGCCGACGAGCGCGCATAGGGCAAAGAGGCGCCCCACGTGGCGGGCCTTCTGCCAGTCGGGGCGTATGAGATCGATGAGTTGGGTGGGAAGCTGAGAGGGGGTCACGGCAGATCCGTCGCGGGGGACATGAAAAAAGCCACGCCCATCCGGAGCGCGGCTTTGTCTGGAGGGGAGCGGGGCATCCTCCAGGCGCTATCGATGCTTGTGCCGCAGGGCCTGGACGATCGCCGATTTCTCGCGCGAGGCCTGGGGGCTGGGCGCGGATGGATGGCTGACTCGGCGGGCAATCTGTGCCGCCTTCACCGCGCTGTATTCGAGGAGCAGGAGCTCTGCCTGGAGGTCTGGATCACCCGCGCCCTCATGCGTCAACGGGAGGTCTGGATCGAGCGAACAGCCATAGCGCATCCGCAGGAGCTTCTCCTCTTCGCCCGAGAGCCGCGTCTCGCAGCGCAAACGCTCAGCGAGCACTTCACGGGTCGTCGTCAGTTCGCGCAGGTCATTCTTTCGATTCATGGGCTGCTTTCCTCGCTCGCCACTCAGCAGTTCGCGTCAAAGCGGACGGACAGGCAAAAAGGCGGCGGATTCTAGGAGAGCGGAGCATCCTGGCAATTTTTTGCCGACGTCCCAGTGTCTGCTTCGTCGACATTCGCCTTCGATGTTCCAGAGAATCGTTGCTCGATGACAGGCAGAGGCAAGCCCTCTGGATTGCTCCGCTTCGCTCGAAATGAGCGAGTGTAAGGCCTTATCCCTCAATTATCCCGTCGCCCCACTTGTCCGTGAAACGCCACTCTTCGTTGCTTCGCTCTTCACTTCCGTCTGGCTTTCCCCGTCCTTCGCGGTGCTCGCTCCTCATTGAGGAATAAGTCCTTCATCGTAGGAGTGGCCGCCCTGCCGGCCGATGGATGAGCAGCCAACCCCTTGAAATCATTGGGGAATTCAACGCCACCACAGAAGTTTTCGGGCACGCTCGACAGTCTTGACAGTGAAAAAGGGCTGCCCTAGGGTGCGCCGCTTTTTTTCGGGGCGCCCCTGGAGGGTCCAGTGGGCGCGCGCTGACATCACTCCCCATGTCAGCGCATGGATCAGTCGAGGGGGCACACAGCGGATGTCTTTAGGATTTATCCTTGGGCCGCGATTCTGGAAGGTTTCTGTTCATGGAGAATGTTGAAAACAAAGAGATTCAGGATGGTGAAGACTTTGCCGCGATGTTCGAGGCCTCGCTTCAAAATCACGGCACGGACGGCGTCGTTCAAGAGGGTGAGATCGTCAAAGGGACGGTCATCCAGCTCACAAAGGATTTCGCGATCATCGACGTCGGCTACAAGTCCGAAGGCCAGGTCCCGATCTCTGAATTCACCAATGCCCGCGGCGAGTTGAACATCAAGGTGGGCGACAAGGTGGACGTCCTCCTGGAGTCGCGTGAAGACGACAAGGGCATGGTGGTCCTCTCGAAGGAGAAGGCCGACAAGATGCGTATCTGGGACGAGATCAGCTCGGCCTGTGAGCGCGACGAGATCGTCAAGGGCACCATCATCGGTCGCGTCAAGGGCGGCCTCTCGGTGGACATCGGCGTCAAGGCGTTTTTGCCCGGCAGCCAGGTGGACATCCGCCCGGTCCGCAACCTCGATCAATACATCGGCAAAGAGTTCGAGTTCAAAGTCATCAAGTTCAACAAGAAGCGCGGCAACATCGTGCTCAGCCGTCGCGTCCTGCTCGAGAAGCAGCGCGAAGAGTTCAAGCGCGAGACGCTTACCCGCCTCAAAGAGGGTGCTGTCCTCATGGGCGTGGTCAAGAACCTCACCGACTACGGCGCCTTCATCGACCTGGGCGGCATCGACGGCCTGCTTCACATCACCGACATGAGCTGGGGCCACGTGCGTCATCCGAGCGAGGTCTTCAATGTGGGTGACGAAGTCCGCGTCGCGGTCCTCAAGTTCGATGCCGATTCCGAGCGTGTCAGCCTTGGCCTCAAGCAGATCCAGGAAGATCCATGGCACCGCGCCGACGAGAAGTATCCAGTCGGAACGCGCGTCAAGGGCAAGGTCGTCTCGGTCATCGACTACGGCGCCTTCATCGAGATCGAGGCGGGCGTCGAAGGCCTCATCCACGTCAGCGAGATGAGCTGGACCAAGCGCGTCAAGCACCCCTCCAAGATGATCAACATCGGCGAAGAGGTCGAGGCCGTGGTCCTGGACATCGATCCCAAGGCCAAGCGCATCGCCCTGGGTATGAAGCAGATCGCCCCGAACCCCTGGACCCTGCTCGAGGACAAGTATCCGATCGGTTCGGTCATCAAGGGCCAGATCAAGAACGTCACGGACTTCGGCATCTTCGTGGGTGTCGAGGACGGCATCGACGGTCTCGTCCACGTCAGCGACATCTCGTGGACCAAGCACGTCAAGCACCCGGGCGAGATCTTCAAGAAGGGCGACGAGGTCGAGGCCGTGGTCCTCAACATCGACGTCGAGAACGAGCGCTTCAGCCTCGGCATCAAGCAGCTCCATCAGGATCCATGGGACACGCTCTCCGAGCGCATGCCCGTGGGTAGCAAGGCCAACGGCAAGGTCACCAAGGTGACGGACTTCGGCGCCTTCGTCGAGATCGAGCAGGGCATCGAGGGTCTCGTCCATGTCTCCGAACTGCGCGAAGAGCGCGTGGATAACCCGCGCGAGGTGGTCAAGGAGGGTGACGAGATCGAGGTCAAGATCATCGACATCAACACCACCGACCGGAAGGTCGCGCTGTCGGTCAAGGCCCTCTCCAAGGACGGCGAGGACGATTACCGCGAATACCTTCGCCGCCAGTCGGGCGATGGCTCGCGCGCCAAACTCGGCGACCTCCTGAAGAAGAACCGCTGATGTTCGACGCGTCGCCTCCTGACGTTTGACTCAAATGAAAACCGGTCTCCTCATGCTGGAGACCGGTTTTTTTCATTTCTTACAACTCGAAACTGGCATATCGTCAAAAATGGATTTTATGAATATAAACGTAAAAACCGTCATCGTGAGAAAAGCAACCCAGTAAGATTTGGATTTCTTCGCAGAACGAAGTTCTCTCGCCATGACGGGCTCATGGGGGCTTCGCTGGCTTTTAGAGATGCCCTAAAGAGATGGTTCCATAAACATGTATTGGCTCCTCTTCTCAGTAATTCTGATATTTTTTATTATCGACTATATTCGCAAGACAAATTCTTCTGCATTTTACTATCTCTCGCTGTTCTCTCTTACAGCCCTTCTCTGCTTTAGATTTGGACAGGGCACCGATTATCCAAATTACCAGGAGCTCTATCAATTTCCTTCACATGGCGAATGGGGCTATCGCTTTCTGACGATGTTCCTGAGAGATCTTGGAGTCTCTTTTCCGACCTTTATCTTCTTTATCTCTTTGGTCCAATGTGCCCTGATACACAAGGCTATTTCACGATATAGTTGCAACAGAAATTTCTCGCTCTTTTTGCTCTATCCAACGATTTACTTGACATACTTTTTCTCAGGGATTCGTCAGGGGCTCGTGATTGCCGTTTTTCTTGGAATCATGTTGCCACTCCTAGAGAAAAGAAGTTTTATAAAATATATCTTCTTTTGTCTTTTCATGTCGCTGTTTCACACGGTCGCACTCATCCTCCTTCCTTTGATATTCATTCACAGACTTAAAGTGAATCTTTTGTTGATACTCATGTTCATCTCATTGATTCTGGGGATCATCAATCAAATATTACCGTTTGGCATCGTTATAGGAAATTTTTTTGCAGAACCTCTGGATCTCGAACGAGAATTCAGAGCGACACAATCATATACACTCGCTTTTTTGGAGCGAGTTCTCATGTGCTTCATTGTTACCTTCATCGTTGTCTCGAAAGACAGCGAATTTAGAAAAAACGACTCAGACATCCTTCTTTTCAAAGTATATCTTTTTGGATTTTTTGTTTTCATGCTTTTCTCAGCCAATAACCTCATCGCCTCGAGATTCGGAATCTTATTCAAATCTGTCGAAATCTTCCTCTTGCCATTGATCACTCTAAAAACCATCAAGCTCAGACATGCCTTCGCCGTGACGATCTGTGTCTTTTGTTTCATCTTGACCTGGAAAAATATTACATCCTACATTTCTCAAGGAGATTATTTCAAAAATGTCACAGTCTTGAATTATCCTTATATCTCTGTATTTAATAAAGAAGAAATACTTGAATATCGAGATTATGATTATAAGTATATCGAATAGATTTATTTTTTTGTCTGAAAAATAAAAGCGCCGACCTTCTCATCGAAAGTCGACGCTTCTTTATGCCCAAATCAAAAGGCGGCTTTTACGCTTTCTGCAGCTCGCCCTCGATCTTCGTCTTCACCTTCTCGACGTTCGCCTTGATGTCATCGCGCGTATCTGTGCCCTTCTTTGGCGCGAACAGGATGCCCAGCAGGCCGCCGACCGCGGCCCCAACAGCAAAGGAGCCGACCCCCGTCGCGGCATTCATCATGTGTTGGCGGCGCTTCATCATGTGCCAGCAATTGCCGCCAAACCCATAGCCGTGCGCCATCATCGGGTGACGCATCTTCATCTTCTTGAGGTGATTGAGCGCCCGGTAGGCACCATAAGTCTCCAGAAAGTATCTGATTTTCATTGCGCCCCTCCTTGGCCAAAAGATGACTCTTCGCAAAGGTGAGATCGCAGACCCAGAAA
>JAISIF010000181.1 GCA_031262165.1 Myxococcales bacterium | reverse complement strand
TGGCGTTTCACGGACGAGCGGGGCGACGGGATAATGAAGGGATAGGTCCTAAGAAAGCATTCGCGGGGGGAAGTGCGTTGCGTGCCGTTCGTCGAGGAAAGAGGTGCGTGCCGAGGTCTATGTCGAAGGCTCTGGAGCGGTGTGAGGAAGATCGAACATATCGAATCGACCTCCAAGCAGGGCGCGACGTGCCGAACGCCTACACGATCGTGACGACGCATCACCGCGCCAAAAACGCATTATTACATCATTCGTTTTATTACATCATTCGTTTGTCCTAAAGTCCGATTTTGCCGCGACAAAGAGCGATGCTAGCCATTCGGCTTTTGTTTTTGGCCGTTTTCGATCGATTGAACCAACGATACGGAGAAGCAATCATGCCGTCGCGCTTCCATCGTCCTCTCCCCTCCCTCCTGAAGTTCCTCGCGCTGCTCCTGCTGTCCATGGGCTGCACGACGCGCCCGGATCGCCTGGAGCTGACGCCCCCAGATCACCTCTTCATGGGCGTTGGCCAGGAGCTCTGGTTCAAGGCCATGCCTCTGTCTGACAGCGGCAAGCGCTTCCCCAAGCTGCAGGCCAAGGTTCGCTGGACCACGAGCGACGCCAGCGTCGTCCCCATCGACACGCTGGGGCGCGCCCAGTCCGTCGCGCCGGGACAGGCCGTCCTGACCGCCACGCTCGGCGATCTGAAGGCGGAGGCCCGCGTCGAAGTCCGGGTCGTCGCCCGCGTCGTGCCCACCGAAAAATCGCTGACCCTGACGCTCGCGATGGACGAGGCGGGTGAATACGTCCGAGAGGGCCAACACCTCGGCGCGACCGTCTATGACACGCTCGATCGGCGCCTGGAAGGCGTCAAACCCCGCCTGCGCTGCCTCGACGAGAACGTCTGTCGCACCTCCAACGATCTGGTGCTGCCCGTCGATTTCGGAAAGACCACCCTGGAGCTGCGCTCGGAGAGCGCCACCGCGACCATCCCGGTCGAGGTCGTGCCCGCGTCCAGCGCAGGCAACAAGCGGCCTTCGACCAAGACGCGCTGATCGCCCTTTCGCCCGCTCGGCCACCTTCGACAGAGCTTCGTGACACATCGCCGCACCGAACACTGACGTCCCTGAGGGACATACGACCATGACCGACCAATCCAACAGCCGCCCCCCCTTCTCCCAGAATCTCGTCAACAGGCGCCAATCGATCCTCTCCCCGACCAAGGCCCCGGGAGCGGGTCGCCTCGGCACCTCCGATCTGTTCGAGCCAGTCGAGCCAAGCGGCTCCTGGCCGAACGCGACGATCGACGAAGAGGACGACAGCATCGAGACGACGCGCGTCACCAAGTTCGCCCCGCACGAGACGATCGCGACGCCCTCCGAGGCGTGCCTCGTCCAGATCTATGGGCCGGAGCTCGGCAAGCGCTACGCGCTCAACGTCGCCAGCTTCAGCGTGGGCCGCGATCTGACGAACAACATCGTCGTCGATCTGGACAACGTCTCGCGGCGCCACTGCGTCTTCGCCAACCGTGGTGGCAAGATCTTCCTCGCCGACCTCGACTCTACGAACGGCACCTTCCTCAATGGCGAGGAGCTCGCCGCCGAGAAGCTGCTGAGCACGGGCGACCTCATCAAGGTGGGCAGCGCCATCTTCAAGTTCCTCTACGGCGGCAATCTGGAGGCGCTCTACTACGAAGAGATCTACCAGATGACCATCATCGATGGCCTGACCCAGGTGCACAACAAGCGCTACTTCCTGGAGTTCCTCGAACGGGAGATGTCGCGCTGCCGCCGCTACGACCGCGACCTGGCGCTGCTCATGTTCGACATCGATCACTTCAAGAAGGTCAACGACACCTACGGCCACCTGGCGGGCGACGCGGTGTTGCGCAGGATCGGCACACTGCTCAAGACGCGCGTGCGCCGCGAGGAGTGCTTTGCCCGCTACGGCGGCGAGGAGTTCGCCCTGGTGCTCCCGGAGTCGGGCGTCGACGCGGCACGCAATTGCGGGGAGCGCTTCCGCGCCCTGGTCGCCGAGCACGAATTCAGCTTCGAGGGCACGGTCATCCCGATCACCATCTCCATCGGTCTGGCGCTCATGGCGGCAGACATGGCCGACACGACGCACTTCATCAAACAGGCGGACACGCAGCTCTACCGAGCCAAACACGAGGGCCGGAACCGTGTCTGCGGGCCCTGAGCGCAAAGCGCCCTCGATGAACCGACGACTTGGACTTGGAACATGGCCACCCACCACCATCATTCTTCGAAGACCTCGCCATCGATGATGAATCGACAGAACCATTCCTCGAAGTCATCGGCTTGGGTTTCACTCGTCCTCGTCGGCCTCTCGCTCCTCATCTTCTTCTCGGGCTGCGGCTACCGCTTCACACCAGAGGGCGGCGAGCTGCCCGGCGGGGCGCGCGCCGTGGCCGTGCCCATGTTCGAAAACGACACGGCAGAGCCAGGGATTGGCGCGTGGTTCACCGAGGCGCTCCGAGTCGAGGTCGGCCGGACGGGCCGCGAGGGTGGCGCGGCGAGTGAGGCGCGCATCGTCGGCAAGATCCTCGAGGTGCGCGATCCCACGGCCATCTACACGGCCAACCCACAAGGCGGGCTCCAGCGGACCAGCGCACGCGTCGAGGCCGTCGTTGAGCTGAGATTCCTGCGCGGAGACGAGCAGCTCCGGCGGGTGATGGTGCGCGGCGGCGAGGATTACCTCATCGCCCCCAGCCAGACCGGATCGCTCGCGGTGCTCCAGGACGACGCCAACCGCAGGCTGGCGCTGCGCCGCCTGGCAGAGCGCCTCATGCGCGATGGCTTCGAGCAGATGCAGACCTTCTGAGCGGCGCGGATTCATGCCGCTCGGTGAGAGAGGCGCTCCCTCGCCTGTCAGAGCCATCGCGTTCTGACGATTTCGATCCGGATCGATGCATTTTCGCAGAGGCGTCGTTCGACAGGGCCTTAGGACTTATCCCTTCATTAGGACCTTTGCACCGCGAAGGCCGGGGAATCTCAGACGAGGCTCGAAGCGGGAGCTTCAAGACGGAAGTGAAGAGCGAAGCAACGAAGGCTGGCGTTTCACGGACGAGCGGGGCGACGGGATAAGTCCTTCTTCAGGCCTAGATGCAGAATGCCTGGCTCCTCTGTGTCCAGGCGCTGTCGCTCCTTGGAGGAAACTCTTTCTCTGAGCATCCACCCGCTCCTTTCGCCTCGAAAGAGAGATCATGACTTTGCTCAGACGACTGGCCCTGGTCTCGCTCCTCCTCAGCCTCACCACCACGCTCGCGCTCCCCGCCCCAGTCTCGAACGCCAGCAGTTTTTCGTGAGCGCATCCAAGCCAACGCGGGCGACGGCACGGGCATCGAGTCCTGCTGCTACAACGGCGGCGCGCTCACGAACGCGGGCTGCGTCCAGGCACAGAACATCCAGACAGTCATGTTCGAGCAGTGACCTATCGCGAACCGCGGTCGCTAGCAGGCCGCGATCTCGGAGCTCGCCTTCACGGACGAGTGCTCACCCGACGCGAACAGCTATCTGAGTGTGGCCTCGAAGCACCAATCCGCCGCCCTTGCCCACCTCTATGCCCTCCAGACCTCGCTTGGGCTCAGTTAGGGAACGGGCATCTGAACAAATTTTCAATCAGAATACCTGAACAAAATATCTGGTCATGGCTAGACATTCAAAAAATCGCCCCTCTTTAAAGCCTGAACAATTGTTTCATATACCCTCTAGAAAACCTCATAAAAATCATTGACCAGTTCGAATGCTTCAAGGGAAGAATCGTGTCTCTGCTCGTCTGGCTGGCAGAATGTATCGGCGATTCGTTTTCCCTCGAGGAGGTCCTCCATGCAGACACCCATGAAGTGGCTCGCCACCGCGTTCATCCTGTCCTCGCTCTTGCCTTTGGGCGGTGTGGCTCAGGCTCAAGAGCCGCGGGGCTTCGTGTTCCATCCGCAATCGAAAATTGCTCAGGAGCGTCCCACGCTCGCCCGGCCGATGAAGCTAGGCTTCCTCGGTCGCAAGGAACGGCTCGTGGCCCCTGTCTTCACGCACGAGGGGCTCTTTGCCACCGCTCCCGACAAGCTCTGGGGGCTGGGCAAATTTCCAGGCGATGTCAGCCACCCACCCGTCTATGACCCGTCCTCCGCGAGCTGGTTTGCCTGGTCCAACGGCATGATCGTCGAGGTCAAGCCAGATGGCCGCCTCCTCGTCGTCATCGAGAATCCGCTGGGCCACGACTTCGACATCCGCGCAGTCAATGGCCTCATCGTCTTCCGTGATCCGAACCGCAACGAGATCGTCCTTCAGAGCCTCAATCGCAACGCGAGCGGCGACTACGATCGCACCGTGCTGCACTCGGGTCCCCAGTTCTTCAACCCGCGCTTCTCTCCGGGCGGCGACAAGCTCGTCGTCATCGAGGATGGGCCGCGCGAGGGGCGCCTGGTCGTCACCGACCTGAAGACCCGGAACAGCGTGGACATTGGCGTGGGCTACCAGCCCGCCTGGTCGCCAGACGGCAAGACCCTCTACTTCATGGACTTCGAGAACGACGGCTACAACTTCACGGCATCGAGCCTCCACTCGAGGGATCTCGAGCGCGGGATCACCAAGAAGCTCTTCGAGAGTCGGACCGTCATCGCGACCCAGCCCACCATCTCGCGCGATGGCCGCAGCATCGCCTTCTTCGACGAGGCGTCCCGCGACGTGGCCGTCGCCGAGCTGCCTGAAAGTGAGGTCCGCTGATGAGAACGACTTCTCTCAAGAAGACGCTCGGGCTGATGATGCTGGCGCTCGCGTCCGTGGCCGTGTCCCTCCCCACTGGCGCGTTGGCCCAAAAGAAGGTCTGCGTCAACTGGAGTGATCAGAACAACAACAGCGTCTCGGGTGGCGGCACCGAAGACGTCTATGCCGGCTACATCAAGGACAAGTTGGTCGCGACGCTCTCGAGCAGTGGCTTCTCGGTCAAGACCGACGGCAGCTTCAACAACTGCAACAGCAACTGCAACAGCTGGGGCGCCAACGCCTTCATCTCCATCCACTCGAACGCGGGCGGCGGGCATGGCACCGAGACCTGGTATGGCACCTATTCCGGCAGCCAGAACTGGGGGTCGAAGGTCCTCGCGGGGCTCGCGGCGGTGCTTCCCTACTATAACCGCGGCGTGAAGAGCTCAGCCGATGGCCGCTATCGAGTGACGCGGCTGGCGCAACAGCCCTCCCAGCTCGTCGAGACCGTCT
>JAISIF010000063.1 GCA_031262165.1 Myxococcales bacterium | reverse complement strand
GCAGACAGCGAGGCCATCCCGCCTCCGACGAGCCAGATGTGGGTGTTTGGATTGATCGGCATGTGCTCTCCTTGTTTCTCGATGGGATCCCGCCAGGCATTGCCGGGATGCGTCCAGGGGTGGACGACGGCGGGAGAGATAAGGAGAGGTGCGCGTGAAGGGGAGCTCGGATCCGAAGTCGGTTTGGGGGGATCGAAAGCGACGGGGCGATCCAGGGTGACTGGCGAATCGACGGTGATGCTTGGCAGACGCGGGGACTCATCCCCTCCCCTCTCCTCCCCTCCCCTTGTCCGTCGTCGAAAGCCTCGCAAGGCCGACACAGCCGACGGGCGATAGATGATCGCCCCTACAGCATCTCCGGTGCGTGAGCGCCGGGCTTGAGGATGGCGCCGCGCCCCTTTCGGCCATCGAGCAGCACCTGGAGCGGCGCTTCGAGTCGGACGTGAACCACGCCCGAGCTCTCGGAAAACCTCGGCAGCCCGCGCAAAAAATCGCGATCGATGCGCCGCTCGTAGGCGGTCGCGCGGCGGTCCATGCCCGCGATCGTCATGTAGCCAATCTGGAACGAGGTGACGTTGTGGAAGAAGTGAGAGCCCTGGGAGGGCTCGATCTCGCGGTCGCCGAAGTCGGTCTCCACGATGACCTTGGCGCCCGCGATCTCCGACCACCTGACCGGGATGCCGAGCCGCGGATCGGACGTTCCCCAGCGGCCCGGACCGACGAGCAGGTAGGGTCGACCCTCGGCGACGAGCTTCGCGTTGAGCGTGCCGACCTCGCGGGCGATCGCCGGGGTGTCGGTCGCCTCAAGGCGCTCGCGTTCCACGAACACGATGTCGCGGATGCCCTCGATGATGCCGTGGCCGAGCGAGCGATCCGTGCGGCAGAGCACGTCGGCCTCGTCGAGGTGCTGCGTGTCGATCTTGGGCCCGCTCATCTGCGCCGCCTGTGGCCGGACCTGGAGCACGTAGAGCCATGGCTTGTAGGGCGGTGACCAGCGCGGGTTCACACGCCCGAAATCGCCTTGGTCGAGCGCGAACTCGATCTCGACCGGGCAGCCCATGCCCTCGGAGAAGACCTTGAGCAGCTCATGAATGGCCTCGGCCATCGGGAGGGCTTCCCACTTGAGCAAGTTGTTGAACGTGACGAGTCGCGCGCCAGGCTCGTGCAGCGAATCGCGAATCACGTCGTCCTCGTAGTCGTAGGTGCTGCCGACGAGCGCGAGTGTGCCGTCCTCCTCTGCATCTGAGAGATCGCATTCGATGAGTGAGGCTGCGTCCCCCTCGAGGAAGTTCACCTCGTTGCGACTCATGTCCAGCGCGTAGAAGCTCGACTGTCCGTGGCGCAGGAAATCTTGGGGCGTCGCAAACTGCGGCAAAAACTTGGGTGTCGCGGGCGAGAAGTGCAGCGAACGGCCGCCCTGGACGACCATGGCCCCCAGGCCGAGCGCCACCATGGCCAGGCCATCCTCGGCGCGCTGATGGCCGAGTGGGTAGTGGTTGTAGGAGAGGCAGACGCCCGAGATGCTCGGATAGAAGCGCGATCCATAGCGCTGGCCGATCATGCTCTGAACGAGCACGGCCATCTTTTCGTCTTCCGCCGAGTAAGGCGTTCCCGCGATGTAGGCCCTCGCCTCCTCTGAGAACGTCGAGGCATAGACCGCCTTCACGGCTTGGCAGAGCTGCTCGAAGCGCACGTTCGGGTCTGGGTGGTTGTTGGGCAGCATCAGCGTCGAATAGACGCCGGCAAAGGGCAGCAGCTGTGAGTCTTCGAGAAGGCTCGATGAGCGCACGGCGAGCGGGCTCGTGCTCACCTCGATGGTCTGCCGGAGCTTGGCCTTGAGCACGTCGGACAGGTCACCGGCGAGGCAGCGCCGCAGGATGGCCTGCGTGCTCTGCTCGCGCTCCGACTCCCGGATGCCGCTCTTCTCGATGAAGGCGTCGAACTCGTCGGTCGGGATGGCCAGTGAGCGCGGGATGCGGATCTTCATCTCTGGGAAGCGGTTCTCCAGGCCGCTGCGGACCAGCGTCGCGTTGACGAACGCCACGCCACGCGCCTTGCCACCGAGCGAACCCTGGCCCAGGCGCATGAAGCGACGGTTCTTGGAGCGCCTCGGCGAGAAGTCGGAGATGACGCCCTCCTGTTGGCGCTCGATGACCTCTTCGAGCTGCGCCACGATGTAGCTGCGCAGGGCCTCCACGCCACCCACGTCCTCGATCTTCAGAGTCCGCATCTTCTCGGCTGCGCGGAACATCGAGCGCGCCATGAGCCAGGTCGAGAAGTGGTTGTGCTGCGCGTGCTGGACGAGGCACTCGGCCGGGACCGTGCGCACCCGCTCTTCGAGTTCATACACGTCGCGGGCACGGCCCACCTCGCGTCGGTCGTCCGGCATTCGAAAGATGAAGTCGCCGAAGCCGAGGTTCTCATTCACGAAGTCGTGGATCCGCCCCATCAGGTTCGAGGAGTTCTTGTTGGCGAACGACACTCCCAGCTCGGCGGCGCGCCGCGCGTTCTCTGGCTCGGCCGACTGGACGAGGACCGCGAGCGTCGGCTGCTCGATCCGGATCTCGCGGACCAGATCGAACCCGGCCAAGGCGTTCTCCTCGCCCTCCTTCGGAAAGCGCACGTCGGTGATGAGAGCGATGAGGTTGTCCTGGAAGCGCTCGTAGAGGGCCATCGCCTGCTCGTAGTCGCGCGCCAAGAGGAGCTTGGGCCGGGCGCGCATCCGCAGCGTCCGTTGCAGGTCGTTGACGCCCTCGGCCGACAGCGAGCTCGATTGGGCCATCAGCTCCCGATAGAGCAGACTGAGAAAGGCCGAGTAACGGCGGACCGAGTCCTCCACGACGATGATGACGCGCACGCCGCCATTGGCCGTGTCCTCCTCCGCGTTCATCTCGTCCTCGAAGAGCTTGATGATGGCCAGGAGGATGCCGGCGTCGCCCGTCCACAGGAAGAGATGGTCGATGGCCGAGGCGCGCCGACCGTCGCCGACGAAGTTGAGGTCGGCCTCGCTCAGGATGAGCGTCGCGACCTTCATGAGCGGGAAGCGCTCCTTGATCTCGCGGGCAAAGACCCGAACGTCGGCGTCGGCCAGCCGCGTGGTGGTCAGCACGAGGTCGAAGCGGTGCCGCTTCATCATCTCGAAGGCCCGCGCCGCCGTCGATACCTGGCTGATGCGCGGCGCGGTCGAGAGGTTGAGCTCCGAATACTCGGTGAAGATCTGCTCGGACAGGCGGCCATCTTCTTCGAGGATGAAGGCGTCGTAGGGTGAGGAGACGAGCAGGATGTCGCGCACCCTGTTGACCATCAGATCGTGAAAGGTCTGGCTGCGCTCTTCTGTGCGAGGGGGCATTCGGAGGGCCTTTCGTGGGGGTGAAGGGAAATCGAGGCGATTTTTGAGAACGGAGTGGAGTGGGCAGTGGATCCCACCGCGCGATGGAACGCGGATTCTTAACAAAATGAGAGAATGATCTCATTCACTCCTATTCTGATTCAGCGAACATGTCGTCATTGCGAGACGCGAAA
>JAISIF010000017.1 GCA_031262165.1 Myxococcales bacterium | reverse complement strand
GCGCCAATATGGTTCGTTTCAACATGGCTGACTTCCTCCTGGGGTGAAGCGGGGGGGGGGGAGAGTTTCGATGTGGATGGCTTGAATGCCGAGTTTGGTCGATCAGCAAAAGATCTGTTTCAAAACCTCGCTGATGCAATGTCTTATTGTAGGGGCGCCATTCATGGCGCCCTATTCGGTTCAACTATTCAGAGAGCGGATTTAGGACTTGGTTTTGGAAAAGATCAAAAAATCAATGAAGTTCCGAGGCGGCGATGCAATTCCTCAGGATTTCATTTTCGGATTCACATGAATCCACGGGATCGGGCGTGGAAGGATTTCCCTGCTCGTCGTTTCGGCATTCTTCCAACAATTCATTTTGGCAGGCTTCGATTTCGTCCAGCACGGCATCGGCGCAGAGATCGAAGGCATCGTCACAGGCCAGCGTCTCTCCACATGCGAAGTATTCGTTTTGGCATTGGAGATAGTCGTCCCAGCAGCCTTCGTGATTGATGTCGTCGAGGGTGCATTCACGCGTCGTCTTCGTGGATTTGTTTTTTTTGGAGTCACAGGCGCGCAGCGTCTGCGCTGATTCGACGCAGTCCGGCGCGTTCGTGAGCGCGTCTCGACACGCCTCTTGGCTCGAAAAGCCCAGGAGCGAATGAGACGCGCACAGCTCGGCAAGAGCGTCGTCGGTGGATTTGTCGTTCTCATCTGCGTCACCGCCGCAGCCAAAGGCGGCCAGACAGAGTGTCAATCCAAACAGAGCTATCTTTTTCATGATGTCGGATCCTTACAGGGTGAAGACGTCGTTATCTGCCATCGAGGCCTTGTTTCAGCGTCTCGACGAGCCCACCAAACGCGCCGTTCGACATGACGAGCAGCACATCGCCGGGCTTCACGTCTTTGAGAATCTCTGCTGCGATCTCGTCGGCTGTCTTAAATGCCTGTGTTCGAATTCCGCGCTCATCGATGTCGCGGACGAGCCGGTCGAGGTCGAGTTCTTCGCCCTGGGGCACGCGGTCGGTCGGCAGTGGGCGAGCGAGGATGACGCGCGCGGCGCCGTCGAAGGCCTCGGCATATTGGCGCTGGTGGAAGTTGCGACGGCTGGTGTTCGAGCGCGGTTCGAAGATGGCCCACACGCGCCGGTCGGGGAAGCGCTCGCCGATCGCGTTCAGTGTGAGCCGCACTGCGGTCGGGTGGTGCGCGAAATCGTCGATGAGCGTGACGCCGCTTGCTTCGCTGCGAATCTCCTGACGCCGCTTCACGCCGTGGAATGTGGAGAGGCCGCGCGCAATCTCCTCGAAGGAGAGCCCCTGGAAACGGGCGAGTGCAATGGCGCCGAGCGCGTTCTCCACGTTGTGTGAGCCACCAGTGAGCAGCGTGAAGCGGCCTTGTTTTTCACCGAGATGGAAGAGATCGAAGTGCGCCGCACCGGCCTCGTGCGTGACGTTTCGCGCCTGCCAGTCTGCGCCATCCTCAAAGCCATAGGTCTCGACGCGGCAAGCTGCTGCGCTCGCCATCCGCACGGCCTCTGGGTAGCTCGCACTCACGGCGAGCAAGCCATCTGGCGGCATGAGCGCGACGAACTTGGCGAACGCGGCGCAATAGGCATCCATGTCCGCGTAGATGTCGGCGTGATCGAACTCCAGGCTCGTCCAGATGGCGGCGTGAGGTCGGTAGTGGAGAAACTTGGGACCTTTGTCGAAGTAGGCCGTGTCGTATTCGTCGCCTTCGATCGCCACGTGCGGGCCAGCTCCCACACGGAAGCTCGCTTTACTGTCGAGCGCCACGCCGCCCACGAGGAACGATGGATCTCGGTCGGCTGTGGTCAACAGGTGGCCGAGGAGCGCCGTGGTCGTCGTCTTGCCGTGCGTGCCCACCACGACACAGCTCGTCTTGCCATCCAGGAAGAAACTGCCGAGCGCTGCCGGGAAACTCATGTGCGGCAGGCCACGTTCGCGCATCGCCGTGGCCTCGGGATTGGCGCGCCGGATGACGTTGCCCACGATGACGAGGTCAGGCCGCGCCTCGTCGAGATTCTCTGGCCGGTAGCCCTTCAGGATCGGGATGCCCCACGCGGCGAGCATGTCGCTCATCGGTGGGTAGACGTTCTCGTCCGAGCCCGTCACCTCGAACCCGCGCGCCTTGAGCATCCCAGCGAATGTGCCCATGCCCGTGCCGCAGATGCCGAGGATGTGGATGCGGCGCACGGTCGCCAGCTCGATCGATTCGAACGGATTTTGGTCGGTCATTGCTGGGCGCCCCCCGCCTCCTGAGGCTTCTTCAAGTTGCTCAGGAAGTAGATGATCGCGAACCCAGCGAGCGCGGCCACGATGCTGACCGGCAGCTCGATGCCGCCCGGCAGGCCTGGGAAGAGCTCGGGGATGGAGCCCAGCACGAAGCCGAGGATGATCATGTAGGTCGCCTGCGGGTAGCGCTCGATGAGTCGCTCCAGTGCCTTGGTGATGAGGAACGTGCCGACGAGGACGCCGACGCCGAGCGGGATGAGCGGCAGCACATCGAAGCTCTTCACGCGCGCGACGAGGTCCTCGTAGAGGCCGAGCATCAGGAGCATTTGCGAGGTGCTGATGCCTGGGAGCACGAGCGCCGCCGCGACGACGACACCACCGACGAGCTGGATGAGGATGGCGAGCGGACCCAGATCGCCAGGCGCGAACAGGCCCTTGGGCAGCTGCGCGATGCCCCAGACGGTCAGCAGGCCCAGGCCGATCAGGACGAGGAAGCGCAGGACGCCCTTGGGCTTGAAGTCGAGCTTGCTGATCTTGGCCTCGCGAAAGACGAGCGGGATGCCGCCCGCGACCGCGCCCATGAAGAAGAAGCGCGTCGGCATGGGGAAGTGCGCGAGGAGCACGTCGCTCATCACCTTGGCGATGGTGAAGATCCCCAGGCCGCTGCCGATCATGAAGACCGTGAGGAAGCGCAGGCTCGCCTTGGGCTTTTGAAAGATCTGGCTGACCGAGGAGATGAGCTGGTCGTAGCAGCCGACGATGATCGCCATCGATCCGCCGGACACGCCGGGCACCGTCATCGTGGCGCCGACCCACAGGCCCTTGAGAAAGGTGATGAAGTCGCTCCGCCAGCGGCGGATGCCTGTCGCGGATGATGATGGCGGGACGCTCTCGGGGCTGGGCTCGGTGGCGTTGGTCACGGCCAGCCCCGTGCCGTTCGCTTCATTCTCATTCGCTGCGTTCGTTTCGGATTCAGACATCGCGGTCTCGGTGGTTGGAGGGAGGAGAGAGAGGGGAAATTGAGGGAAAAACGGGAAAGGCCTGAGCGCCGACGAGGGAGGGACACGCGGCTACTGATGTCATTCCGGATCGATGCGTTTCGGTAAGGGCGACGCACGCGATGTCCCTAAGGGAGCTGTCATCGGGGCTCACTTGCCCGCCAGCGCCTTGCCCACGCTCTGTCCCAGGTAGAGCCTCTGCGTTGGCTTGAGCTTGAGCAGCTTCGAGAGCAGCGGGACGTCGATGGCGCCGCGCACCACGGTCGCGAGCTCTGCCGAGGCGCAATAGAGATAGACGTTCTCCGAGGCATAGGCCGCCGTCATCGCGCCGTAGATCTGCTTGGCCTCGGCCTCCTTGGCGCGCATCCGCGCCTCGTCGATCACGAGGAAGAGATTGAGCGGGGCCTTGCCAGCGAACGGCTGCTTGCCGGCCATCGCGCGGTGGTCGCCGGGGTTCACCAGGGTCAGCAGGTGCTGGACCGGATCGTAGGCGTAAATACCCTCGGGCAGCATGGCATAGAGGTCGATCTCCTTGGAGCCCATCGCCGTCGGGATGGTCAGTCCCTTGGTCTCGGGGCGGTTGATGCCACCGGCGACCCACAGGACATCGGAGAGCTGCTGCTGTGTGAGCGGGGCTGGATCGAACTCGCGCTGAGACCTGCGCTTGGAGATCGCCTGCATCAGCGTCGTCCCGGTATCGAGCTTCGGCGGGAGGAGCGCGATGGTTTGGGGAGGGGCGGCTGGCTTGTCTTGGGAAAGGCCGATCGAAGGGACGAGGAGCAGGGCGGCAAGGGCGAGTGAGGTGAGCAGGCGGTTCAAGGTGTCCTCCTTCAAAAGAGAGCGTGCGGTGAAACGGTGAAACGAGGGGGGTGAACGGCGCGCGCGATTACCAAACGAATCGGGAGGAGCGCCATGCCTTCTCCTCTTCATCGACAATCCAGTTTTGTTTGTCGTGGAGCGCCGCGATGAGGGGCAGTCGAGCTCTGGTTCTGTTTTGTTCGGTGTCGAATCGGGAGGTGTAGGGGCGTTGCGCGCAATGCCCGTCGTGTTGGCGTCGCCCATCACCCGAAGGCCTCTCTGTCAGGGCAGTCGAGTTCTGCTTTTTGGATGTCGCGGACGGGTCGAGAGTGCAGCCCTTCTCCCCTGCCCTCTCCCGCAAGCGGGAGAGAGAGCTCCTGACGGCTGCTGGGAAAAGGGGGCGTCGATGGTCGAAGGAGATCTCCTGACGACTCACGAGATCATTTCGCTCTCCCAGTCGTGGGAGAGTGCCGACACGGAGCGACGGGGTGAGGGAAAACTGATGCCCTTGCGTCATGCAAATCGAGACTGACGATCGCCCCGAAGGGGTCGCTGTCTCGTCTATTGACGAGCGATGGGGCGCAGGGCAAAGGCGCGCGCCCATGTCCATGAACGATTCCGAACTCCCCGTCACCATCGCCGTTCGCCGCCCCGATGGTTCCATCGACAACGTCCGCGTCGGGACCGCCGTGCGCGATGGAAATGGCTTCCGCCTTCGCCTCGACGAGTTGCGCATCGGCGCGACAGGCTCGGCTGCGCCGATTGCCCAAGCGTCTCAGGCCTCTTCGATGGGAAATCCCGCGCCCGCGTGGGGCCTGTCGCTCTCCGCTGCCTCGGTCGCGGGCGCCATGTTCCCCAACTACGGCCGCAGCAAGGGGCGGCCAGTCGTGGGTGCGACCATGAACGACCTCGAATTCTACGCGAATGGCTGTCGCCGAACGTTGAACGATCCGACCAAGGCGCGCTGGCACGACAAAGAGCGCGTCCTGCTCGCCGCTATCGAGGCCGAGATGGCCAAGCATGCCGGTGGTGGCGCTGCTGGCGCTTCGTTCTCCCGCGTCTCGTCGGCAGCGTCGCCACTCGACGACATCCCGCCGCCGGACATGAACTTTGGCCCGCCGCCCGACGAGGACGACGACATCCCGTTCTAGCGCCTGCCGACCTCAGAGGATTGAGGAGAGGTCGCGGCCTCAGGACTTGGCCATGCGGATCTTCTCGTCGCTCTTGTCGCGGCAGAAGGCGCACAGCTGCGGCTGCTCGGCGGTCGTGAAGGGTGGCGACCAGGGCGGGTAGAGCGCGCAGCGCACGTCGAGGCAGTGATGCAGGCCCCAGAGCCTGCCCACCTCGTGGACCGCGAGCTTGGCGAGGCGCTTCAGGAAGCGATCTGGATCGCCGTTGGGCAGGCCGTGCGTGGTGACGATGGCGCGCCCTTGGGGCACGAGCGCCATGGACTGCGTCGGGACCTTGCCCGAGGGCAGGTCGCGCGCGGCCAGCGGTCGGCTCGTCACGAACACGACCTTGTCGTCGTCCAGAGCCTCGGCGCAGTCGGCCTGTTCGAGAAAGGCCACCGCGTCGATGGGGCCCTTGGCGGGCAGGCGCGGGAGCAGGTCTGCAGGCGATGGCTCACAGCCGATGCCATAGGCTTGGTAGAGGCAGGCGCAGAGCCGGGCGGTCTGCGCGGGCGGGAGCTCTTCGATGGTGACGAGCCGAATCACGAGGACTTCTCCTTTTTCGAGGCGGCCTTCTTGGCTTTGGTTGCGGCGGCGGGCTTGGCCGCTGCCGAGGTCGTCGAGGCCTCTTTCGCGACGGCCTTTTTGGCCGGTTTGGCCGGGGCCTTCTTGGCTGGCTTGGTCTCGGTCGCCGCCGCCTTTGCCTTTGGTGTCGATTTCGACTTCGAGGGCTTTTTGGACGCAGCGGCCTTCTTCGCCGACGCCTCCGGCTTTGCCGACAGCTTGGACGATTTCGGCTTCGACTTGGGCGCCTCGTCGTCCACTTCAGCTAGGTCCTCGCCCTCGCCCTCTTCCGCGCTGGCGCCATCGCCATCGCCATCGTCCAGACCATCGAGCGTGTCGGCGCCCTCCAGGAGCGCCTCGTCCAGGTCGAGATCGCCGTCGTCCAGGCCAGCCAGCTCTTCGAGGAGCAGCGCCGCGAGCTTTTTGCGCTCCACGCCAGGTGGGAACAAGGCGAAGTCGATGGCGTCCTCGGCCGAGGTCTCTGGAATCCCGAGCGCTGCGGCGATCTCGCTGACGAGCAGGTGTCGGGCGTTGTCGTAGAGCTCGCGCTCCTTGATCGGCAGGGGCCGCAGATCCGAGAGCGCCGCCAGCTCCTTGACCACATCGGCCATCGCGAAGACGCCACCCTCGGCCATGCGCTCGCCGTGGCTCTTGTGGCGCGTCTTCCAATTGAGATCGGGGCCGAGGTCGGGCGCAGAGAGCTGTTTGAAGAGCTGGGCGATCTCCTTCTCGTCCGCGACCCGGCGCACGCCCACGTCCTGCAGCTTGGCGAGCGGGATCATGACCGTGCCATCGTCGTTCTCGCGCACGAGCTTGAGGAAGGTCGCCTTCTGGCCACCGATGGTCATCTCGACCTGGCCGACCACGCGGCAGACGCCTTGGTTTGGATAGACGACGCGGGTTCCTTTGGAAAAATCGAGCTTCCCTGCTGTCATGGCGCATGCCCCAGCGTGAATGAGGAGAGGAGATGGAAAAAGGCGGCGCGCTCTAGAACAGCGCTCGGAGAGAGGTCAAGCCGAGGGAGCGGTCATGCGGGGCGCTCATGCGGGGCAGTCGAGTTCTGTTTTTCGACCGAAGAACGAGGCGTGTTTTCGTGACGCCCTGCGGTCGGCATTCGACACAAATACGACCGACACCACCAAGCACGATGGGCATTGCACGCAACGCCCCTACACATTTTCCCGTTCGCGGCAGAGCGCTGGGGAGGAGGGCTGGTCCACTCGCTCGAGCCATCGACGGCAGGCTGAAATTTCAATCGAGACGCCCTTGATTCACCTCTCGCGCTGGATCTAAGGAAGCGCGCTTTTTCGAGGCCCCTTCATTTGGCGAAGGGGCCTCTTCTTTTGACCCAACGAGCAGGTGGCGACGATATGGCGAACGACTCTCGAGACAACTTCGGGAACAAAAAGGCTTTTCCCAAAACTTTTGGGGACGTGATGAAGGGCATTCCGGCCGGCCAGGGCAATCGGGAGAAGCGGCGCGATGCCAGGCCCGAGGCAGTGACCGCTCACAAACCATCCCGCAAGCCGACCGAGCAGCGTGAGGTCCGCACCGGGCCCATCGTCGTGCGCAAGCCCGCGCTCCAGCTCAACAAGCCGCCCGCCGCGCAAGAGCAAGCTCAGCAGGCCGTCGAGGCTGTCGATCCCAACCTCGACAAAACCGAGCTCGCGCCACGAGAGGCTGCGGTCCAGGCGCGGGCGCCCATGCCTCGGGCGCCAAAGACGGTCTTTCGCCGCTCGGAGGGTGTGAATCCTCCCTCGAAGATGCCGACGGCTGCCGAGGTCGATCAGCGCCTCGCCGACATGCCCGAAATCCAGGACGAGAGCTTTGCCGATCTGTTTGCCGCGTCCGACACGCATCGCACGGGGCTCAAGCGCTTCGACGTCGGCGAGAAGGTCTCTGGCAAGATCGTCCAGATCTCGGGCGAACGCGCCTTCCTCGACCTGGGCGGCAAGGGCGAGGGCATCATCGATCTGAGCGAGCTGATGGACAAAAACGGCGCGCTCCTCGTCGGCCTGGGCGAGGTCATCGACGCCTTCGTGCTCTCGACGGGCAGTGGCATCATGCTCACCAAGGCCCTCACCAAAGGCGCCCAGCGCGAGTTTCTCCAAGAGGCTTGTCAGAGCGGTATTCCTGTCGAGGGCAACGTCGTCGCGCTCAACAAGGGCGGGTTCGAGGTCGATCTGGGCGGCGGCGTGCGCGCCTTCTGCCCCATCTCGCAGATCGACACGCGCTACGTCGAAGATCCGAGCGCGTTCGTGGGCCAGCGCCTCAACTTCCGCATCATCGAGATCAAGGAGCGCGACGTGGTGCTCTCGCGGCGCGCGCTGCTCGAAGCGGAGCAGGCGGCCAAGGCCCAGGCCCTGCGCGACCAGCTCGTGCCCGGCGCGCGGTTCGAAGGCGTGGTGACGAGCGTGCGCGACTTCGGCGCCTTCGTGGATCTCGGCGGTATCGAGGGCCTCATCCACGTGAGCGAGCTCTCGTTTGGCCGGGTCGCACATCCGAGCGAGGTGTTGGAGGCAGGCCAAAAGGTGCAGGTCGAGGTCCTGCGCGTGGATCCGCCCAAGGAGGGAGTGAAGGGCTCTGGCCGCGTCGCGCTCTCGATGAAGTCGCTGATGGAGGACCCGTGGACGGCCAACGCCGACAAGCTGAAGGAGGGCGATCGCGTCAGCGGCCAGATCGTCCGGCTCCAGCCGTTCGGCGCGTTCGTCGAGCTCGAGCCCGGCGTGGACGGCCTCATCCACATCTCGGCGTTGGGTGCCCAGCGCCGCATCGCCCACCCCAAGGAGATCGTCTCCGAGGGCGAGCGCGTGGACTGCGTCGTGGAGAGCATCGATCCACAGGCGCGCCGCATCGCACTGCGCCGCCTGACGGGCGACGACGCCATCGATTTCCCAGCCCCTTCCGCCGTCGTCATGCCGTCCGCTGAAGCGGCCCAGTCCGCGGCCGTGCCCGCGGTCCGCGTCGGCGATACTGTCGAGGTGACAGTGGACAAGGTCGAGCCATTCGGCCTGTTCGTCACCTTCAGCGCTGGCCGGGGCCTCGTCCCGAACGTCGAGATGGGCACGCCGCGCGGTACCGATCACCGCAAGCTCTTCCCTCCCGGATCGACCTTCCGCGCCGAGATCATCGAGCGCGACGCGCAGGGGCGGCTCCGCCTCTCGAAGATCGCCGCCGAGAAGTCGGAGGAGCGCCGCGAGGTCGCGCAGTATCTCAAGAGCGAACAGGGCGCCGGGGCCTCCAAGGGCTTCGGGACGTTCGCGGACCTCTTCGGCAAGCTGAAGAAGTAGGGAGGGTCAGGGCCGAGATGAGGACGGAAATGACGAGCGCTTCCTGGCGCAAAAATGGGGCGCGGCGATCTGGCGCTGCCCTGTCGAGTTCGTGCGTCTTGCTCTCGCTGTTCGTCTCGGGGTGCGCGGCCACGGCCACATCGGGAGCCGCCCTGTCTCATTCGGGAAAGTATCTGCGCACCAGCTACGACGACGACGCGAGCTATCTGATCGGCCGCTTCTTTCCGAACGATCTCGCGCCAGAGGAGCTGACAGAGAACAATGCGCGTCAGACGCTCTGCTCGGTCCACATCAGGTCTCGCTCCCTGGGGATGGGGGGCAGCGAAGAGGAGATCCTGCGCCAAGGCAATGTGATGCGCCGTGTCCACCAAACGTATGAAGCCAAGCTCGTGGCGGACGTGGACATGGAGGCGCTTCACGAGTGCTGCAGGGAGAACCCCGATCACTGCCCGAGCCGCTACATCGACACGGCCATCAAAGGGCAGGTCTTCGATCGGGCGGACCACCAGAGCGGCGAGACCAGACGTGAGTCGCAGCAATCCATGTATTTCGCCTTCACCGTGGCAGCCACCCCGGTGGTGAAGGTCGGCCCGACTCGGCCGAGCGATGCAGCGCCCGCGGCAGCGTCAGCACTTGCCTCGCGTGGGTCCACCTTGCCCGTGGCGTCCGGCGCTGGCGCCTTGTCTCTGGGGAGCGACTACTCATGCGCGTTGACAAAGTCGGGCGGGGTCAAGTGCTGGGGTTGGTCGAGCGGCGAAGGACACGGCCTCGCCTGGCGAAAAGACAATTATCTCACGCCGACCGAGCACCCTCTCCTGAGCTCCGGCGTCGCCGCGATTGCCTCTGGATTCTGGCACTCCTGCCTCCTGATGCAGACGGGTGCGGTCAAGTGCATGGGCGGCAACCAAAGAGGTCAGCTCGGCGATGGGTCCACCGAATCCCGCAAGAGGCCTTTCGACGTCGAAGGCCTGAGCGGTGGCGTCGTCCAGATCGCCGTTGGGAGCAATAGCACCCACACGTGCGCGGTGATGCGGACGGGTGCGGTCAAATGCTGGGGCGACAACGAACACGGCCAGCTGGGCGACGGAACGACGACCACACGCCTCAATCCGGTCGAGGTCGTGGGCCTGAGCTCTGGCGTCGTCGCGGTTGCCATCGGCCGGGACTACACCTGCGCGCTGATGAGGGCGGGTGGCGTCAAGTGCTGGGGCGACAACGAATACGGCCAGCTGGGTGACGGGACGACGACGCATCGCACGACGCCCGTCAACGTCGCGGGCCTGAGCTCTGGCATCGCCTCGCTCCACGGGAGCTGGGACCAGATGTGCGCGGTGATGAAGACGGGCAGCGTCAAATGCTGGG
>JAISIF010000208.1 GCA_031262165.1 Myxococcales bacterium | reverse complement strand
AGACCGGAGCGAGTCATGACCTCCCCGCCCGCTGGTTGGCTCACGCGCATCACCCTCGTCGCCATCTCCATCCTCTCGCTGACCGCAGCTGCCCCCCCGACGGAACCCCTCCCTCTGGCGCCGACCCCCATCCCCGAGGCGCTTGCGGGCTGGACCGACTGGGTCCTGAAGGATGCGGAGCGCTGTCCCGAGATCGCCACGCCCGGCACCGCGGGCAGCATCACGAACGCGTGCGCCTGGATCTCGGAGCTCTCGCTCGATTTGAACCAAGGCGGCGGGACCTTCGCGATGCGAGCGGAGCTCTTCGGGAAGTCCAGCGTGATCCTCCCAGGCTCGAAATCGATCTGGCCGAACGGCGTGCGCGTCGATGGCAAGGCCACGCCGGTCATCCTTCGAAACGAACGCCCCACCGTGTTCCTCGACCCCGGAACGCACGCGATCGAGGGGGCCTTCGTCTGGAAGGCGCCGCCACCCGAGCTCGGCATCCCGCCAGCCACGGCACTGCTCGCCCTCACCCTGCACGGCAAGCGCGTGGCCGCACCCGCCCGCCTGGAAGCGACCGGCGCGCTCATCCTCCAATCGACGGCCGAGGCCATGGGCCCCAAGAACGCCACGGCGCGGCAGGCCGTCAAAGAGAAGGCGATCGAACTCACGGTCCACCGCAAGCTCGTCGATGAGCTCCCGCTCCAGCTCATCACGCGGATGAACCTCGAGATCTCGGGCAGCCAGCGCGAGGAGCGCATCGGCCCCGTGCTTCCCCAGGGCTTCATCCCGATGGATCTGACCTCGCCCCTGCCCGCCCGGCTCGGCGACGACGGCTTCCTCACGATTCAGGCGCGGCCAGGCCAGACGACCATCGTCCTCACGGCGCGCCTGGAACACCTCGAGCGCCCGACGCAGGTGCTCTCGCTGCCGACCACGACGGACGCCGCGCACTGGGTCGAGGAGGAATACTGGGTCTTCGACGCCCGTCCGAACCTACGTCAGGTGAGCGTGACGGGCGCGCAGAGCATCGACCCGAACCAGACGGCACTGCCCAGCGATTGGCGGACGCTCGCCGCCTACCAGATGACGCCCGAGACGCGCCTGGAGCTCACCGAGAAGCACCGGGGTGAGCGCGACGCCGACGCCACGAACGACGCGCTCTCGCTCAGCCGCATCGCCTGGCTCGACTTCGACGGCAAAGGCTTCAGCGTCGCCGACACGATCCTTGGACGCCTGCGCCAGAACCGCCGCCTGACGAGCTCACCGCCGCTGGAGCTGGGGCGCGCCGAGCTGGTGGGCCGCGAGAACCTCCTGCTCACGCGCTTCAAAGAGAAGGAGGACGGGGCAGGCGTGGAGCTGCGCGCCGGACCACTCCAGCTCAAGACAGAGGGACGCCAGCGGCGCGGCAGCGGTGAGCGCGGCCTCGCGCTCGGCTGGGACCAGACGTTCCAGAGCGTGAGCGTCGAGCTGAACCTGCCTCCTGGCTGGCGCCTGCTGGCCGCGACTGGCCTGGGCAGCGGGTTTGGCCAGGACACGTGGCTCGACGAGTGGAGCCTGCTCGCCCTCTTCCTGCTCCTCTTCAGCGCCGTGGCCGCGGCCAAGCTCTACGGCAAGCTGGCCGGTGCGCTCACCTTTGTCACCATGCTGCTCGTCATCCCGGAGTCGATGGGCGTCGTCATCGTCGCCCTCCTGCTGCTCGCCTGCGAGGCCTGCCTCAGGCTCTTTGGCGCGACGAAGCTGCGCGGCCTCTTCGCCGTGCTGCGCTGGGCGAGCCGCCTCGCCCTCCTGCTCGTCGTGGGCAACCTCTGCCTCGAACAGCTCGGCCCCGGCGTTCACCCCATCCTCGAAAAGCCTGGCTACGACTTTGGCCGAGTCGGTTCGATCGACCGCTATGGTTCGGGCAATGGCTCGAGAGGCGGGTTCAGAGAGCTGTTCGCCACCTCCGCGAATGCCTTGGCCGAGGAAGCCTATGAATATGACGAGCTCGCCGCCTCTCCGAGTTCGAGAAGCGGCCTGAAGGGCGTCTTCGCCTCGTCGTCGAACGCCCTCGGCTCGTCGAATCAGCAGAGCGCGTCGGAGCCAAAGAGGACGGCCAGCCAGGAGGCCCTCCGCCTCGACCCCAGTGCCGCCGCGCAGACCGGCATGGGCCTGCCGCACTGGCACTGGCGCTCGCACGCCATCGCCTTCAACGGACCGGTCGATGGCAGCAGCGCCCAGCTGCGCCTGTGGCTCGTCCCACCCTGGCTGCACCGCGCCTTCGCCTTCCTGCGTGTGCTCCTGTGCGCCGCGCTCGTGGTCCTGTTCTTTGGCCTGATGAAGCGCTTCACCCGAACGACGCAGACGGGCTCGACCGATCCGACGCAGACGCCCCCATCGCCCAAGCCAAAGTCCGCTGCCGCAGCCGCGTCGGCCTCGCTCCTCGCCCTGCTCTTCGTCGCCCTGCCCACCACGGCGCTGGCCCAGTCCGAGAATCCAAAGGGCGCTGGCCCCATCCCCTCGCAACAGCTCCTCGACGAGCTGCGCGGTCGCCTGCTCGCCAAGCCCGCGTGCTCCCCGACCTGCGCCAGTCTCGCGAAGCTGGACCTCGCGCTCGACGCCACCAAATCCACGATGCGCGCGCAGCTCGACATCCACGCCGAGGCGCCCGCGACGCTGGCCCTGCCCGGCATCGACAGCCTGCCCTTCCCGACCAGCGCCAAGCTCGGCAGCGGCAAGGCCGCGCTCCTGCGCGATGACAAGGGCGTGCTGTGGGCCTTCGTGCCCCAGGGCATCCACACGCTCGTGCTCGAAGGCCCGATCCCGCCGCGCGGCTCGTTCCAGATCCTCCTCCCCGAGCAGCCGCGCCAGATCGCCGTCGAGGCCAAGGACTTCTCGATCGAGGGCATCCAGCAGGACGGCCAGGTCCGCGGCGCGCTGCGCGTCACGCACCTGTCGGTCAAGAGCGTCCCGAACGAGCCCGATCGAAATCGAGGCGATGCGCCATCGGCTGGGGCTGGCGACGACAGCGACGGATCGCTCTGGAGCATCAGCCACTTCCCGCCCGTCTTCGAGGTCGAGCGCACGGTGCGCTTGGGCCTGACGTGGCAGGTCGAGACCACGCTGCGCCGCCTGACGCCCGCGACCGAGAGCGCGCTCATCGACGTGCCACTCCTGAGCGGCGAGAAGGTCCTGACCGCGAACGCCCAGATCAAAAACGGTCGCCTCCAGGTCAACCTGCCGCCGCACGTCCAGACCTACTCGTGGAGCTCGGCGCTGGATCAGACGGAGGCGCTCGAACTGCGCGCGTCGGCCGATCTGCCGATCTTCGAGCGCTGGCAACTCGACATCGGCCGCATCTGGCACGTCGAGTTTGGCGGCGGCGTCCCGATGCTCGCTGCCGACGGCAAGCTGCCCAAGGGTGAATTCTCGACCGAGCTCGCGCTCTTCCGCCCGCTGCCCGGCGAGTCGCTCGCGCTCAAGATCACGCGGCCCGACGCCATCGACGGCCCACGCCTCACGCTCGACGAGCTCCACCTCGAAGTTCGGCCAGGTGACAGCCAGCTCGAAGCGACCCTGGACCTGAGCTTCCAGGCGAGCCTCGGCCGCCAGCACCCCATCCGCTTGCCTGCGGACGCGAAGCTGACCTCGGTCGAGTTCAACGGCCAGGAGCTCTCGCTGCGCGTCGAGACGGATGGCCGGATGACGCTGCCCATCACGCCAGGAAAGACCAACGTGCGCGTCGTCTGGACGCAGCCGAGCGCGCCCGCCTTCTTCTACGAGATGCCCGAGATCGACGTGGGCCTGCCGAGCGTGAACGTGAGCACCAAGGTGATCGTCCCGCGAGATCGCTGGATCCTGTTCGCGGGCGGTGCGCCGGTCGGACCGGTCGTGCGCTTCTGGAGCCTCCTGGCCGGGATGCTCCTGCTCGCGTTCGTGCTGGGCCGATTTGGTCGAACCAAACTCGGCTTTGGGAGTTGGTTCCTGTTGCTCATCGGCTTCGCGGTCATCTCGATTTCCATTCCGACCGTGCTGATCATGGTGGGCTGGTTCCTCTTCCTGGCCTGGCGCAGCCGCGCGCCGGACCTCACGGACTGGAAGTTCAACCTGCGCCAAATCGTCATCGTCCTGTGGACCATCGCCGCGCTCATCACCCTGATCGTCGCCGTCGGCGCTGGCCTGCTCGGCGAACCAGACATGCAGATCTCTGGGAACGCCTCGGGCAGCTTCACGCTCAACTGGTTCTGGGATCGGAGCGCGGCCAGCCTGAGGCAACCGTGGTTCATCTCGGTCCCGATGCTGGCCTACAAGGGCGCGATGCTCCTCTGGGCGCTGTGGCTCGCGCTCTCGCTCGTGTCCTGGCTGCGCTGGGGCTTCGCGGCCTTTGGTCAGGGCGGGCTCTGGAAGTCCGATGAGCTGCCCGAGGCTGGAAAGGGACCGATCACGGACGCGATGGACGCGACGATCGAGAGGGAGAAGGCCGGTCGAGCTCATGATGTCGGAGAGGAAGACGAGCTCGTCACGACCACGGCCATCGTCACGACCACGCCCGTCTCTGAGAAGGCGCCGACACCGGAGTCGAAAGATCCAAAGCCGACGTCCGGCGCTCCGAAAAAAGAGGACGATCCCGAATAGAGGCGCCGACTGAGGCGTCTCATCATCGACGATGTGCTGTCTCCGTAGGGGCGTCCGTCCGGTCGCCCCTACATTTTTTTGAGACGATCCAGCCACATCGGCGCCGCGCGTTTGTTGTAGGGGCGGCCCCCCGTGGCCGCCCTGATGATGGGCGACGCGAACGCGACTGGCGGGAACGAAGCACAGAGGCCCGCCCCTTCTCTCTCCTCGAACACGCCCTCCCCCGCTCGCCCCTTCCCCGACCTTGGACGCCCCGCTCTACAACGACTGGCAACTCATCAGCCTCTCGCCCTTCCCCGCCTGGATGCTGTGCGGCCTCGCGCTCCTCGTCCTGGGCACTGCGTTCTTGGCGCTGCGCGCGCTCCGCCAAGAGTCGAGTCGCGCCAAACGCGCGCTGATCGGCGGCCTGCGCCTCGGGAGCGCCCTCGTCCTATTCGCGCTCTTCCTCGAACCTGGCGTGCGCCTGATGCAGACCTCGCGCGCCAAAAATCGCGTGGCCATCCTGCTCGATCGCTCCGCGTCCATGTCGCTCGCCGCCAACCAAGATGGCCCGACGCGCTTCGACCGCGGCCGCGCCCTGCTCCAGAGCGCCGCGCCCTTCCTCGACGAGCTGTCGAAAAATTTTCTCGTCGAGCTCTTCACCTTTGGCGAGGCGCTCGAACCGCTGGGTGCCTTGGACACGCTCGACACGCTGAAGCCCGAAGCCGAGGCGAGCGATCTCTTGGGCGCGCTGGAACAGGCCGCGCGCGGCAAGGGTGCCTCGGGCACGCGCAAGCTCTCCGGCGCCATCGTCATCACCGACGGCGCGGACAACCGTCGACTGGACGAGGTGCTCGACGCGCGGACACGGCGCGCCATCGAGGCCTTGGACGCGCCCATCACGACGGTGCTCGTCGGCGAGACGCCAGACCGCGACGTCTCGGTCGATCGCGTGGCCGTGGACGACTTCGCGTTCGTCCGCAACAGCCTCACGCTCACCGCCCATCTGCGCGCGCCGGGCTTTGCCGGACGCAAGATCCCCGTGCTCCTCAGGGTCGATGGCCGCCCGCTCGCCACCCAGATCGCCTCCGTGCCGATGGGCGAAGACAGCGACGCGCCCATCACCGTGGACTTCACCTTCGCACCCGACCGCACGGGCCACTTTGCCTACACGGTCGAGGTCCCGCTCCAAGACGGCGAGGCCATCGCCACGAACAACGAGCTCTCGTTCCCGCTCAAGGTCATCCGCGATCGCGTCCGGGCGCTCCACGTCTCTGGTCGGCCGACCTGGGACATGCGCTTCCTGCGCGGCCTGCTCCAGGAAGACCCGAACATCGACCTCGTGAGCTCCTACATCCTGCGCGATCTGACGAACGACCCCAGGGTCGTGTCCGACTCGGAGCTCTCGCTCATCCCCTTCCCGATGAAGGAGATCTTCCACGATCAGATCCACACGTTCGACGTGATCTTCATCCAGAACTTCTCGCACGAGGAGCGCGCCTACTCGATGTCGCACTACCTCGACTCGATCGTGGACTACGTGCAGGCGGGCGGCGCGCTCGTGATGCTCGGCGGCGAGAACAGCTTTGGCGAGGGCCGCTACGAGAACACGCCGCTCCAGGCCATCCTGCCGGTCGTGCCCATGGGCCGCTCGCCCATGCTCGAGCCCTTCCAGGCCAGGCTCACGCCGCAGGGCCGCCACCACCCGGTCATGCGCGTCGCGGCCACCGAGGAAGCATCGCACGCTGTGTGGCAGGCCCTGCCCCCGATGCACGGCGCGCACGTGACGCGCGCCAAACCCGGCACCCAGGTGCTCCTCGAACACCCGTTCGCGAAGAACGCCGAGGCGGGCCAGAGCGTGCCCCTCCTCGTCCTGGGCCAGGCGGGCGAAGGCCGCGTGATGGCCCTCCTGAGCGACGCGAGCTGGCAGTGGGCCTTCAGCGCAGACGAGGCATTCACGAACGCGCGCCTCTACGAGCGCTTCTGGGCCAAGGCCATCCGCTGGCTCATCCGCGATCCCGAGCTGACCCCCGTCAAGCTCACGCTCGACAAGTCGGCCCTCCGGCCTGGAGAGGCGCTCGCCTTCCAGGTCGAGGCGCGGCGCAGCGACTACACCCCGGCGCGCGATGCCGAGATCGACGTCGAGATCCGCGATGCGCGCGACGAGACCCTCGTCGAGAAACGGCGCGTGGCCGCGGGCAACGATGGGATCGCTCGGATCGAAGTCGCGCTCGCCCAGCCAGGCCCCTACGAAATCCAGGTGCAGGGCTTCGAGGCGGGCACGCCGCTCGGCGAGGACAGGAGCGCGTTCGCCGTCCACCCGACTGGCCCGGAACACGCCGACACGCACGTCCGGCCCAAGCTCCTGCAGGAGATGGCGACGGTCTCGAAGGGCCGGTTCGACGACAACCCGGAGAGCTTGACACGCCCACCGCTCACCGATCCCGAGGTCATCGAGGTGGGGCACCGTCGCGACGAGCCGCTCGGCCACCAGGGGATCTTTCTGCTGGTTTTGGCTGGCCTGCTCGGCACCGAGTGGCTCCTGCGCCGACGCTGGGGCGTCGTGTGAGAGGGCCGTCGAGTTCTCGGTTTTCCGATGTCACAGACGATGCGGCGTAGGGGCGGATGGCAATCCGCCCGTCGTCGTCGATGGTCGGTCGATCGCTCGCTCGTCGAGGGTGAGTCGCTCGGCGATGGTCGCCCGCTCGGCGAGGGGTGTTGCGCACGGGCGGATTGCCATCCGCCCCTACGAAGACACGCCTCGTTCTTGGTCGAAAACCGAGAACTCGATTGCCCTGCGCATCTCCCCCTTTCGCCTTGACAGTCGTCAGCCATCCATGCTGGCCCGCGTCGGCCTTTTTTCGAGCCTGTTCGGACGCTCTCCGAGCCTAGGTCATGTCCACTCACCAGATCCGATTCCGATCAGATCTCACATCCCCAGGAGCCATTCCGCATGAGCCAGGAGATCGCTGCCCTTCAGCCCACCCTCTTGTTCAAACATTTCGATGCCCTGACCAAGATCCCGCGCCCCTCCAAGAGAGAAGAGAAGGTCATCGCCTGGCTGAAGAAGACGATCCGCGACCTTGGCTACGAGCCCATCACGGACGCGGTGGGCAACATCGTCGTGCGCAAGCCAGGTTCGAAGGGCCACGAAAGCGCGCCACGCCTGCTCCTCCAGAGCCACGTGGACATGGTCTGCGAGAAGAACAAGGACACCCTCTTCGACTTCGAGAACGACCCTCTCCAGACCTACCTCGACGGCGATTGGATCCGCGCCCGTGGCACCACGCTCGGCGCTGACAACGGGATCGGTGTGGCCGTCTCGCTCGCGCTGCTCGAAGCCAAGGACATCGTGCATCCGCCGCTCGAGATGCTCTTCACGATCGATGAGGAGACAGGGTTGACCGGCGCCAGCGCGCTCAAGCCAGACCAAATCGAGGCGCGCCGCATGATCAACCTCGACTCCGAAGAGGAGGGCATCGTCTATGTCGGCTGCGCCGGTGGCGGCGACACGGTCGGACGACTCGCCCTGAAGTTCGAGGCGATCGATGCCGCAGGCTTCGAGGCCGCCACCTTGTTCGTGAGCGGGCTCAAGGGCGGGCACTCAGGCACTGACATCGACAAGGGCCGCGGCAATGCCATCAAGATTCTGGGCCAGGCCCTGCGCGCGCTCCTCGGTGCTGTGCCTGGGCTGCGCGTCGCGGCGATCTCTGGTGGCAGCAAACGCAACGCGATCGCACGCGAGGCAGAGGCCACGATCCTCCTCCCAACTGGCGAGATCGAGACCGCGCTCGCCACGCTCCAGAACCTCCAGTCGCAGATCGTTCAAGCGCTCGCGCCCGTCGAGCCAGGCCTGAAGATCGAGCTCACACCGAACGATCAGGCGCCCCGCCGCGTCATCGACGCCGCGCAGATCAGGCACATCCTCGACGTGATCCTGGCCCTGCCGCACGGCGTGTTGCGCATGAGCTCGGACATCGACGGCCTCGTCGAGACCTCCACCAACCTCGCGACGCTCGTCATGGAGGGCGACACCCTCGCCATTGGCACGAGCCAGCGCAGCCTCATCGACAGCGTGAAGGCCGAGGCCATCGCCCAGATCCAGGCCACGCTGCGGCTGGGTGGCTTCGAGGTGAAAAGCGGCGCGGGCTATCCCGGGTGGAAGCCGAACATGAATTCGCCGCTCCTCGCAGAGTTTAAAAACGCCTACACCGCGCTCGAAGGCAAAGCGCCTCAGGCCCTGGCCATCCACGCGGGCCTGGAGTGCGGCCTCATCGGCGAGACGTTCCAGGGCATGGACATGATCTCCATTGGGCCCACGATCCTCGATCCACACTCGCCCGACGAGCGCCTGAACGTCCCTGACACGCGCAAGTTCTGGGACGTGCTCGTCGAGCTGCTGAAGCGACTCGCGTGATGCCGCCGATGAGCGCTGCCTACCTGCGCACCGTGGCGGGCGGGGTCGAGCTCGCCCTCCACGTCCAGCCGCGCGCCTCCAAGACAGGCATTGCGGGAGAGCACGGCGATCGCCTGAAGCTCAGGCTCGCGGCGCCGCCCGTCGATGGCGCGGCCAACGAGGAGCTCATCCGCTTCTTCGCCGACCTATTCGACGTGCAGAAGCGCGCGGTCGAGATCGTCTCGGGCGAGAGCGGACGCCAGAAGCGCGTGATCATCCGCGGCGTCGATGCGGCCTTCGCGCGGGAGAGGATTGGTCGGTAGCCGCCCTCCTCTTTTCTCCCTCACCCTTCTCCCGCTCCCGGCCACTTCGCATCTGCCCTCTGCCGTTGGATGGAAGAGGGTTGGAGAGAGGGGCGCCAGGCCTCCCGATTCATGACGTCGAATCAGACGAGGACTGGTGCATCTGCGTGCGCCACAGCCGGGCGTAGATCCCCGCCTCCCGCTCGATCAGCGCGGCGTGGGTGCCGTGCTCGGCGATCCTGCCCTTGTCCAGGACCACGATCTCGTCGGCGCGCATCACGGTCGTCAGCCGATGCGCGATGACGACGGCGGTCCGCCCCTGGATCAGGCGCTCCAGGCCCTCCTGGACCTGGCGCTCGCTCACGCTGTCGAGCGCGCTCGTGGCCTCGTCGAGCAGGAGGATCGGCGCCTGAGTCAAGAAGGCGCGCGCGATCGCCAAGCGCTGGCGCTGACCACCGGAGAGCCCCTGGCCGCGCTCGCCGATCAGCGCGTCCAAGCCGCCCATCTCCTCGACGAATCCGAGCGCGTTCGCGGCGTCGAGCGCGGCACGCATCTGCGCCTCGGTGACCTCGGGGCGGCCGCAGCCGATGTTGTCGGCCACGCTGCCCGCGAACAGGATGGGCTCCTGTGGCACGTAGGCGATGAGTCGGCGCAGCGCCTTGAGCTCGAACGAGCGCACGTCGATACCGTCGAGGCGGACAGCGCCTGCCGTTGGATCGAAGAAGCGCAGGAGCAGTGAGGCGATCGTGCTCTTGCCCGAGCCGCTCTCGCCCACGAGCGCCACGGTCTTCGACTTGGGGATGGTGAGCGAGAGGCCGTCGAGCACGCGCGGACCGCGCTCGCCCTCATAGGAGAAATCGACCGCGTCCAGTTCGAGCGCGCGCTCGAAGGCAATGGGGAGGGGCTCGGCTGGCTCGCTCAGCGTGTCGGGCGCGTCGAGCACCTCGAAGATGCGCTGCGCGCCAGCCTGGCCCTGGACCACCTGCTGCCCCGTGTGCGCGAGCTCCTTGAGCGGCCGATACATGAGCATCAGGGCCGTGAGGAACGAGAGCAGCGCCTCTGGCGCGAAGCCTTCCCCTGCCAGCGACGAGCCCGCAAAGAAGAGCATGGCCGCGATCCCAAAGACGCCGAGCATCTCGACCACTGGCGAGAACGCGCCGCGCAGCACGTGCGAGGTCTTCATCAGCTCGATGTAGCGCGCCTGCGTCGCGTCGAAGCGCTCGAGCTCCCGCCTCTCGCCGCGAAACGCCTGGACCACGCGGACGTTCGCGATCGACTCGCCCACCTGGGTCGAGAGCTCGCCCTGGAGCACCTGTCCTCCGAGCGTGACGCCGCGCAACTTACGCGCGAACCACAGCACGGCGAACATGGTGACGGGCGCAGCGGCCAGCGCCGCGAGCAGCAGCCGCCAGTCGAGAAAGGCGCAGATGAGCATCAAGGCCACGACCTGGAGCGAGTCGCGCACGTAGCTCGAGAAGGCCACGGTCAGCGCCTGCTCCACGGACTGCACGCTCGCTCCAAAGCGCGCGAGCAGATCGCCCGAGTGGTGCCGGTCCATCCAGGCCTGAGGCATCGAGAGGAAGCGCGCGTAGAGCGCGCGGCGAATCGAGGCGATGACGAACTGGCCAGTCGATTCCATCAGGTAGGTCTGGAGCGCCTGGGCCGAGGCGCGCACCAGCGCGACGGCGACGAGGCACATCGGCAGCGCGATGAGCAGCTCGCGCTGGGAGAAGCGCTCCAAGAAGCGCGCGCCAGCGATCCGGGAGGCATCGCCCGTGAGCAACATCTTGAGCAGCGGCCCGATGAGCCAGGCGTAGAGCGCCGTGGCGAATGCGAAGGCGAGGGAGGCAGCGATGGCGGCGCACAGGCGCAGACGGAACGGGCGCAGGAAGCCGAGGAGGCGGCGGTAGAGGTTCAACGGAGGGCTGCTTTCTGGGGGCTGTCTGAGATCCGTCTTTCAACGACGGAGAAGCGCATCGGCTGGATTGGAACATGGTGGAAACCCAGCACGGCCTATTCACGACATCTCAGCCCGTTTGAGCTGGGTTTCGCTTCGCTCTACCCAGCCTACGTCCTTTTGGAACCTCGAAACCTGCTCGACGCCTCACGAAATGAGCTCCGAGCTTCGACAAGCCCGCTCCGAGCTTCGACAAATGAGCGCAGAGCTTCGACGAATGAGCGCAGAGCTTCGACGAACTGGCTCTGTGCTCAGGCGAGTTCCTTCGAGGCGGGATTCGAGGCTCTCAGAACACAAAAAATCCCGCCCAGAACGAGAAAGCCGAAGTTCCAAGCGGGAAATCACCAGCGATAGGGCACTCGTTCGATTCAGCATTCACCCAATTCATCTGACGTAGGCAGGGTTGAATCGAAGCGAAAATCCAGCGCGACCGGACTCTGCTTATGAATGAAGGAGTTATCCCTCGATGATTCTGTCTGGAAGCTCCTTCTTCGCGTCGATCGGTCCTAATTAAGGGACAACTCCTTATTCTTCTGAGATCTGCTTTGTCTTTGGACGGCCATAATTGGGAAATCGCGTTTTCAATTCTTCATAGATGGCTTTTGCTCCGGGAACATTTTGCCCTGCGGCCATTTTGACTGACTGATAAAAAACAAGTGCCGCCTGATATGCCTCACTCCCAGCAACCATCTCCGTATCATCGAGGCTGCTCTCCAATTGATGAACTGAATTCAGCAGAGCCCAAAGACTGCGCGCGTCCGCAAAATCAATCGAAAAACCACCCATATCCAAATACGACGGTCGAAGATTGGGATTTTGCTTGGCGAATTCATGCGCCTTCTCGACAAATGAAATCGTCTTCTCTCCCATCTTGGGCAATTCACGGCGATCGGCAGGTGTCAATGCGAGCATATAGGGCGATAGCATTTCGATCGCTTCGCTGATCATGGCCTGAACGCGCGTCAGAACTTCTGCGGGGATTTGTTGCTGATGATAATTCTCTTTCATGGCGATTCCTCCGCTGATTTGGGTGAGGGGTGGGACTGCACGATACAACGCTGTGGACTACATTAAAGCAGAACGGGGTTGTGAAGATCCTTAACCGCCCATTCTCCCGTGTTCAAGAGTTATACTTCAATCAATTAATAATTTTGCCTCATCCGCTGCTTCTTGAAGCGACTTCTTAAACCCTTTAAAAATTCCATCAACGAGTTGTTTTCGGAGATTTGAATCTTTTTTCAATTCCGACTCGATTTTTGATACAATTTCTGAATGTTTACCATTAATCGATGAATATACCTTGTCCTTTGACACTAACTTGCGAACCCAGTTAGGGAAATCATATCCAGGCATTTTTTCTAGCATTATTTCCTTTACTCCTCCCTTTCCAAGGAAGTAAGTAATCCCCAGTGCCCCTAAAATAACCCAGCCAGGTGGAGTTGCAATAAGAATTGGGCCAAGCAATAGTGCGAGAATAGCAGAGATTGTATTCCAAATTATACCGATAACAATACTAGCAATTCTGGATATGACAGGCAAAAGAAGGGACCACATGAGATCTGAAATAAACGAACAGATAGATATAGAACCAACCCTAATAGAGCTACCATTGAAGGCATTTATTAAACCACCCGTTTCAATACCATACTTTTTTTGAATTTTTTCGACACCACTGCATAAATCTGTGCTTATTGAATGTATCGAATCGCTTACCGCACTATTGATTTCCCCCTTGAAACTTTCTGATTTTATGAGGGCATTTATTTTATTATCAATGCGTTCTCCCATTTGTTCGATAGTAGAAACAGTACCCTTTCTCCACACATCGAATTCTACCTTGACATCTGCAATGATAGAATAGGTCAGCGATTTGGCTAGATCTTTATAGAGAACGTCTATCTGCCTCTCTATTCGTTTCCTCATGGTTGTTTCACAAAACGCGTCGATTTCTCGTTGAAAATTACTGGTTCTTATTTCAATCCGTCCGAGGCGTGCAAGCCCACGTGCAATGCAGAATTCTGGGGTATCATCCATTCTTATATCGGAATCGAGGAAAATCTCCTTGCACTTCTCGCGGATAAATCCCATGCGAGAGGCTCCGCCTGTTAATAAAATAAGATCAACTTTCGCGCTTTGTCCTTCGGCATGCATATGCTTGCGCACCTTGATAAGTTCATTTGTGAAAGCCTGTGGCCAGGTTTCCCAATGTCCATCCAAATCCACCAAAGGCGTTTTGTTGATTAATTTTAATATTTCAGGCCCAGTCATTATTTCAGGGTCGAAGACAACTTTTTTCCCATTAGCATTTTTAGTTTTCTCTTCCTTGGCATAGACTGTTTTGATTTCATCAACAAAGTATTCTTGTGCTGAAAAATATGTCTCCTTTAACTGTCTACATGCGATCTCACAGCGATTACGGAAGTGAGTATGGATGGAAAATATATTTTCCAACTCTGCACGAGATTCTTGCTTTTCAAGAATATGCTGAAAAAGCGCCTTTTCAATGAGTGCCGCCCCCAACTGCCTTCCAGTGTCGTATGGTTTGGAGTTCTTTTCTTGAAGATCTAGCAGGGTAAAATCGACTGTAGATGAACCGACATCAATAACTAGAACACTCCGATTCGTTTTTCGATCAAGACCTTCTTTTTCTAACATCTGGATAAGTGCTGCCCTAGATTCAGAGACAACAGTTACATCCAAAAGGCCTGCACTTTTGAATATTTCTGTATATTTTTCGATAACCCTTTCATCCTTAGTCCATTCAGAGGGACAGCCTACTATAAATTTCGAAGCCTCTCTTATTTCCCCATCTTTCACTAATCCTTGATAAATTGATGAAATATAATCTTTCATCAGTTTTTCATATGCTTCATCCTGCTGTTGCGGGAGAGGTCGTTTCTTGAAAGCGATAAATGACTTACAGATGTTGGGGTCTCTGAGAGCCTCATCGCCAATCAATATCCTCTCATCAGAATAATAACCTATCGCAGTGGTTTGATTTTTTTTATTTGGACCCGTTCCAATCCCTAGCATACCAGGTTCATCTGAGCTGTTAGCCTTATTTGAGTCGTTAACAACAACACGGGCAAGTGCCGTTTCCCCATGTCCAAGATCAAAACCGATAACTTCTTCATTCATTTCACTACTCCTTGTGAAGTCATTGTTTATTCATTCAGATCTCAAGCTCCAAGTGCTATTGGCTAGACATTATTTATATTTGTCTGCCGGTTCGGTGACACGCCCACGCAAGAGAAGTTTGCCATCTTTGCTTGAAATCAAAGCAGGTAGTTCCTGCTGATATTCGCGTGCCTCCGGATCGAGGCTTGGCTCAAAATCAAAAAACTGATTTTGTTCGTCATTTCTCGGAGAGCAGAATTTGCGAGTTCGAATGCCACATGCGAACAACAGCGAAGAGATCTTATCCATTTGTTTTTGTTCGGATTCTCCATGCAGTGATTGCAAAAACTCAATCACATTACGGTGATCTTTCAATTCTGGAACATGTGCTGGCTGGTTCGCAAGAGCATCATATTTTTTCACGACATCATTATATTCTTTCACGACATCATCAATAATTTCTAAAGAGTATTCAATATATGAAAGCAACTTCTCGGAATCAAATTGAACTTCATAGGAGGAATCGGGGACTGTATTAGTTTTATCATCAGCTTCTTTAAAAATTTCTAATTTGTACGAGTAGCTGAACCATTTACCTTCCTTAATCCATGGTTTTTCTTTTTTGCTGTCCTGTGAATTTTCTACTGCTTGATCGTTTGATACAAGTTCCACAAAGGACAACAGGTCCAATGATTGTCGAACCCCATCAAGCATCTTTTCCGCAATCTGGCGCTGTGCTTTCGTTAACCCTTTAATACACTTATCCTCTAGTGTCTTGAACTCATCCTGTAAAATCTCCTGAATCTCTTTTGTTGAAGAGGTAAAATTGATTTTCTCCTTAAGCTCATCCTTTTTCGAGCCATAATAATCAATCAAGGTATCCATGATTTCCCTTTCTTTTGTCAAAAAGAACAAAGATATAGCGGTTTAGACTGCTCATTTGTGTGATCTGCGAAATACTTCTGGCCATTTCATTCCAACAACCTCTCGCCCACGAACCATTCGTCGGCGAGAATTCCAATTACCGCACAGACGATCCATTGTTGGCGCCAATAGAATCCAGCGCCACCAAACGGATAAATCCCGCCTCGCCATGCGCTGCTGCGCGCACAAAGGCGCCATCAACAGCTGATACGGCGTCAAACGTATTGATTTCAAAATCCTCTGACGTTCGGGAACGGAGTATTTTGAAAACCAACCAATCTCTACAGCCAACCAACTTAATGTTATTTTTATTGAGGGATTGAGGGATTGAGGGATTGAGGGATTGAGGGATTGAGGGATTGAGGGATTGAGGGATTGAGGGATTGAGGGATTGAGGGATTGAGGGATTGAGGGATTGAGGGATTGAG
>JAISIF010000207.1 GCA_031262165.1 Myxococcales bacterium | reverse complement strand
TGCATGACGCGACCGAAGCGCCCGCACTTATTGAAAAAGCTCAGGGCGAAAATTTTATTGCCGACAAAGGCTACGACTCGGACAAAATCATTGTGGCCATTGCAGCAAAAGGAATGAATTCCGTTATTCCATCGAAGAGAAACCGTATTCACAAGCGCGAAATAGACAAACACCTTTATAAAGAGCGGCATTTGGTCGAGAATTTCTTCTGTAAAATCAAAGAATTCCGGCGAGTCGCTACGCGCTACGAAAAAAACGCCGTCAATTTTCTGGGGTTTGTCCTCTTCGCCGCCATCAAAGTCTGGCTCGCATGATTTTCAAACAGGCCCTAATACTACAGTTGCGATTGACTTCTATCGCCTGGGAATCCGCAGAATATAGAGGTCGCCATCAATCGGCTTCCCTCTGGCAGAGCTAGTTGGGATCATCTCAAAACGAAAACAGCAACTGTAGTGCTAAAATGTGCCTTTAAAGATGTGTCGAACACCCGAATCAATGGCGCTGAACGACTTCTCATTCTATGACGAAAACTGCAACTGTAGTGCTAGCTTTGCTAGATGATTCTTATTTGTTTCAAATAATGTGGCCGTATACCTAATCTCTAATCCATAAAATTGCATTCAATCATCTCCTTATGGAACCAGCCTCCCCCCATTCCTTTGTTCCGGAATGCCTTGCCCCAGCCCAAGGGTTTGTCCTAGAAGCCCGCGGCTTTTTTGATGCGCACCGGGTGCATCACTCGAAAGGAATTCTTCTGAATGAAAAAGATCAATGTCACCGACCTGATCCTCCGCGATGCGCACCAGAGCCTGATGGCCACTCGCATGACTTTCGCCGACATGGCGCCCGCCTGTCCGGACCTCGACGTTGCAGGCTACTGGTCGATCGAATGCTGGGGAGGCGCGACGTTCGACTCGTGCATCCGCTTCCTCAACGAGGATCCATGGGAACGGCTGCGCAACTTCAAGAAGCTGATGCCCAAGACGCCGCTCCAGATGCTGCTGCGCGGCCAGAACCTGCTCGGCTACCGCCACTACGGCGACGAGATCGTCGATCGCTTCGTGATGAAGGCTGCCGAAAACGGCGTGGACGTGTTCCGCGTGTTCGACGCTCTCAACGATCCCCGCAACCTCCAGCGTTCCATCGCCGCGGTGAAGAAGGCTGGTAAGCACGCTCAGGGCACCATCAGCTACACCGTCAGCCCGGTCCACACGCTCGATGCCTTTGCCAATCTCGCGCAGGAGCTCGAGGCAATGGGCTGCGACTCGATCTGCATCAAAGACATGGCAGCACTCATCAAGCCCCAGGCTGCCTACGATCTGGTCAAGGCCATCAAGGCCAAAGTGAAGATTCCCGTGCACCTGCATAGCCACGCGACGACCGGCGTGACCATGGTGGCGCTCATGAAGGCCATCGAGGCGGGTTGCGATGGCGTGGACACCTCCATCAGTGCGCTGTCGCTCGGCACTGGTCACAACCCGACCGAGAGCCTCCACGAGATGCTGGAGGGCACTGGCTACGAGACGGGGCTCGACATCAAGCCCATCCTGCGCGCGCGCGACCATTTCAAACAGGTGCTGCCCAAATACCGCGAATTCATCACCAAGACCGTAGGCGCCGATACAGACCTCTTCCTCAGTCAGATTCCGGGCGGGATGCTCTCGAACCTCGAATCCCAACTCAAGCAGCAGAAGGCTGGCCACCGGCTCCAGGAGGTTCTCGACGAGGTGCCGCGCGTGCGCAAGGACGCGGGCTACCCACCACTCGTCACGCCATCGAGCCAGATCGTGGGCACGCAGGCCGTGCTCAATGTGCTGATGGGTCGCTACAAGCAGATGAGCGGCGAGTTCCAGGATCTCGTGCTCGGCTACTACGGCAAGAACATCGCGCCGCCGAACCCAGAGGTGGTCGCCATCGCCGAGCAGAAGTCGGGCAAGAAGCCCATCAGCGTGCGTCCGGCTGACCTCATCCATGAGAAGTTCGACGATCTGAAGGCCGAGGCCATGAAGCTCGAAGGCTTCAATGGCAGTGACGAGGACGTGCTGACCTATGCGTGCTTCCCGCAGGTTGCGCCCAAGTTCTTCAAGACGCGTCCTCTGGGGCCGATCGATCCAACGGTGAAGCCCGCCGCATCAGCATCAGCAACAACAGCCGCAGCGCCCACGCCTCAGGCGAGCGTCCCAGGGCAGGCCTCGGTGGCAGCGCCCGGCAAGACCGTCGATTTCATGATGACCGTCAATGGTCAGCGCCATGTGGTGCAGGTCGAGACGCTCGGGTGAGCTGACTGATCTGATCGATCGCCGACGACGCGAGACTGGTCAGCAAAGGAGCGCTTTCCCTCTCAGGAAGGACATTCGACTTCAAAGAGAGAGCTGACCAATCTCGACGGCGCAAGGCGCGCCTCGTCCCTATGGATGCCGACGGGGCCCGCGATCGTTTGAAAGGGGGCTTGACGCGTTGGTTGCGATTCCGTTAGGGGCCCAAGGCAACACACCCGTCCGCCTCTGAGCCGAAAGGATCACGCGGGCGGGTTTTTTTTGCCCACGTTTCGTCCGAGCTCTTCGCGATGCCCCTCGTCTCCTATGACAAACCCGCGCTCACCTTCGAGGACCAGCTCGATCAGCTCATTCGGCGCGGGCTCGTGGTCGAGGACAGGGCGCGGGCGCTCAGCGTCTTGGAGCGCGTCAGCTACTATCGACTCAGCGCCTATTGGCACCCCTTCCGGCGCCCGACAGAGAGCGGCGTTCCGAGTGACGATTTCGTGAAGGGCACCTCCTTCGATCGAGCCGTCGTGCTCTACGAACTCGACCGGGAGCTGCGCGTCCTCTTCTTCGATGCCATCGAGCGCGTCGAGATCGCGCTCAGGACTGCCGTCACCTATGCGCTCGGCCATGCCTTCGGCGCCTTTGCCCACATGGACGCGAAGAACTTCGAAAGCCCCAGGGCCTTCGATCATGCCGAGTGGCTGGTGGCGCTGCGCAAGGAGTCGGAGCGCGCCAAGGAGACCTTCGTCGAGCACTACCGCCAAAAATACGAAGGCTTCCCCAAGCTCCCCATCTGGATGGCCTCTGAGCTCATCGCGTTCGGAACGCTCTCCAAGCTCTTCGCCATGATGCCAGCCGACCAAAAGAGCACCATCGCCAAGCAATGGGGATTTTCGGCGGGCGACGCCGAGTCCTTCATCCACGCGCTCTCGCACATTCGAAACATCTGCGCGCACCATGGCCGCCTCTGGAACCGCGTGCTCGGCGTCAGGCCAAAGTTTCCGAACGGCCAAGGGCGCTGGCCCGAGCAGATCGACAACTCGCGCGTCTATTTTCTCCTCTATCTGCTGCGCCACGTCACGCGCACCGATGAGCGCTGCGATGCGTGGGCAATGCGGCTCTTCGACCTCCTCGATCGCCAGGCGTCCGGCATTCTTCGCGCGATGGGCGCCCCTGAGGACTGGCGAGCGCACCCACTTTGGTCAGACGTGAAGGCGGCCCGACTTTGATGCGCACCTCTGCCCTGTCCCGTCTTGGTGCCCGTCGCTGCGCCGCCCTGCTCCTCCTCCTTGCCGTCGGCCTTGGCCTCATCGCTGGCTGTGCCGAGGAGATCGCCGAGGACACGACGCGCTACGAAATCGACCTCTCCGATTCTCCAGCGCGCGGGGCGAGTAGGCCCTCGGTCGTGCTCGTCGAGTTCATCGACATCCAGTGTCCCTACTGCGCGACCGCTCTGCGTCGTTCGACGGACCTCCTCGAGCGCTACCCGGACGACCTCCAGCTCGTCTTCAAGCACTTCCCGGTTCCCGCGATTCACACACGCGCCATGCCCGCTGCCATCGCGGTCGAGTGTGCCCGCGCGCAGGGCCGCTTCTGGGAGATGCTCGATCGCCTCGTCGCCTCAGAGGCCAGCCTGAGTGAAGACGCGCTCGTCGAACATGCCGAGGCTCTCGATCTCGACATGGCGGCCTTCCACGTCTGCCAGGCGTCACAGCCGCCCCTCGATCGGATCCTGCGTGATCAGGCGCAGGGTGTGGCGCTCCACGTCCAGGCAACGCCGACCTCTTTCCTGAACGGTCGCCGCATCGTCGGCCTGCCATCTACCCAACGACTGATCGAGCTCATCGAGCAGGAGATGGCGCGGCAGCCTGAGCAAGCGTCCGACGATCGCTGAGCTCCCTCTCACCCACGCACTTCGAGGAGAAACGTCATGGCTTCCAAGGTCTTCTTTGCCCCGCTCACGCCAGGCGAATCATCCGCTCGCATCGACGAGAAGGTCGCGCGCCTGTTCGACGCGGCGGGCTTCATCGACCTCGTCGCCGAGGGCGATCTCGTGGCCCTCAAGATCCACTTCGGTGAGGAGGGCAACCACAACTTCATTCGGCCTGCCTGGCTGCGCTCGCTCATCGCTCGCCTCCAGGCCCGCAAGACCAAGCCGTTCTGGACAGAGACGAGCACGCTCTACGCTGGCGAGCGCGCCAACGCCGCGGACCACGCGCTGCTCGCCCATCGCCACGGCTTTGGGATCGAGGCCACTGGCATCCCGACGCTCTTCAGCGATGGCCTGACTGGCCGCGACGAGATCGAGGTGGCCCTGCCCCAGCTCGGCGGCAAGAGCGTCCGCGTCGCGCAAGGGCTCGCCAACACCAACGCGCTCCTCGCGCTGAGCCACGCGACCGGCCACGTCGCCGCTGGCTTTGGCTGCGCGCTCAAAAACCTCGGGATGGGGCTGTCGAGCCGCAAGGGCAAGCTCTACCAGCACGCGGTGGTCAGGCCGTTCGTGAACGAGGCCGACTGCCGTGGCTGCGGCGTGTGCGCGAAGTGGTGTCCGGTGAGCGCCATCGACCTGGGCGCGGATGGCTGCGCGGCGATCGATCCAGACACGTGTATCGGCTGTGGCGAGTGCCTCGCCTGCTGCCGCGCGGACGCGGTCACCTTCGAGTGGGCGAGCCAATCGACGCTCATGCAGGAGCGCATGATCGAGCAGGCCGCGGGCATCATCGAGCTCATGAAGAGTCGCATCGGCTACATGAACTTCATCCACGACGTGGGCCGGGAGTGCGACTGCGCGCCCTCATCCAAACAGGACGTGCTCATCGACGCGCTGGGCATCCTGGCATCGAGCGATCCCGTGGCCATCGAGCGCGCCACGATCGATCTCATCGAAGCGCGGCTCGGCGGTTCGCTCAGGCACCATGCCTACGACATCGACTTCAGCGTGCAGATCGATCGCGCCGAGAAGCTCGGCCTCGGAACGCGGGACTACGAGCTCATCGACGTGGAGCGCGAGGGCGGCTGAGAGCAACCGAGTTCTGGCGATGTCGATTCGGAACGATGCGGTTCTGTGGGGGCGGCCCAGACGTCGATGCCAGCAAGTGAAGCCGTTTTGCCCTCTCCCGGCACGCCGTGTCCGCCTTCTCCCGCCTTCGGGAGAGGGAAGAGAACGCGGATGACCCGGGATATTTTTCCAAATGAAACAGACTGAAAAAATTCCTCTCCCGTTTGACGGGAGAGGGGGCTCGTCGATGGCCTGCAGTCACTCTTGAATCCATTGACTTCTCTGCATCGACGCAAGCGTCGTCCTGCGGTCGGCATTCGACAGCCCAAAACAGCCCCCGAACGCCCTGATATTTTCCAACCAGCCTGAACCGAGATTTGCGGGCTGAGCGCACACCATGTCTTTGCCTCCTTCGCCTTCTCCGAGCGCGCCTCCTGGAGCGGATGCTCTCCCTCGCCTCATGGCCTGGATTGCCGCGAACCGTCGATCGCTCCTCCTGGTCCTCGGCTTTGCCGTGGCCGCCTTCGCGATCCTCGCGCTGTTCTCAGGCCACCGCTTCTTGCACCAGAGCAAGGCGCCGCACTTCATCTGGCAGGCGCAAGCGTTCCTCGAAGGCTCCCTTGCCCTGGTCGATGATCCGCCCAACCTCGAAGACTGGGTGCGCATCGGCGGGCGCTACTTCGTCAGCTTTCCGGCGTTCCCCGCGCTCGTGATGACGCCCTTCGTGGCCTTCTTCGGCTACCGCTTCAACGACACCTCGTTCACGGTCGCCGTGGGCGCGCTGTCGCTTGCGCTCTTCCTGACCCTGCTCCTCGTCCTCAGGCGGCGCGGCGAGCTCGATCGCAGCGAGCGCGCGTGTACCGCCTTTGCGGCCATCCTCGGGTTCGGGACGCTGTTCTTCTACTGCGCGATCCGCGGCGAGGTCTGGTTCACGGCCGAGGTCATGGGCGTGGGGCTCACCTGCCTGTATCTGCTGACCGCCGTCCGCGCGCGCCACCCGCTGCTCGCTGGGCTCTTCTATTCGATGGCCACGCTGACGCGGACGCCGCTCATGTTCGCGGCCGTGTTCTTCCTGTTCGAGGTGCTGTGGCCCGAGGGCAGGCCGAGCCTCGCGGCACTGCGGCAGGACGCGCGCGACAAGCTCAAGAAGCTCTCCCTGTTCGTGGCCGGAGCCCTGCCGCTCGCGCTCGCGCACATGGCGTTCAACTGGGCGCGGTTCGGCAGCGTCACCGAGTTCGGGCACCGCCTGTTCTGGAACAACCGCGTCAACGCCGACATCGCGCGCTGGGGCCTATTCGACCTGCACTACCTGCCGCGCAACTTGAAGGCGGCGTTTCTCAATGTGCCAACCATCAGCTTCGACCCGCTCCGCCTGGGCTACGATCCACACGGCATGAGCCTGCTGCTGACCACGCCGCTCTTCATCCTGCTCTTCTTTCCAAAGGTGCGGCCGCGTCTGCACTGGGCGCTGTGGGCGAGCGTGGCGTGCGTGGCCCTGCCCGGATTGTTCTACCAGAACGACGGCTACATGCAGTTCGGGTTCAGGTTCAGCCTCGACTACACGCCCTACCTCGTCCTGTTGCTCGCGCTCGGCGGCCGCTCCATCAAGAGCGGCCTGTTCATCGGCCTGGCCGCGCTGGGCGTGGCAGTGAACACTTGGGGCGCGCTCGTGTTCAGGGGCTACTCGTGGTGATGTGACGACGCCCCCACCCCCGACAGCCATCCGTCGCCGTAGTCATCGTGGGCTGGGCAGGGTTGGAGCGAAGCAGAAGCCCAGCATCGAGCGTTCACGCCACCTCGCCAATGCTGTGAAACCCTCAACCCTCCAGCAGGAGACGTTTGCGCGCCTGCACGACCTCCAAAGCGTCGGAGCCGGTTCGTGCTGCAGGGGTTCGCTTCGTTTCAACCCAGCCTACGTCTCCTCGTGGAGATGGGGCGCGGGGCCGGACAGCCCCAGCCGCCGCATTTTTCGCCACAGCGTCGTCGAGGAGATCTTCAGCTCCTGGGCGACCGCGGCGAGGTTGCCGGGCGATCGGACCAAGGCAGCCAGGATGATCTGGCGCTCTGCCCGCTTCAGCGCTTCGGCGAGCCCGACTGGCGGCTGGTTGGCGACTTCGGCTTCAGGTTCGACTTGCGATCGAAGCGCTGGCTGAGTCGGCGTTGGTGCGGGTGCCGGTATTGGTGTCGGTGGCGAGGCGAACGGAAAGTCGTCGGGTGTGAGCACGTCCGAGGCGGCCAGGGCAACGGCGCGCTCGATGGCGTTTTCGAGCTCCCGGACATTGCCGGGGTAATCCCAGCGCTGCAGGTGTTCGAGCGCTGCCGCTGTCAGGACGAAGCCGCGATCCAGGCGCGCGGCGCAGCGGTCGAGGAAGTGGCGGGCGAGCAGCGCGATGTCCTCGGTGCGCTCGCGCAGCGGCGGGACGTGCAGCGGAACCACGCTGAGTCTGTAAAAGAGATCCTTGCGAAAGCGCTGCTCCGCGACGGCGAGCGCGAGGTCCTGGTTGGTCGCGGCCACGATGCGGGCGTCCACTTGGATCGGCCCGTTCTCGCCCACGCGCCGGATCTCGCGCTCCTGAAGCGCGCGCAGGAGCTTGGCCTGGAAGGTCGGACTCGTCTCGGAGATCTCGTCGATGAACAGGGTGCCGCCGTCCGCCTCTTCGAACAGGCCACGCCGCGCGCGCATCGCGCCGGTGAAGGCGCCTTTGGCGTGGCCGAACAGCTCGCTGTCCAGGAGGGGATCGGTCAGGGCCGCGCAGTTCACGGCCACTAAGGGATTGCGCCGCCTGCTGGACAGCGCGTGGATGGCGCGCGCGACGAGCTCCTTGCCCGTGCCGCTCTCGCCGATGACGAGCACGGTCGCGGGCGACGCGGCCGCGCGGCGGATCTGTTCGCCGAGCTTCACCATACCCTTGCTCGTGCCGATGAGCCGAACGCTCCCATGTTCACCCGCGACGCCAGCCCCAGCCCCTGCGCCCGATGGCCACTCACCCTCTCTCGTCATCGTCACCACGCCGACCTCTTCGATCTTCTGAACCTGGTTCGTGAACCAGGCTCGCGTCTGAACCCGGCGGTCCGAAATCGAGGACAGGCCCTTTGAAACCAGCTGAAGCCCGTCGTCTGAGCCGAGGTTTTTTGGCTGAAACGGGCGGGCGGCCTGCCCCAGGCCAGCGCGCCGAGCAAGGTGGAAAACCAGGAATTTTAGGAGCTTGTTTTTCGGCAAACGGCTGCCACTCTCCGCGCCTTTTTTCGGCGGCCCAGGCTCAGTCGGATCGAGAGCGTGCGGCGCTGCTTTTTTTTTGAGAGGAGACCATCAGCCATGACCGAAGCCCTCACGACCACATGGACTCAGGACGATCAGCAGCGCCAGAACGCGCACCTCCAGCGGATCCTCGATCGCATCCAGGCCAAGACCTCGCGTCAGTCGTCGTCGTTGGCCATCTTCGACCTCGACGGGACGCTCTTCGACAACCGCCCGCGCACTGCCTACATCCTGCGCCAGATCGCGGATCAGTTCGAGGCGGAGCTGCCTCAGCTCGTCCAGGCCGTGGACGGCCACGTGCTCCAGGACCTTTCGCTCATCCAATACGGGCCCCTGGCCACGCTCGACCTCCTCGGGGTCACGGACGAGCGCGAGCGTGAACTCGTCACCGAGCAGTGGGCCAAGCGCTTCTTCACCGACGAATACCAGCGCTTCGATCTCCCGCTGCCCGGCGCCAAGAGTTTCGTCTCCCAGGTCTATGAGGCGGGTGCGACCGTGATCTACCTGACCGGTCGCGACGTCGGGATGCTGGTGGGCCTGACCGAGACGCTGCGCATGTGCGGCTTCCCGGTCGGCGTCGTGGGCACGATGACGATGACCAAGAAGGACTTCAACGAGGACGACGGCATCTTCAAGGAGAGCGTCGCCGCTTACCTCGATCGTCTCGGCGAGGTCGTGGCCATCTTCGAAAACGAACCGGCCAACAGCAACCTGCTGCAGAAGCTCTTTCCTGGCGCGGTGTCGATGTTCCTGCTGACCCAGCACCGCAACGACGCGCCGCCGCTCGCCGATGGCATCGTCCGCATCCGCGACTTCCGCATCAGCGGGTGAGTGGCTCGTCAGACATTGGGCATTGCGACGGGCATTTGTCGGGGCAGGCCCCTGTGCCTGCCCGTCGCAAGCGTGTTGCCCATCGACAGGGCGACCACAGGAGATCGCCCCTACGAATCCCGATTCCCTCTCTCCACAAACGACGAACGATTGAACTTCGAGGTGAAAACTGCGGTGACGGATGTCTGGACGATTCAGCGCTTGCTCCTGTGGACGAGCGATTTTTTCACGCGCAAGGGCATCGACAGCCCGCGCCTCACGGCCGATCTTCTGCTCGCCCACGCGCTCGGCGTGGATCGCGTCCGCCTCTACGTCGAGTTCGATCGGCCCATCGATGAGGGCGAGCGCGTTCGCTTTCGCGAGCTGGTCCAGCGCCGGGCAGCGCGCGAACCGACCCACTACCTGACCGGATCGCGCGTGTTTTTCGGGCGGCCGTTCAGCGTCGATGCGCGCGTGCTCATCCCTCGCCCCGAGACCGAGCACCTCGTCGAGGCGGCGCTCGCCTGCCTGCCATCCCCAGGATCGGAGGGCGATGAGGTGGCGGTCCTCGATCTGTGCACGGGCTCGGGTTGCCTCGGGCTCACGCTGCTCGCCGAGCGGCCAGACGTGGTGCTCGTCGCGACCGATCTGTCACTGGGCGCGCTCGACGTGGCTCGCCACAATGCGCGTTCGATCGGGGTCGAGGCGCGCGTCGAATTTCTGGAGGGCGATCTGTTCGCACCCGTGCCGACCGACCGGCGCTTCGACCTCGTCGTGTCAAACCCGCCCTACGTGCCGCGCGCCCAGATCGCGAAGCTCTCTCCCGAGGTCCAGCGCGAGCCAGCGATGGCGCTCGACGGCGGTGAGGCTGGGCTCGATCTCCTGAAAGCGATCGTCGAGCAGGCGCCAGCCTTCCTGAAACCGGGCGCTACCCTGTGCCTGGAGATCGGCGAGGACCAGGGCGCGGCGCTCCTGGCCCTGCTGGCCAGCGCTGGGTTCGAAGCACCTGCGATCGAGCGCGACTTTGCCGGGCTC
>JAISIF010000200.1 GCA_031262165.1 Myxococcales bacterium | reverse complement strand
GAATACTTCAACAATTGCTGATGGCGAAGATCAAGCTCTTCTCGCTTCAATAAAGCCCCGGTTTGATCCCGGGGAATACAAATTACATTCGTGAGGGAGAAAGCAAGAAAGAAATGCTGCTTCAATAAAGCCCCGGTTTGATCCCGGGGAATACTGCCATGAGTCGAAGGCGCCTGGGAGCCGAAGCGGGGCTTCAATAAAGCCCTATGAAAAAGGACAACGCCAGCCTAGAGGGAATTTCAAATCACTTCAGGTTGGCGCTGAGCGGCAGGCTTTTTAGAGAAGCGCGTTCTAAAAGACAAGAGGTCCATCCAAATCTAACGGTTTTCTGACGCCGTGATGCTCGGTCTTCTGGGCTTCGTCGTCGCCCAGAAACCAAAATCGTAAGCTGTCCTCTTCTTCATTGATGATTGATAGCAGACTCGCTCGAAGTTTTAGCCAATCTTTTGGTGCAACAGAGCATTCAAAGACAGAGAATTGAACGCGCACACCATAGTTTTGGCAGGATTTGGCGACTCTACGCAGGCGTTTGCGGCCATTGGGGGTTGTCGTGGCGACATCGTAGCTAACGATGATTTTCATGAAACTCTCTTTTATTCATTTCAAAAGAAACGGAATGTATTCGGTTTCTTCTCGAATCGCTCTGGCCATCAATCTCGCCTGTAAGAGAGGGACCATTCCCCAGGGAATTGGATTCGCTGCCAGCGGGTGAGTAACCTCGTCGCGTTTCCGTTGTTGATATTCAATGAGGAATTTCTTTCGGGCGGCGTCCTTCATTCGCCATTCACCTGTCGGCAATGATTCGAAATCGTCCGGCTTGAATTGTCCCAGCCTCAATATCGAGACGACCATTCGATCGACGATGGGTGTTCGCAGCTCTTCCATCAAATCCAGAGCGAGCGCGGGGCGTCCCGGTCGTTCCACATGTAAATATCCAACCGAGGGATCCAGATTTGCCGATTGCAAGGCGCTCTGACAATCTGCCGCCAGCAATGAATAACCAAAAGAAAGTAGGGCATTTACGGGATTCAATGGAGGGCGACGAGTGCGCTTCTCAAAGCGCATTTCCTCACGATCGATGATGGCGTCGAATAGATCGAAATAATGCGACGCAGCCTCGCCCTCCATTCCGCGCAATTGATCCATCTGTTCAGCCTGCAAGACGTGGCGCCCCAGCTCCAGGAGGCGCGCGCAGGCATCGTCAAAGCGCCGGGAGCCAGCTTCTTCGGCACGCGTGCGCCGCGCCTTGAGTAGGAATGTTCGGGTGTTCGCGATCTTTCCTGCCACGCAGGCCCGCGCCAGGCTCAGCGTTCGAGTCGGATCATCTGCCGCCCGATACTGCTCTCGTCGGAGCATCGATGCCCGTGAGAGATTGCCTTCGACGCGCGCCTGAAAGCGGCCCGTTCCAGTCAGGAAGACCACGCTGATTCCTGCATCGGCGCAGGCGGCCATGGCTTCTGGCGTGACGAACACGCGCGCCATCACGACGAGCGAGGCGAGGTGGTGCATCGGCACCTGAGCCTTCTTTTCGTTGTCGATCACCACGCGGAGGGTTTCTCCCTCCAGGTGAACGCGCGCATCGTCGGTCGTCACATAGAGCGTGTTGAGCACGTTCGTTGTCATCGAGGAGTCCTCACTTCCAGAGCGATTCGAGAGCACTCTGGAGCGATTGTGGGTGATTCGCCGGCTGACATGTGCCGTTCTGGGCGCAGTCGCGGCAGCGTGCGTCATTGAGCGCCGCCGGAACGATCCGATCGCGAACGATGTGGTGAAGCTCTGCCGCGGCCTCCTGAGTCCGCGTTCGCAGCGCCTCGGTCAGCTTCACCATGCGCCGCCGCTTGGAGCCCGCGTGAAAGATGGCCGCCTCCAGAATCGACTCGTCCGTCATCTCTTCGAGCGCCATCGACTGCGCGCAGACCTGGACATCTTCGGTCGATTGGCTTTTGCGCGTGCTGCGTTTCGTCTCCACGACGAGGAATCGAGGCTGAGCTGGTGGCGCGCGAACCTCCAGAGCGTCGATGATGCCGCGCAGACCAAGTGCCTTCGAATAGACATTCACTGAGCGCAGGACCTTCAACTCTGGTGATGAGCTCTTCTCTCCGGAATCGACACGCTGGTGGAGGAGCGTCCCTGACGTCGTGAAGACGTTGTCTTCCCAGTGGCCGAGCAGGTTCACGAGCGCGGCGCGCCGAGGGCAGTAGACCAAGTGTGACAGCGCGCTGATCGGCAGTGCATCATCTTCTTCGACATCCATCGCCATGAGAGACCTCTGGGAAGCCTTCAAAGGAATCGGCGACGTCCGGTGTCGACCAGACGCCGCCGAAAGTTCAACAGGGCCTCACATCATTCACCAGCCGCTTTGACAGGGATGATCGTGCGCAGGGTCTCCAGCACCTTTCCGTCGAGAGTGACCACGTAGTCGGACCAGCTTCGCGGGACATCGACTTTGGCCTTTGCCTTGACGCGGTCGAAGAGCGCCGCAGCCGGTGCGTCTCCGAGCTTGTCCTCGTGCTCGAAGATGACGAGGGCACGCGTGGACATCAGGCCACGGGCAGCGCTGTGATCGTGGTCGAACATGCGCTCCAGCGCCTCCCAGAACAGCGTGAGATCATCCTCGCTGAAACCAGTGCCCTGCGCGCGGCGCCCAACGCTGCGCTCAGCCAGTGCAGCGGAGACAAAGCCGTGGGCGCGGTAAAGGCCATAGGGCAGCGTCGCCTTGCGACCCATCGTGCGGTTGTCGCCGTCCTGCTTGTCGGCCTCACCCTCGGTGGCCACAGCGCAGCGCGTGATCGAATGTTCCATGCTCAAGATGGAATCGATCGACCGTGCGAACGTGAGCTGCACTGGGCCGCGCACCTGGCCCGCATTCGCGCCTGTGCTCATGACTGCGCCAAAGGTGCGCACGTCGAAGTAGCGGTTGCACATGGCAACACGCGCGCGATCGACCTCCTCACCCTTGCCCTTGTTCTTGTCGTTTCGATCGAGCCCGATGGACTTGTAGCCCTGCTCGATGGCCGCGTTCAGGACAGCCTTCTCCTTGATGAAGATGTCGTAAGGCGCCTCACCGCTCTGCTTGAGGAGCACGTAGTTGCGCACCTTCCTCTTGAGGCAAACGTCGGTGACGAGACCTCGTCCAGTTTCGGGATCGATGCGCGGCAGGTTGCCAGCGTCGGGATCGCCGTTGGGGTTGCCGTCCTGGACGTCGAAGAAGAGGACGAAGTCGTATCGCTTGGAGATGACGGGTGAAGACATGGGGAACTCCTGAGGATTCATTCGATGAAAGAGGGTTGGGAGAGGTGAGGAAGAAAGAATTTCGGGGAGGTTTACGCCGCTGGCTTCTCGGCGCTCTTCTTCTCGAAGAACTTCGAACGCTGCTGGTAGTAGCCAATGGCGAATAGGCCCTGGTCTTCGAGGGAGAGCGTGCGGGGCAAGGGCTTCGCCTCTAAGGCGTTCAGGATCTCGCCTTTGATCTTTTCGAGCCAGACACCCTCGCCTCCGAGCTTCGAAGCGTGGTTCATCGAGAGGCTCAGGAGCCGACCAAAGACCGCGCTCGGCGTGCTGCTCGCTGCGCCATAGTAGCGATCGCGAATGGTGGCGTTCAGGTCATTGCCGCGCCCGGAAGCATTGATCTGGAGCTTTTCGAGGACGGCGAAGAGCCTGCCAAGCAGATAGGCGGGATCGTGGTTGGAGGTATCGAGGGACACGGAGATCTCCTTGCGAAGGTGTGGGGATGAGTGGCGGATGAGCGAGGCCTTGATGAGTGCCACGCGGTCTTGGAGAGCGAAGCGATACTTTGGATCGAGTTTGTCATTCTTATCGAGCGTGGGCGGGACACGCATTCGTTGCAGGGTTGCCTGGAGCATGGAGCGAGGTAGGGGCGCGCCTTGGACGATCGAGCGGAAGAGTTGCGAGGCGAGCATTGGGCTGAGCCCACGCTTGTCTTTTTTGGCGGTTGGCATGGCTTCCAGCGATTGGATCAGGCGCTTGAGCGGGAAGAATTCGGGCTCTTCCGAGAGCTGCAGATCCTCGAACCACTGCGCGATATTTTTGGCGATGTGCGCGGAGGTCGTCTCGATCCAGTCGCGAATGATCACGCGGGCGGCGTTTCCAGAGAGCGTGACCGCGTAGAAGGCCGTGGCCTTGGCGCTCTGCTGCTCTCGCCCTTTCCAAACGGCATCCAGGATCGCCTTGCCTTCGTCCGAGTTGGGCGCTGCGTTGGAATCCAACACGCTGAGCGTGAGATCGGCACAGGGAGCTTCTTCGCGCGTCCACAAGGCCACGAGAGTCGCGTCGTCGAGCTTGACCGCGCTGTTGAGTCCCTTCCCACCTTTTTTTGGGGCGATTAGGTGGTTGATGGCCGTCTTGTAGAGCTGAGCTGCGAGCGGCGAAACCTGGGCGTTCTGACCTTGTTTGAACCCCTGCGATTGAAAGGCGATTTTATCGAACGAGATGAGGAGCGCTCCTTTCTGTAGGGCTCCTGGGAGTTTTTTGATGATTGGATGTTTGAGTTCGATCGGCCCCATTTTGCCAGTCACGAGACAAAGCCCTTTTGGGAGCTTCGCTCGCTCTTTGGATAGGTGGCGGCGCCAGGCATCGCGGACTTCCGGGATGTCGTGCAGGAGCTCTCCGTTCACAGAGGGGACGAGCATCTTTCCGTCGCGCTTGTCGGCCTTGTTCCTTTCCAGTCTGGTGAGCTCTTGGTCGGCGAGCGCTCTCTGCTCAGGACTGTCCAGGAATCGAAGAAAGGCAGCGATCTGCGGAACATCGGCAATGGCGCCCTGGATAAGGAGATCGCGGTAGGCCGCCAAATAGGTCTCGGCCTTGTCTAAGCCCTCTTTGGAAGCGGCCTTGGGTGTCCCCAGGACGTAAGCGGCGTTGTCGACGAGAAAGTAAGGCAGAAGTCCCACCCGCTTCTTGGAAAGGGGCAGTCCCTCCATCTGTCGGCGCACGGTCTGTTGCTTCTTCTTGCCGTTCTTCAGCTCGATCTCTTGGGTCTCTTCGAGCGAGGTCAGCCCGCAAAAGCGCCCTTCGGCGTCGATCTCCAACTTGTAATCGACCGCGCGCGTCTCGAACGCTGGGTCCTCGACCAGTTCAGCCCGCTTGGCATACGCGCACAGCGCCTGGAGCATCATGGCCGCACCTCCCCGGCTCGCATTGATTTCATCTGCGCCATGCGCGCCTTGACCTCGTGGATCGGCGGCACGTGGAGCACGCCATTGTCGAGGCGCGCCTCGAAGAAGAGCGGCTGCGGCGGGTTCTTGATCTTGGCATCCGGATCCTTGGCCAGCTTGGGATTTTCCTGAGTGTAGGTCTCCCAATCGAAGTCGAAGAACATCCAGCCGAGCGGGCGGTTGACATCCTTCAGCTCACCGTGCGGGACGGCGTCTTCTTCGGCGAGTGAGAGCTGGGCAGCGAACTCTCGACAGCCAAAGCAGGGCGCGTGGAAGAACTGTCCTCGCCTCATGCGCCGCAGGAATTGGTCGACGTATTTGGCGACGCTGTTCGAGCCACTGATCTCGGGCGACTTGAGCTCGAAGAACGCCTCGACCACGTAGTCCACGTCGCGCAGCGCCACGGTGTTTCGCTGCGTCCGATCGTCCTCGATGAAGCTCTCGTGCTCCGAGCCTGAAGGGACGAGGACACCCTTCACCTCGTTGCGCCTAAAGCTCATCCAGCGGATGGGTTTGCAGACCGTGATCTTCTGGATGTGCCAGTCGAACTCCGGTTTCCAGAAGACGGCTTGGAGCGCGCCGCGCGCTGCCGACGGCGTCATCACCTCGTAGCTGACGCGCTCGACCTTCATCTCCGGTCGCGTGA
>JAISIF010000194.1 GCA_031262165.1 Myxococcales bacterium | reverse complement strand
GCCTTACCCAATGCCAAATTGAACCCGCATTCATTATCGCCTGGTCCAATTGGCGACGCGCTCACCAAGCCGCCGCGAGAGAGGCTCACGTGAAATCTAGATTACAACTGTAGTGCTAGGACGAGAGTCCTGAGAGGTCTCGATGAAGCAAGGGAGCAAGGGAGCAAACCCAATGAGCAAGCGTGCGAAATCGTCGAACCATGAGGTGGAGGTGATCGGCGAGGTCGAAATGGAGCTCTTCGACGACGAAGAGCTGGACTCGGCCGTGCCGTCACCGGTTTTGGAGCGCGGTCTTGGCGGCTCGGTCTCCGATGTCCTGCGCAAGGCCGTGGTGACGGGGCTGGGCGCGGCCATCATGACCGAGGAAGGGCTCCGCTCTGTCCTCAAGGACTTGAAGCTCCCCAAGGAGGCCGTGAGCTCGGCGTTGGGGCAGGCCGAGCGTGGCAAGGACGAGCTCCGACGGCTCGTTGGAGAAGAGCTCAGGCACTTCCTGGAGACGCCCGCGCTCAAGCGGGAGATCTCCAAGGCGCTCTCCAGCATCGCCATCGAGATGACGGTCAAAATTCGGCTGAACCCAGAGGGCAAGGGGCCCGAGGTCAGCTTTGGGCAGCCTCGCATTTGCCGGGATCCGCCGGAGCCCAGAGGCGTGGCCGCCTCCTCCGCCAAACCTCCCAAGAGCACCCCAACCTGAGAGCGCCAAATGGAGCCGATGGAACAGATGCCCCCGCGCGCTTCGAGCCCCACCCGGCGCCGCCTGCTGCGCCTCCTGCCCCTCGTCGTGATCGTCGGTGCTGGGCTGTGGCTCCTGGGCAGGCAGGCGAACAGCGTCGAGCTCGAACTCGCGATCGGCGAGCGTGCCCAAGGGCTTCACTCGATGGAAGTGGCGCTCGTCCTGCTCCCGGACGAGGTGCTCGTGCGTCGAAGCGAGCTCTTCTTTTCCGAGCGCGCGCCAGCGCCATCGGTCGTCACCGTGCGCTCTCACCTCCAGAAAGGGCGGCGCTACCGCATGGACCTGAAGCTGATGAGCCGTGAGGCGGCGACGCGGCAGCCACTGCCCTCTGCCGATCTCTCGCGCGAGTTCACCTACGATGGGCAGACGAACCTCCGTCTGACCTTCTGACTGCGGTCGGCTTGGCGCCGCGCGCGCCTTCTGGCGCCGGGACACGAAAAAAGGGCGCGCCCTCGAAAGGGAGCACCCTCGGACATCGCCTGTTTTCGAGAGAGGCGGCAGCCGCCGACTCAGGCCGTGGCGGCCTCTCTATCTCGGAAAAAGACCACGATGCTCAGGCAGTGGAACTCGCTGTCTGAAGACTGCTCGACCGTGTAATCGACAATCTCGAGATCGGGGTGGAGCTTGACCCAGTTCGTGATGGTGTCGCCGAGCTCTTCGCGCTCGCGCATTTTGGTCGCTGAGAAGACTTTGACGCCTGTGAACATCGCTGATTCTCCCAAGTGAAGAGGGGGGCCGAAAAAGGCGGGGGATGCTGGCACGGTTGGGCAGCGGCTCAAGTTTTTCGCAGCGGTGAAGTGGGGATTTTTTCACGGCGCATGTCGAGCGAGCTGCTAGACGGCGCGGTCCATGACGCCTGCCCTGCGCATCGAAGCACTCCACAAATCCTTTCCATTGCCGCGCTCGCTGCGCGCCGTGTTGCGCGCACCCTTGCGGCGCGAATCCAGGGTGGCGCTCGACGGCTGCACGCTGACGATCGCGCGGGGCGAAAAAGTCGCGCTCATCGGGCCCAATGGCGCGGGTAAGACCACGCTGGCGCGCGTCGTCTGCGGGACGGCGTTGCGCGACAGTGGCGTGGCGCTGCTCGACGAGCTCGACGTGGCAGAGCTCGCGGCCCACGCGCACGTGGCTCTGGCGCGGCCCGACGACCCAGCGCTTCACCCGCGCCTGACGGCGATCGAGGCGCTGCGCTTTCACGCGCGGCTCTATGGGCTGGCCACCGTAACGCTGGAGCGCGCGCTCGCGCCTTCTCTGGAAGCGCTCGACGCGCACGACTTGTTGCGGCGCCGCGTCGCGACCCTCTCGGCAGGCGAGAAGGCCAAGATCTCGCTGTGTAAGGCGCTGTTGGGCCAGCCGTCGCTCCTGATCCTGGACGAGCTCTCTCGCGTGCTCGACCCGAAGATGGCCGAGCGCGTGCGCGCCCTGCTCGACGCGCGTTGCGCGCAGGTGGGGCTCGCCGTGCTTCTCATCACACACGACCTCGACGAGGCGCGGCGCTGTCATCGGGTGCTCGTGATGGCGCAGGGCCGCGTGATTGCCACTGGAAACTGGAGCGAGGTGCGCGCTGCGGCGCACGCGCTATTCGGCCTCACCGATACCGACTGACGATGGCGATGCCGCATCGAGAGAATCGAGCGAATCGAGAGAATCGAGAGAAAGGAAGCGAGCGGGTGGCGCGAGTGGACGAGGAGGACCGAGTGGATGCGATGGCAGAGACACCGCGAATCGCCGCGACGTTCGCCCCATCGCTCTTGCGGACGTGCGCGGCCTTCCTGCGGCGCGACGCGCTCATCGACGCTTCCTACCGGGCCAACTGGATCTTCCGCGTCGTGGCCATCTTCTTCTCGCTCTGGAGCCTGTTCTTCCTGGGCCGCGCGTTCGGCGGCGCCTCACCCTTTCTCTCGCGGTTCGACGGGGACTACTTCGGCTTCGCTCTGATCGGCGTTGCCTTCACCGTGATGACGGGCGGTGCTCTCTCGGGCGTGGCCCGGCGGGTCCGCGAGCTCCAGCTCCTCGGTGGGCTCGAAGCCATCTTTGCCGCGCCGGTTGCGCCCATTCGGCTCGTCCTGATGCTCGCGCTCTACCCGTCGCTGCTCTCGCTGGTTCAGGCAGGCCTGTTCCTCTGCTTTGGCGCGTGGGTCTTTGGCGCGGCCGCCTCGCTCGCCGGTGCCAACCTCCTGGCGGCAGCCCTCATCGCGTTCCTCACCCTCGCCGCGCACCTCGCGCTCGGCGTGCTCTCGGCCTCGCTCGTCCTCGTGTTCAAGCGCGGCGATCCCTTGGCCTGGCTGCTCGGCTCGCTCACGTATCTCCTCTCGGGCGTCGTCTATCCCGTCGAGGTGCTGCCCAGCGCACTGCGTCCGCTCTCGCTGCTCCTGCCCGCCACCCACGCCCTCGAAGGGCTGCGCGGCGCACTCCTGCTCTCGGCCACTTGGGGAGCGCTCGCTCGTCCGATCGGTGTGCTCCTCCTCTTCTGTGTCGCGCTCTGGCCAGCGGCGGCGCTCTGCCTCCGCCTCGCGCTGAAGAAGGCGCTGCGGGATGGGAGCTTGGGGCAGCCTTAGGACTTATCCCTCAATTAGGGCCTTTGCACCGCGAAGGACGGGGAATGTCAGACGGAAGTGAAGAGCGAAGCAACGAAGGCTGGCGTTTCACGGACGAGCGGGGCGACGGGATAATTGAGGGATAAGTCCTAAATCTCTACAGAACGCCCGCGAGCCATCGGTCGCGGTTTTTTTTGATCGCTTTTGGAGGTGAACGGGGGCGCTCGCGGCGAAGAGTCGAACGTCGTGACGCGGCTCGTCGCCATCGATTGACAGGTGTTGGAGATCGGCGGCAAAGGCGCGCGCCCCAAACGCCCAAGGCTGCGCTGGACCGAGCGTCCACCCGAGAGCCCTTGGCTTTTCCGCTCTCCCCTTAAAGATCGAGGACTCCCGAGATGGCTGCGCTCCACGCTGTGGCTGTGATCCCGGCTCGCTACGCTTCGACGAGATTCCCCGGCAAGCCGCTCGCGCTGCTCGCTGGTAAGCCCATGATTCAGCATGTCTATGCCCGGGTCCTCCAGACACGCGGGCTCGACCAGGTGTGGGTCGCCACCGACGATGCGCGCATCGCGGCCACCGTCGAGCAGTTCCAGGGGCGTGTGATCATGACGGGCGAGTGCCGGACAGGCTCGGACCGTGTGTGCGAGGCGGTGCGCGGCATCGACACCGAGCTCGTCCTCAACGTGCAGGGTGATGAGCCGCTCATCGATCCCCTGTGCCTGGAGGCACTGCTTGGCGCCTTCGACGATCCGAGCGTGCAGATGGCCACGCTGCGGCGCCCCCTGACACATGGCGAGGAGAGCGATTCGAACGTGGTCAAGGTCGCCTGCGCGCTGAACGGTGACGCGCTCTATTTTTCGCGTTCGCCGATCCCCTACCTGCGCCGCCGCTCGACCGGGCTGTTCGTCCACGTCGGCGTCTATGCCTACCGCAAGGCCTTCCTGAAGACGATGACCACCTTCGAGAGCACGCCTCTCGAGCAGGCCGAGAGCCTGGAGCAGCTGCGCGTCCTCGAACACGGCCACCGCATCCGAACCATCCTGACCGATCATCGCAGCCTGGGCGTGGACACGCCCGAGGATCTCGACAAGGCCGCGCGACGCCTCTCGCTGCAGGACTGAAGGCGCTCATGCCGACCACTCGGACGCATCGGTCGATCGTCCACAGGATAGGTTTTTTGGGGATCCCCCTCGCCCCCGCCGGTGGTAAGGGCAGCGCTTTTTGTCGAGGCGGTCAGCCAACTCAGCAAGGAAAGTCAGTCTCATGCGTGCCAAGCGGACCAAATACATCTTCGTCACGGGTGGCGTCGTCAGCTCACTGGGCAAGGGCCTGGCGTCGGCGTCGATCGGGGCTCTCCTCGAAAACCGGGGGCTCGAGATCACGCACCTCAAGCTCGACCCCTACATCAACGTCGATCCAGGCACGATGAGCCCCATCCAGCACGGCGAGGTCTTCGTGACGGACGACGGCGCCGAGACCGACCTCGACCTCGGCCACTACGAGCGCTTCACCCACGCGCCCCTGAGCCGCGCCAACAACTATACGAGCGGTCGCATCTACGACGCGGTCATCCAGAAGGAGCGGCGCGGCGAATACCTGGGCAACACCGTCCAGGTGATCCCGCACATCACCGACGAGATCAAAGCGGCCATCCGTAGCACGGCGACCGATTTCGACGTGTGCATCACCGAGGTGGGTGGCACGGTCGGCGACATCGAGAGTCTGCCGTTCCTCGAGGCCATCCGACAGATGCGCTACGACGTGGGCGCCGAGAACGTCTGCTACGTCCACGTGACGCTGCTGCCCTACATTCCTGCCGCGGGCGAGCTGAAGACGAAGCCGACCCAGCACTCCGTGATGAAGCTGCGCGAGATCGGCATCCAGCCCGACATGCTCATCTGCCGCACCGACCGTGAGATCGACCAAGCCATGCGCGATAAGCTCGCGCTCTTCTGCTCGGTGCAGCCCGGCTCGGTCTTCACCTCGCGCGACGTGCCGACCATCTATGAGTTGCCGCTGGCCTTCAAAGAGGAGGGCGTGGACGAGAAGCTCGCCGAAATCCTCAACATCTGGTCGCGCGCGCCACAGATGGACCGCTGGGCCGAGATCGTTGAGACGATCAAGCACCCGGCAAAGGGCACGGTCCGCGTCGGCGTGGTCGGTAAATACGTGAGCCTGATCGAGAGCTACAAGAGCCTCAACGAGGCGCTCGTCCACGCCGGGATCGCGAACGACTGCCGAGTGGAGCCACACTTCATCGATTCGGGCGATCTCGAGACGGGCGAAGTCGCAGGCGTTTTGGGCGACCTCGACGCCATCCTCGTTCCGGGCGGCTTTGGCGTGCGCGGAACCGAGGGCAAGATCGCGGCGGTCCGTTATGCCCGCGAGAACGG
>JAISIF010000150.1 GCA_031262165.1 Myxococcales bacterium | reverse complement strand
CTCCCTCCAAAAAAACGCGCCCTCGTAGTGGACGCGCGCTTGGCCCGGCAAGCAGGGGATTGGGGGAGGGGAGGGGCAGGAGAATCGAGGACACGCCCTAGGGAAAACGCGCATCGTCTCTGATCGAAAGCGTCGCCCGCATCTCCTCGACGAATCGCGCGAACGCCTCGATCGACAACTGGTGCGCGGCGTCGCTCAGGGCCGCCTCTGGAAACGGGTGGACCTCGATCATGAGGCCATCGGCGCCAGCGGCCAGGGCAGCCTTGGCCAACGGCAGCACCAGGTCGCGCCGACCAGCCGCATGCGACACGTCCACGATCAGGGGGAGCGCCGTCTTCTGCTTGAGCAGTGGCACGGCCGCGATGTCGAGCGTGAAGCGTGTCTCGCGCTCGAACGTCCGAATGCCGCGCTCGCACAGGGCGATGTCTCGCGCTCCGAATTTGGCCAGGTATTCGGCGGCGAGCAGGAACTCGTCGAGTGTGGCCGCGAACGAGCGCTTGAGCAGCACGGGCTGTCGCGCCGCGCCCAATTCTTTGAGCAGCTCGTAGTTGGCCATGTTGCGCGCGCCGACCTGGAAGAGATCGACGAGGCCGCCCATGGCTTCGAGCTCGCGTGGGCCAGTCACCTCGCTGACCACGCGCAGGCCATGACGATCAGCCGCGGCGCGCAACAGGTGCAGGCCCTCGATGCCGAGCCCCTGGAACGAGTCGGGGTTCGTCCTGGGCTTGAACGCGCCGCCGCGCAGGAACTCGAAGCCGAGGGCGGCCACCGCGCGCGCGACGGCCTCGATCTGTTCCTCGCTCTCCACGGCGCACGGGCCAGCGATGATGGTCGGTGGAATCGCGCCACCGAGTCTGGCGTCACCGATCGCGATCTGCCGATCGGGTTCGCCTGGCAGGCGTGAGACGCGCAGCTCGCCCGATGCGCGGCCCTCCATGTGCGCGAGCGAGATCTCGAAGATGGGCCGGAAGATGGCGCGGATCTCCGCCTCGCTCAGCGGACCTCCGGCATGGCGCAGGACGAGCTCCTCGAACATGCGGGCCTCGCGCATGGGGTCGAACATGGGCAGCCCGAGCTCGGCCTTGAGCGCGCGCACCTCGCCGACCTTGGCGATGCGCTGGGCCACGAGGTCGAGCAGGCGCTGGTTCAGGTCCGAGATCTCGGCGCGCAGGTCAGCGAGGCGATCCGTGCTCATGGCTTCTTCTGGTTCTGAAAGGAGAGGTGGACACCGGCCGCGCGCGGGGCGCCGATGAGCTTCTCGAACAGCTCGTCGAGCGAGGTGACCTCATGGGCGGCGTAGAGCTCGGCGATGGCGCCGCTGGCGAGGATCTTCCCGCGCGAGATCACTCCAGCGTGCGTGGCGAGCTTCTCGGCGATCTCGAGCACGTGCGTGGTGAGCAAGAGCGTGGTTCCCTGGAGCTTGAGCGCCTTGAGCAGCTCGCGGATGACCGCGCCCGCGAGGATGTCGATGCCCTCGAACGGCTCGTCGAGGAAGAGCAGGTCGGGCGCGTGGATCACGGCCGCCGCGATGGCGAGCCTGCGGCGCATGCCCTTGGAGTAGTCCGAGACGAGGCTGTCAGCCTTTTCGGTGAGCTCGGTGAGGTCGAGCAGTTCCACGGCGCGCGCCTCGGCCTCGTCGAGGGTCAGCCCATACATCTGGCCGCAGAAAGCGAGGTATTGGCGGCCGGTCAGGCGCTCGAACAGCGCGAGCTCTTCGAAGACGACGCCGACCCGTGCCTTGGCTGGCAGGGGATCGCGCCGCATGTCGTGGCCGAGCACTTCGATGCGGCCCGCGTCCGCGCCATAGATGCCGGTGAGCATGGCGATGGTGGTCGATTTGCCAGCGCCGTTCGGCCCGATGAAGGCGAAGAAGGCGCCCCTGGGCACGTCGAGGTCCAGGCCATCGACAGCGGTGAACTTGCCGAAGCGTTTGACGAGGCCGCGGCAGTGGATGGCAAGGTCGGCTGGGGCAGGGGAAGGCGCGTTCTGGATCAGCATCGAAGCAATCGAATCGTCGGTCATGGCAAGGGCGGCGCTCCGTTCTGATCTGGATTCCGAGGTCGATGCTGATGTCGTAGGGCGAGTTGGCCACAGGCCGCCGAGATCTCCTGGCCTCGGGGCACGCGCGTGAGGCAGCGAATCCCGGCACCGAGGACGATCTGTTTGAAGCGCCGCAGCCGCGCCTCGCTCGTTGGGCGAAACGGGCTGCCGTCAAAGGCGTTGTGGGCGATGAGGTTCACGCGCGCGTTCACGCCGTAGAGGAGCGCGACGAGGCGGTGGGCATCATCCTCCGAGTCGTTGATGCCATCGAAGAGCACCATCTCCACGAAGACGTCGCGGCCCGGGTTCATGCGCGCGTCGTTGCGCAGGAGCGCGAGGAGATCGGTCATGGGCCAGGCTTCGGTCTGCGGCATCAGGGCACGGCGGCATTCGTCGGTCGTGGCATTGAGCGACAGCGCGAGGTTCACGCGGCTCTCGCTGAGCAGGCGCGCCATCCCGGGCAGGATGCCGGAGGTCGAGACGGTGATGTTGCGGGCCGACAGCTGCGGCTCGGGCTGCTGCGTCAGGACGTCGATGGCGCGTAGGACCTCGTCGAGGTTGTCGAGCGGCTCGCCCATGCCCATGAACACGACGTTGCGCAGGGGCGAGGCAGTCGGCGCGTCCGATCGCGCGCGCCAGAACTGGGCGACGATCTCCTCTGCGCGCAGGTTGCGGCAAAAGCCGAGGCGGGCCGTCGCGCAAAAGGCGCAACGCCGTGTGCAGCCAATCTGGCTCGAAACGCACAGCGTGCTGCGACCGCGCGTTGGGATGAGGACCGACTCGATGCTCGCGTCTCCTCCGACGCAGAGGGCATATTTGATCGTCCCATCGTCCGAGACGTGTCGTGCGCGGCAGCGCGGCACCGTGAGGGCGAGCGAGGCGCGGAGTGGATCGAGGACGCGGTGGCTCACGCCGTCGATGCGCTCGGGGATCGCGAGTTCGATCGGCGTCGTCGTCTCAGCGTCCAGATCCAATGACGGCGTCAGCAGCGCCCTGGCCTCGTCGGAGAAGAGCCAGCGCGCGAGGGCGCGAGCGCGATCCGAGCTGCCCAAGCGCTCGGTCCACTCTGGCTGCGTCAGCCGCAGCAGCTCTGTTCGGGAGGCTGGGGAGGTCATCGGCGATCGGCACCCTGCTGGAGTGGTGCCCGGAAAGACGAAGACCCCACCGGGTTGCTCCGATGGGGTCTTCATTGAGTGGCGCGCCTGGAAGGATTCGAACCTTCGGCCCTCGGATTCGTAGTCCGATACTCTATCCAGCTGAGCTACAGGCGCTCGATACGTCTATGAGATTTGAGGTCGCTGCGGAGAGGAGGGGATTTGAACCCCTGATACAGATTGCTCCGTATGCTGGTTTAGCAAACCAGTGCCTTCAGCCTCTCGGCCACCTCTCCTCGGGACTTTTTTGACCCGAAAAAGCGGCGCGGCTTTTAGAGATCTCGTCTGCCTCTGTCAACTTTAATTTTTGGAAAAACGACAAGATTTCGCTCTTTTCCCATCTCTCGCCCCTCCGGGGGGCTCTCTCCCACAAAAGCGGGAGAGGGGGGCACGATAAGGACTTATCCATCAATTACCCCATCGCCCCCCTCGTCCGTGAAACGCCAGTCATCGTTGCTTCGCTCTTCACGTCCGTCTGGCAGCTCCCGCCTCGCGCCTCGACTGACATTCCCCATCCTGCGCGGTGCTCGATTCTAATTAAGGGATAAGTCCTGGGGATGTTTCGTCAGGTTCGAGATCCAATTCGACTCTCGAGAACCCCGTCTCCCATTTAACGGGAGGAGGAATCCCGGCGGGAGGGGCGGGAGAGGGAGAGAGCTCTGGTCATGCCTCTGTCACGGGCGAAGAAAGAGTCGAGCGCGGACTGTTGATCCAGAGTCTTGCCCGCGCTTTGGAGCGCCGCCTTTTTTAGCTGGCGGCGCATGAGCGCCTGCCCTTCGAACAGGAGCTCTCACGTGACTGACAAACCCTGGCTCAAACACTACGGCCCCGGCATTCCACACGAGGTCAATCCACCGCAGTTCACGCTCGACGCGCTCTTCGATCAGACCGTCCAGCGCTTCCCGAACCGCACGGCTATGGCCCTCTCCGTCCGGGCGGCCGGGCGGCTTTTCACGAGCCAGATCACCTTTGCCGAACTCGATGCGCTTTCCGACCGCTTCGCCGTCGTGCTGCAGCAGCGCGGCATCGCCAAGGGCGACCGCGTCGCGCTGTTCATGCCCAACTGCCCGCAGTTCGTCATCGGCTACCTCGGCGCGCTCAAGGCCGGGGCCATCGCCGTGCCAGTCAATCCGCTCTACTCGGCGCGTGAGGCGGCCTATCAGCTCAAGGACTGCGGCGCCAAAGCCCTCCTGGTGCTCAGCCGCTTCTACCCGCTCATCCACCGCATCCAGGCGCAGACCGAGCTCGAGCACGTGTTCGTGACGAACATCAAAGAGCACTTCCCGTTCACGCTGCGCACGCTGTTCACGCTGACCAAGGAGAAGAAGGAAGGCCACCGCGCCGTCATCGATCGGGAGATGGGCGCCGAGTGGCTGACTGAGGCTTTGTCCGCCGTGCCCAGCGGCCAGAAGCCGGTCAGGCATTCGATCGCGCTCGATGACCTCGCTGTCCTGCTCTACTCGGGCGGCACGACGGGCATTTCCAAAGGCGCGATGCTGACCCACCGCAACCTCGTCACGAACGCGGAGCAGAACCGCCTCTGGGCCATCACCGGCGATGGGTGCGAGGTGAACCTGGCAGCGCTGCCGCTCTTCCACGCTTTTGGCCTGACCTGCTGCCTGAACCTGAGCCTCATGACTGGTAGCACCTTGGTGCTCATCCCAGATCCGCGCGACGTCTTGAACGTCATGATGGTGATCGATCGCTTCAAGGTGACGCTCTTCCCCGCCGTGCCCACGCTGATGGTCGCCATCTCGTCGCACCCAAGGGTGAGTCGCTACAATCTCAAGTCGGTCCGCGTGTGCCCGTGCGCTGGCGCGGCCGTCGCAGCCCAGGTCCACCGCGACTTCCTCGACAAGACGGGCATCAACGGCTTCGAGGGCTACGGCCTGACCGAATGCTCGCCCGTGATCATCGGCAACCCGCCGCACGCCGAGAATCGCATCGGGACGATCGGGATGCCCTACCCGAGCTCGGACGCCCGCATCGTCTCGCTGGAGACGGGCGAGGTCATCGACGCCTTTGCCGAGAGCGAGGAGTGGACCGCGTCGGGCGAGCTGGAGGTGACGGGGCCGCAGCTCATGCAGGGCTACTGGAACAAGCCGCCCGAGGACAGCCCGATCAAGGACGGCTGGCTTCAGACCGGCGACATCGCGCAGATGCACAGGGACGGCTACTTCCGCATCGTCGATCGCAAGAAGGACATGATCATCCGCGGCGGCATGAACATCTACCCAGCGGACATCGAGTCGGTCCTCTACAGCCACCCGAAGATCCACGAGGCGCTGGTCATCGGCGTGCCCGACCAGGCGCGCGGCGAGTTGGTCAAGGCCTTCGTCACCATCAAGAAGGGCCAGATGGCCACCTCCGAGGAGATTCGGGCCTACTGCAAGGAGAATCTGGCCAAATACAAAGTCCCCTCGTTCATCGAGATCCGCGAAAGCCTGCCGCGTTCGGCCGTCGGCAAGCTCCTGCGCCGGGCGCTGCGCGAGGAGGTTCATGCCCAGCAGGCCAAGAGCGAGGCCTCTGCTGTCGAATCAAGCGCAAGCGCTGCCGCAGCATCGTGATGTGATTTCGACTGGGCGCTTTCAAATCGATGGGGCACGTCATCTCGCGATGGCGTGCCCCTTTTTTCATGAAGTCCTCAGGACTTATCCCTTGATTATCCCGTCGCCCCACTTGTCCGTGAAACGCCAGCTCTCGTTGCGTGGATGAGACACTAGGGCGTGAGGCCGTCGTTGATCACATCCACGACAGGCGGCTGCGCTCCCTCGGGAAAGAAGTCGAACGCCATGAGCGCGGCAGGATCGAAGGTCGTCGCGCCCACCTTGGCCGACAGGTGCAGGTGTGGGCCAGTCACGCGGCCCGTCTTGCCCATCTTGCCCAGGAGCTGCCCCTTTCGAACCGGCTGCCCTTCCTCCACGGCAAACTCATCCAGATGAAAGTAGGCGGTGAAGATGCCTGCCCCATGGCTGAGCACGACCGCGTTGCCCGCGTAGAAGCAGTCGCGCCTCATGCGGACCACGCCGTCCGCTGCCGCGTAGATCGGCGTCCCGATCACGCCGTCGAGGTCGAGGCCCAGGTGGCGACTCTTCGTCTTTCCATTGAACACGCGGCGTCCACCAAAGACCGAGTTGACGCGCGCGTCGGGTGCGACCGGGTTGGCAAAATTCGTCTCGAACAGCGGCGGTCCAAAGGGCGCGGCATAGGCAGCGGCAAAGGCCTTCTGATCCTTTTTGTTGCGCGCCTTCTGCGCTGCCGATGGTTGGGTGAACTTCGGCGCCACCTTCAGCTGAGTCGACGGGAAGTCCTTGGACGCGATGGCGAAGGTGGTCTGATGACGGTGAACGATGCCTTGCCGATCACGTTGTTCGACTTCGAGTTCAGCAGTTCCGGCAGACGCACTGGCGCGCAGCGCGCCATAGCCGCGCCATCGCTCGGGTGAGCTCTGGAACGCCTCGAAGCGCCCCTGATCGAGCCGCAGGGCGAGCGATTCGATCTCCTGCCCAGCGCCTCTCACTTCGAATTCGAAGAAGCCACCCGGCGTGAGCAACGCTGGACGCACTCGAAGACTCGCACCATTGGGGAGCTCGATGATTCGATGGGCAGCCTCAGCGGTATCACGGTCGGCGGCGTGCCCAGCGACAGGGAAGAACCCCACCACCGCAATCGCCACGAGAACCATCGATCCGAGCCGCTGCCACATCCTCTGCTGCTGCTGTGTCTTGCGCATCGCTCGCCTCATCTCGGTCGTCACGCCTCAATCCGCCTCAAACTCAGAATCGGTGCATCGCCTTCGCGCTCGACATTCAGATCGATGAGGCAGCTGATCGTCCAATTCACGTCGGCCGCGTCGTCCTCTTCCAATGCCGCGATCTCGATCTCCTCTTCGATGGATGCCGCAATGCGGATCGGCGGGCCGAATGACTGAATCACCTCCCAGCGCAGCGGCCCCTCGGCATCGAGCGATCGGATCAACGTCTTGGCTGGCATCCGTGCGCGCGGCGTGAGGTCAATGGCGTCGAATCGATCCCAGTAGTCGGCCATTGCCTCTCGAAGTGACTCGGCCGTCCACTCGGGTTCGCCATCGAGCGGGGCAAGGAGCTCGAGCGCCATGGCCTCGTCGCGTCGAGCGAGTGCTCGCAAAAGTCCATGGAGCTCTTGACGGACGCGCGCCGCAAACGCCCTCGGACTCGAAGCGAGCTCGCGCAGATTGCTCGGCGGTCGGGCGACTGGATCGAGCGGGTGTGCACTCTCGACCTCGATTGTCCGATCACCGACCCCAGCGCCTGCACCCCTCAAGGCCTCCCACTCATCGACGAGGCTCGAATCCACGCTTCGGATCATCTCTCCGAGTCCGAACAGGATGTCCTCCACGGCCTCGTCGCGCATCGCCTCTGGAACCGTGTGCGCAAGGACCTTGTAGCACTCGGTCAGGTAGCGCAGGAGCACGCCCTCGACGCGCTGGAGCCCGTATTCGACGATGTAGTCGTTGAACGAGGCCATGCGTTCGAACAGGTCGCGCGCGATGGACTTGGGACGAACCGCCTCGAAGCTCACCCACGGATGGGCCTCGCGAAAGGCCGTGAACAGCCCAAAGACGAGCGGCGCGAGCGGCTCGGGCGGTCGCATCTTGTCGAGCTCTGCGATGCGATCCTCGAAGTCCATGCCCTGCGCTTTCATCTGCGCCATCTTCTCAGTCTTGAGTTTGTCGAGCTGCCGCATGAGCAGCACCTCGGGCGTCTCCACGGTGGCCTCGACGAACGAGAGCAGGTCGAGCGCGTAGGTCTCGCTCGTCGGATCGAGCGTCTCCAACGCCGCAATCAAGAACAACGACAGCGACTGGTAGAGCGAGAAGTCGCGCTGCAGATCCTCCCTCACCTCGACGAACGCACCCTTGCCCTGCTTGTAGCGGCAGACCTCGATGAGGCCCGCATTCACGAGCGCTCTGAATTGACGTGCTGCCTTTCGCCGAAGCCTTTTTTTGGCTGCATCACTCTCGTGCGAGCGCGCGATGAGTTCGACCAGGCGCCCATACCCGCCACGCGGCCACATCTCGTCGGCCTGGAGCAGATTGACCATCATGGGAAAGGTGACGTCGAAGCGCGACTCGAGTGTCTCGGGCCGTGCCGTCTTCAGGCGCTCGAAGGTCTTCTCGTCCCAGTGCGCGTAGCCGCGTTCGGGCGGCTGTTTTTTCTGGAACTTTTTGGTGCCCATCTTGGCGCTCAGTCGCAGGTTCTCGATGACGTGCTCGGGGGCCTGCGCCACGACGTAGCCCACATCGTCGAAACCCTTGCGGCCAGCGCGGCCAGCGATCTGCTGGAAATCGCGCACGTGGACGATGCCGACCTTGTCCCCGTCGAATTTGCACAGCTTGGAAAAGAGCACGGTGCGTAGCGGGATGTTGATGCCCATGCCGAGCGTGTCCGTGCCGCAGATGACCTTGAGCATGCCCTTCTGCGCGAGCCGCTCGGTGAGGCGTCGATACTTGGGAAGGATGCCCGCGTGATGGACCCCGATCCCTGCGCGCAAAAACCGCTCGACGTCCTTGCCGTAGGGCGTGCTGAATTTCGTCTCCTGGATGGCCTCGCGCAGTGCCTGTTTTTCTTCTTTGGAGCACAGGTTCACGCAGGTGAGGGCCTGGGCCATCTCGGCAGCCGCGCGCTGTGTGAAGTTCACGAGATAGACGGGCGCACGGTTCTGCTCGATGAGCCACGCGATCGTCTCGTGGATGGGCCGCTCGCTGTAGTCGAACTCCAACGGAACAGGGCGTTCGAGGCCGCCCACGCTCGCAACCTCGCGCCGCGTCAGATCGGTCCAGTGCTTCTCGATCTGGTCGGTCGGGCCGAGTGTCGCGGACATGAGCAGGAACGTCGCGTTCGGCAGCGAGAGCAGTGGGATCTGCCACGACACGCCGCGCTCCTTGTCCGCGTAGTAGTGGAACTCGTCCATCACGACGTAGTCGATGAACGCGCTCTCGTCGCGCAAGGCCAGGTTGGCAAGGACCTCAGCCGTGCAACAGATGATCTTGGCCTCGCGGTTCACGGCAGCATCGCCCGTCATCATGCCGACGTTGTCCGGACCGAACGTCTCGCACAGCGCAAAGAACTTCTCGTTCACGAGCGCCTTGATCGGGCAGGTGTAGAAGCTGCGCCTGCCCTCCGCGATCCCCTTGAAGTGCAGCGCCTCTGCGACGAGCGATTTTCCAGAGCCGGTGGGCGTGCTCAGGATGACGTGCTTGCCCGCGACGAGTTCGAGGATGGCCTCTTCTTGAGCTGGGTAGAGCGTGAGGCCGCGCGCATTCGCGTAGTCGAGGAAGCCGGAGAGCAGCGCGTCTTGATCGAGCGTTTCGCCGGGCTTGGGCAGGTATTGGGTGAGCTGGGAGGTGGACATGTCGCGTTGGGACCTCATTGATTTGTTTCTCAGGTATGAAGCAGACGAGGGAATAAAGCTCTTTTTCTGTAAAATCGTAAAAACAATTGATTTCTAAAGATAAGTCCTAACTCCTCGAATTTGCCGGGCGACTGAAAGCGGAGCAATCCATTTTGCTGCTCGATGTATTGGCGTATCGGCCCTGATTCGATTCACTGCACAAAATAATTGTAGGGGCACAGAATTCTGTGCCCCTACGTTTATTTCCAGCAGACCACCTGAATTGATTCGATTCGATATTAGAATCGACCGCTCATTCCAACCGAGGCCCCAATGTATTGTTCGAGGCTCGTGGCTGGAATCAGGTCAGTGGCGCTCCCTTCCTGCTGCCTCGAGAAGTCGGCCCAGTGGCGCGTGTAGTCGAAGGAGAAGTTCAGGCCGATGTTGTCGCTGAAGGGAAAGAGAAGGCCACCCGCGACCTTGAAGCCCTTGCCATCGGCCGCGACATCGACCTTGGTGGCGTCGCCGCTGTCCGCGTTCGAGAAGAAGCGGCGCTCGTCGTCGCCGGGCGCGGCCTTGGGCAGGAAGGAGAAGCCCGCGGTCAGCGTGAGGTAGCGTGCCAGAGGCAGGCCCACGTCGAGGCCTATCGAGAAGCCGCCAAAGTCACTGCCGACAAAGAGCGGGTTCTCGTCGATCGTGAACGAGGTGTTCATGTAGCCCAGGCGCAGGCCGACCCAGCCGTTCCGAAGGGAGCCGAGGTCGAAATAGAAGCGGTAGGTCCCGTCGATGGAGAAGTCGATCTCCTTGCCGTTCAGCTCGGTCGCCGCGCCCTCACCCAGAGAATACGTCACCTTGATGCCGGGGTTCATGCGCAGGCCAGCGACCAGGCCAAAGCCGCGCAGGTAACGGTTCCTGACGCGCGCCGCGGGAAAGAGTTCGAGCCCTAGCTTGAAGCCCAGGTAGGGGGTGTCCGTTCCAAAGGCGATGGAGTGCCCCGCGCCCTCCACGGGAACGCTGCCGCACTCGGCCACGCCATTGCAGAATTTGTATTTGCGCCATGTGAAGCTCACGTCTGCCGAGATGCTGATGAGCTTCGGGCCTGGGCCGCCGTCGCCGAAAATGGAATTCTGCCAGCTCCCGCTAGGCACGTCGTCGTCGTCGTCGCGCTGTGCACGGCGGTCGCTCTTCCACTCAGCATCGTCGTCGTCCGCCGACCATGCCGAGCCGCGGCGGTCAACGCTCTCGCTGCCCGACTCACGCCTCGATGGCTGAGGCGGAGGATCCTCGTCAAAGGCGTCGAGCGACGAGCCCCTGTCTGGGGCGAGCGGCTGTGGCGGCTCTCTCGTCTGAACCTGGGCGACCTGTGGCGTCGCGCCGCGCGCCGGATTCTTGGAATCGGCCTTGTCCTGGAGCGTCACCTGCGCTGCCGCGATGATGGCCGCTGCAAACCTCTTCGCCATCGCGGGCGAGAGCACGCCCTTCGTGAGCGGGACCGTCTTCTCCCACAGTATCGTGCCCTTCTTGTCCGAGATGCGCAGGGTCAGGCGGTTCTTCTGATTGATGCTCCCGAAGATGACGACATCGCCGCCCATCTTCTCGATGACAGGCGCGACCTTGGTCGGGATCTGGAGATTGGAGCCGGTCACGTATTGACGCTTGGCGCGGTTCACGACGTTCGCCCAGCTGATGAACGTCACTCGTTCACCTGCCCCCAGCGCCTTGATGATGGCCGCGCGCGCGTTTGTCGCCTGCTTCTTGCGCTGCTTGGCTTTCGAGGCGGCTTTGAAAGGGGCGACGGCAACATTGGGCGCCTTGTCTGCCGCCAGACCAACTGGCGTCGGCAGGAGACAGAGGATGGCGATGAGCGCTGTCAGGAGCGAGCAGACCTTCAATCGCAAGAAGTCCATTGGGCGGAGTCCTCTCGGGGGAGCGGGCAGAGCACGAAAGACGGCGGAGGGAGCGGTAGGCCGTATCGAGTGCACCCAAAAAAAGAGTCGCGCCTTTTAGTCGAAAAAGTCGGAGCGTCACGACTTTTTGGGATGGTTGGAACGTTGGCCAGCGGGCTCCAGCGCGATTCGGGCTCTATCGTTCGGGCTCTATCGAATGACGAGCACAGGGCGCAGGACGCTGCGCCTCTACACGCATCGAGTCGTCATCAGAAAAACAGAGCTCGCTGAACCAGGCTCGACCGATTCGAGCGTTCACCCCACCATCGACAGATGGTTGGCTCGCTGCGCACGTCCCTCCAGCGCCTGAGGTTCGAACCAGAGCTTCTGGGCCAGGCGCACCAGCTGATCCCTGTCCAGGCAGCCCGCGGATCTGGCGACGAACGTCCACAGCTGGTTCTGCGCGGCCGACAGATCCAGGTGGAGGCCCAGCTTCTGCGTGAGCTCGATGAGCTCGGTCAGCTCGAAGACGGCCTCGGCACTGCGGTAGCCGCCCAGCTTCTCCATTTGCCGCCGCAACATCCGGTCGAACGCGGGCCGAAGCGGCGTCAGGTCGGGATAGACGCCGAGCTTCTCGGCCGTGCGCTTGAGCTGCGTGAACTCGGCGTGCGCCTGGGCGCGTTCGATGCGGCCTTCCTCCAATCGGCGCACGAGCTCCTCGAACTGATGGCAGAGCGAGCGATCCGCGGCCACGCACAGGGGCAACGGGATGGGCGAGTCGATCTCCCGCAGGAGCTCCATCAGGCGGCGGTTCGTCTCGAACACACCCTGGTAGAGGTTCTCGTAGCGCCCCATCGCGTCGCCCAGCAGGAGCGAGGCCATGCGTCGCCGCTCGTCGAGGAAGAGATCGCGCAGCGTGTAGTCGCGGCCCGG
>JAISIF010000109.1 GCA_031262165.1 Myxococcales bacterium | reverse complement strand
AGGACTCGATTGCCCTGCGCGTCCCTTCGGAAGGCCTTGATCGACACAGAGGGTGGCTATAGAGCGCGCCGCCTTTTTGTTCCCTCCCTGGGCGGCCAGCCTCGGCTTCGAGGCCATCGGGTCGCTCGGGCTTCCTCCATTCAGAAGAAAGGTCCGTGCTCATGGCCAAGCTCTCGATTGAACAGCTGAATCTCAAGGGCAAGCGCGCCCTGATCCGCGTCGATTTCAATGTGCCCCTCGACAAGGTGACCGGCGCCATCACGAATACCGCTCGCATCGAGGCGGCGCTGCCCACCATCACCTATGCGCTCGACCGCGGCGCCAGCGTCATCCTGATGAGCCACCTCGGCCGCCCCAATGGCCAGCGCACGCCCAAGGACAGCCTCGAGCCCGTGGCAGCCAAGCTCTCCGAGCTGCTCGGCAAGCCGGTCGACTTCCTCGACGACTGCGTCGGCCCCGAGGTCGAGAAGGCCTGCGCCGCGCTCCAGCCCGGCGAGGTCATCCTGCTCGAAAACCTGCGCTACCACATCGAAGAGGAAGGCAAGGCCAAGGCTGCCGATGGCACGAAGCTCAAGGCCGATCCCGCCGCCGTCGAGGCCTTCCGCGCCTCGCTCGCCAAGCTGGCCGACGTCTACATCAACGACGCCTTCGGCACCGCGCACCGCGCGCACAGCTCGATGCTCGGCATCGGCTACGCCCAGCGCGCCAGCGGCTTCCTGATGAAGAAGGAGCTCGACGCCTTTGCCGCGGTCCTCGACGAGCCGAAACGCCCGCTGCTCGCGATCCTGGGCGGCGCCAAGGTGGCCGACAAGATCCCGCTCATCAACAACCTCATCGACAAGGCCGACGAGATCATCATCGGCGGCGGCATGGCCTTCACGTTCAAGAAGGTGCTCGACGGCATGGTCATCGCCAACAGCCTCTTCGACGAAGAGGGCGCCAAGCTCGTCCCGGATCTGATGAAGAAGGCTCAGGACAAGGGCGTGAAGATCCACCTGCCCGTCGACTTCGTGACGGCCAGCGCCTTTGCGCCCGACGCGCAAACGGGCCTCGCCACGGACAAGGAGGGCATTCCCGAGGGCTGGATGGGCCTCGACGCTGGACCAGAGACGCGCAAGCTCTTCAGCCAGGTCATCGCCCGCGCGCAGACCATCGTGTGGAACGGGCCTCCGGGTGTGTTCGAGTTCGATGCCTTCAGCGAGGGCACGAAGGCGATGGCCGAGGCCATCGCGCACGCCACGCAGATGGGCGCCATCACGGTCATCGGCGGCGGTGACACGGCCACGGCCGCCAAGAAGTTCGGCATCGACGGCAAGGTGACGCACACATCGACCGGCGGTGGCGCTTCGCTCGAGCTGCTCGAAGGCAAGGTCCTGCCTGGCATCGAGGCGCTCTCGGACGTCTGAGCGCAGGCAGCGCTCGAGAGGCGCTCGTCGCTCAACCAACTGCCCGCCGAAACGGATCTGGGTCAGTCATGAATGAACAAAGGGCGATTGATGATCGCCCTTTGTATTTCGCCTCCCTACACGGCCCCGCCAAAGCTCATCTCGCTTTCCCTGCATCCTCGAGTCGCAGGGCAGCGATGCCGCGATTCGTGACGAGATAGACCGCCGGGGGGCTGACGCGGTCGTCCACGCTGACGCGCCGGATGTCGTAGCCCGTCAGTCCCTCGACGCGCTCTGGCCGGTTGGCGCGCGCGGGATCTTTCGGATGCCAGCGCCACAGGCCCTGGCCTTCGAGGGCCAGCAGGATCGAGTCGTCGGGCAGGCGTTGCATGTCCACGATGGCGCGGCTGGGGAGGCCGAGATCGGCCTCGGGCGAGAAGTAGCTGAACTGGCCGTCCTTCCACCGGGCGATGCCGAGCGGCGCAAAGCCCCAGTTGCCTGGCCCGCTCGCGAAGAAGACCGCCCCATCCGAGAGCGCTGCGATGCCCATCACGTAGATGTCGTCGCCCTCGGCCACGGGGAAGACGGGCGGGTTCGAGAAGGCGAGCCAGAACGGGTTCTGCGCGTAGCTCGTCCACTCCCAGAGGCCCGGCGTCCACAGGCGCGCGCCAGCGGTCCAGCGACCGCCCATCCACAGCATCCCAGTCTGCGTGTCGCCGCTCTTCGTCTTGCGCGGCGAGGGATCGAGGGCCAGCGCGCGGAAGTCGCCCATCCGCTGGATCCCGTTCGCGTCATAGACGTCCGGGTGAACGTGGTCGGCGTAGTCGAAGCCGTGGATGGGATCGGGCCGCCCCGCGTCGATGCGCGCCACGCCGTGGTTGAAGCCCACGTAGAGTGTGCCCGGGAAGAATTGGTGGTCGTAGAGGAAGCGCAGGACGGTCCTGTCCTCGTGGAACGACCAGTCGGTGTAGGCGGGGTCCACGCTGCCGTCGGGCAACCGGATGACCTCGCCGTTCTCGTCGAAGCCCACCGCGTCGTTGTTGTGGATGTCGTAGTGCGCGACGCTGAGCGTGCCTCCGTCGGACAGGATCGCCCGATCGAGCTTGCCTTTGAAGCGCTGCGGATCGCTCTGGACGTCGGTGATGTCGGCGCCCTGGTAGCCGACGAAGACCTCGCCCAGGCCGCCGCCCGTGAGGGCGGTGATGCCCGGCGGCATGGCGTCGTCGATGTGCAGGCCGCTCTCTGGGCCAAAGCGCTCGAAGCGCGTGCTGCCTGGACGCAGGAGGTAGATGGCCTGCCGGTGCGCGACCCAGACGTTCTGGGCCAGATCTGTCGAGACATCGGCGAGTCCGTCCTCGGGCAGCCCCTCGGGCTCCCCAAAAAATCGGACTGCCGTGAGCGGCCAGGGTCCCGCACTCCCCAAGGGATAGGGCAGGTCGTCGTCGCCATATCCCGCGTCTGCCTCCGGGATTGGCGGGGGATTGCCAGAATCGCTCTCTTCGGTCGCGTCTGGCGCGTCCGGCACGTCGAAGTCACCGGGGGCGCTGCTCCCACCATCCCCACAGGCCAGACTCCAAAGCGACAGACCCAAGCATCCCCAGAACAGCAGCGTCCGCCCAACCCTCTCCATCCATCCCCCTCGCTTCCCTGGCCGCTCTCGCGAGGAAAAGGCTTTTCATGCCGCGAGGGATGCGCAAGCGCCCGCGGCAGCCTCCTCTCATGGCCCTTCGGGTCCGCCCGGTCTCGTCAAACGGGAGGGGAAAGAGATCGCGGACGCTCGTCACCCTGCATCCAATCCGACTCCCAACGACCTCCCCTTCCCGATCGAGGGAGAGAGAACACGACTCAGGGCGCATCCGCATGAGAGATCTGCGCTTCGGCGTCCGACTCGAGCCACACCTCGTTGCCCGAGGGCAGCGTCAGCATGGCCTCGCCGCCATCGAGGACGATGACGCGCTCCACGTCGCCCAGGTCCAGCGGCAAGGTCAGCTTGTCGGCAAAGGCCGTGGCGTGATCGCGGAACTCGACCACGACGCTGCCCTTCACCTTGATGAGTTGGCGGCCATCGCTGGTCTTCTTCAGCATCCGGCTCAGCCGCCGGACGCGGTGCTCCTGTGCCTTCCAGGGCGGCACCGTTGGATCTGCCGACGCCTGCTGCTGCATCGACTTGGGCAGGAAGAAGAACGCCATGCCATCGCGCATGTCCGCATCCTCGATCGCCTTTCCGATCAAAGAGGATTGGGGCGACACACTTGGCAGCGGCTCGTAGCGGATGGTCGTGATCAGCGGCGCGGCGTCTTGGAGATTGGCCTCCGTGGCGCCGATCCTCTGGACGGGCCTCGTCTCGCCTGGCACCGCGTTCAGGGCGTGCAGCTTGGCGAGCACGTGGCGGCCTCGCCCGAGCTCGATGAAGCGGGTCCCCATCCCCTCCAGGACCACGCGGCCCTCTTTTTCGACCGTCAGGAGCTGGTCGGAAAACAGGCCCACGCCTGCCTTGGCCGTCCGCTGGAACCCGGGATCGAGCGCGCTCTCGATGCGCGCCGTGCCCTCGATCGCGAACACGCCGCCCACGATCTGGGGCGCTTCTTTGGGCTGCCGCGAGCAGGCGGTGAGCCCGATGAGCGTTGGCACGGACAGGAAGAGGAGGAGGAGGATCGAGAGGCGGCGGCAACGCAGAGTGATCGGATCGAGTGAAGGGCAGCGCATCGGTGCTCACCTGTCTTCAGGGCTCTCGTCCAGCTGGCGTGGATGAGGCGGAGAGGGGTGTTTCGAGGAGGGTTCTGCGCGTCGCTCCAGGCCTTGAACCTGGGCCAGGTGCGCCTGACGCGGCAGCTCGAGCGCCTGACGCAATCCATGGAAGTGGGTGTGCGGATCTGACGCCTTGGAGGGTGGTGCTTCGAGGGTGAGGTGGCCACCGAGCGCGACCGCGAGCTTGTTGGCGATGGGCAGCTCCATCTCGGCGAAGGTGAAGCGCTCGGCGTTCGGACGCGGGAGAAATGGGTCGAGCATCCGCGCCTGTTGTTCTGCCCGAGGCGGCAACCCTTGATCGTAGATCGCGACGCGCAGGCACTCGGCGTTGCCCGACATCTCGATGAGGACGGTGGCACCGCTCGGGGAGCGCTCGACCGCGGCCTCGATCATCAGTCGGAGGAGCCGCTCCAGGCGCCGACCATCGGTGACGAGGGTCTCGGGCGCGCCCTCGTCGATTGCCTCGAACCGAAGCTGCACGTGTTTGGGCTTGGCCATCGAGAAGCACACCGCATCGACGATCTTGTCGAGCAGAGGCCTGGGCTGGACCAGTTCGGCCCGCGTCCAAGCCTCTTTCGTCTCCAGGGAGGCGAACTCGGTGATCGTGTCGATCGTGCGGAGCATGCGCGCCGAGCCCTGGGCGATCGACGAGAGGAGCTGGCGCTGGCGATCGTTGAATGCGCCCAAGCGCTCGCTCTGGAGGATCTGCAGGTAGCCGCGGACAGGCGTGAAGGGCGCGGCCAGCTCGTAGGCGATGGCGTGCAGCAAGTCGTATTTCATGTTCTGCATCCGCTCGATCTGCGCCTGGCGGGCGTCCGACTGGCTGCGCAGCGCGTCGATCTGATCGAGGAGCGCGGTCACGAACATGTCGCTCTCGGCAGCGGAGGGAGCGGCCAGGGTGGTGGGGCTGGGCGCGTCCGCGCGCAGGAGCGCGGCCAGCGACGTCTCGAGGTCTTTCTTCGTGAACGGGATTTCGAGAAAGGCGACGGCGCCTGCTGCCAAGGCGAGCGAACGCGTCTCGGGCCAGCCAAAGGCCGCGATGGGCGGATGGCTCGCGCGGTGGCGGAGCTTGAGGGCGAGCGTGAGGCCCGTGTGCCTGGGCATGGTGAAGTCGAGCAGGATCAGATCGATCGGCGTGTTGACCAAGGCCGCGAGTGCCGACTCGTCGCGTGAGCGCACGTGGACCGTGCAGCCAGCCTCGTTGAACGCCGTGAGCAGCGTGCGGTGTTCCTCACTCTCTCCCAAGAGCAGGGCGTGCTTGCCATACAGTGGTCTCGTCTCCTCGGGTGAATCGGGCATGGGTCTGCACTCGAACGAAAGCCTGAGGTGCGTGGGCTCCTCAGGCGTCTGGAACGGTCAATGGCGATGAACGGTGGCGAAATATAGAGGTGAGGCACACCTGGATGGAAGGGCCGTGGTTCAGGAGAAGCGGGGCAATCGAGCTCTGTTTTTCGACCGAGATTGAGGTGTGTTTCCGAAGGGGGTGTGAGCGCTCGGGCCAGGCTCATTTTTGAATCCCACGATCAATTTTTTCGAATGAGCGTGTTGGCGACGACGAGGCTTTTCCGCATTCCGGCGACGATGGCGACCATGGGTGATTTCTCCTTTCCGCGCAGGCGCCGGACGAATGCCGTGATTGGAAACATCTGATTCGTATTCCTTTTTTATACAGCTATATTTCAAATTCATTTTTTATTCGATTATATATTTCGACCATCAATCCTTCCGACTATATTAGAAATTGCAACCCTCTGAAATCCAATCAATTCGAGCTCGAACCTTTCGGATCCATGCTTTCAAAAACAATTGACGCTACTCATCGAAGGTTTTGTAGGGGCGCAGCGTGCTGCGCCCGTCTAGCAAATAAAATGAACAATCTCATTCTTTCTCGAATGCGCTGTAATGTCATTTCGGGCGGCCACAGGGGGGGGCTCTACATAATTATTTTGGATTTACAGTGTTTTCAAAAACAATTGACGCTATTCATCGAAGGTTTTGTAGGGGCGCAGCGTGCTGCGCCCGTCTAGCAAATAAAATGAATAATCCCATTCTTTCTCGAAAATGCTGTAAATTGCGAAGAGAAGCGAAACACCGCTGAAAGGCGGCATGATTTCACAGCGAAGCTGCGAATGACTGATTCCCGCGAAGCGAGACGCGAAATTTTATTATTTTATTTCAAATTCAATATTTTTTGGGTGTCATGAATGACGCCCCTACAAATCCCGTCAACAAATACCACGGCTTTGATTGATTGTTGTTTTTCACATTGGCGTCATTTATGACGCCCTCATATTGTTTGTAATGAATTGTCTCAATATTAGCGGGCAAAACAATCCAGGATGATTATTCGTCGTCGCCCTCACTTCTCGCAATGACGATGTGTTTTCAGAATCCGAACAGAGGTTTTTGAATTGATTCGCCATATTTCGAGATATTTATTTTATGAATTGAATTCACGAGAATCCGATTGAGTTGTTTTCGCCAAAACAATTCTCGATGAATCACAGCTCAAGTCGCTTGACTTTTCGTTCAGCCCCTTCGAAGCGCCGCAGCCCTTTTGTCCAAGCTTTTCTCTCGAGCCCCTTCTCTCTGAAGTGAGGTGCTTTGTCGTGTCCGCTCCTGGCCATCCATCCTCGCCACCAACGGCGTTCCAGACGCCCACCCCGTCCACGCCACCGCCGCCTGCCACGGTCCGCGTCCACTACCTCAGGCGCGACGGCAACTACGGAGGCTTTGGACTGCACGTCTGGGGCGAGGGTGCCGCGCGCGAGACGCGCTGGAGCGAGCCCATCTGGTTCAGCGCGTCCGATGGCTTTGGGCAGGTGGCCGAGATCGCGGTGGGCGATCCAGATCGACCGCTCTCGTTCATCGTCCACCGCGGTGAGGAAAAGGACCCGCCCATCGAGCGGACCCTGACCCCCCGCGTGCATGCCGAGGTGTGGCTCAAGCAGGGGCGCGTCGACATGTGGACGAGTGAGCCACCGCTCGGGCCAGAGGTGGTCCAGGCGGTCATCGTCGAGAAGAACCTGATCGTCGCGCGTCTCGAAGGGCCAGGCACGGAGCGGCCCGGCTGCCCGCCCGCCGCTGCCCTGACGCTGCGCGATCACGAAGGCCGCACGTGGCCCATCGACAGCTTTTGGTGCGAGGGCGGCCAGGTGTTCGTGCGGACGCGCGGCGAGCTCGATCTCGATCGCAACTACTTCCTCATGCTCGGTCCATCGACCGCGCCTGCCCGCATCGCCGGACACCTGCTCGACGCCGAGTTCTTCTACGACGGCGACGATCTGGGCGCCGTGCTCCAGCCCGACGGCGACGTGCGTTTCAAGCTCTGGTCACCACCGGCCACGCGCGTGGAGCTGCGCCTCTACGCGCCCGAAGAGCAGGACCGCGAAGTCGGCCGGTTCGAGCTCTCGCGCGGGGCCAAAGGCGTCTGG
>JAISIF010000008.1 GCA_031262165.1 Myxococcales bacterium | reverse complement strand
CGGGCAGAGCCGAGTGTGGAGCTGTCGCGTTTTGGGCAGCGGCCTCACCGCCCGTGCGCAGCTTGTCCTTGTTGGCAATGACCAGGTTGAGCACGCCGACGGTCGTCTCGTTGATGTCGTCGATCATGTGCTGTGTGCGACCGTTGAGGAGCGAGAAGGCGATGAGCGCCGGGATAGCCGTGCCCAGACCGAAGGCCGTGCAGTTCATCGCCTCGGAGATACCGGCGGAGAGGATGGTGCCCTTGTCCGCGGGGCTGACGTGAGCGACCGCTCGGAAGCAGGTGATGAGACCAGAGACCGTTCCGAGCAGGCCGCAGAGCATTGCGGCGTTGCCGATCATGGCCAGGTAGCCTGTGCGCGCTTCGATCTTGGGGTTCTCGCGCAGGGCAGCCTCATCCATGGCGGCCTGAACCTCTGCCTCGCCGCGAGGGACGTTCATGAGGCCTGCCTTCACGACGCTGGTCAGCGGCGTGGGCTTCTGGCCCGCGACGAAGCTGATCGCCTTGTCGAGGTCGCCTGCATAGATGTAGCGCTTCAGGCCACGCATGAAGGCATCCTTGTTGATGTTCGCCTTGAAGTAGAGCATGCGGATGCGGTCGCCGAGAATCGCGAGCAGGAAGACGAGGCAGAAGGTGATGGGATACATGCCCCAGCCACCCTCTTTGTAATTCTGCATGAGACTGGCGAAAAGGCCTTCTCCGTCCTCTGCTACCTCGGTGGCGAGGACGATGGTGGACTGAACGAGCGATAAGACATCCATCGATTTCTTGACCTCCAGAGCGGTTGTTTCCAGTGTCCGACAGAATTGACTCGAACGATCCATAAAGATCGCTCGAAGTGCGCTAACCATTTGATTTTATTAAACTTTTTCGGATTCGATGTCCAAAAGGCGGTGCGGACTAGCATCGTCACCAAGAGGTGTCAAGTTCCGGGAGAGCCCTCGGAAGGGTGGCCTTTGTTCTGCTTCTTTTACTCAGGAGCGACGCGTTTTTTTGGATCGTGAGGATTGGCGTTGCATGCAATGCCTCGACATGTCCTCAAAAAACAGAGTTCGATTGCCTGGAGAGGAGTGGCTCCCCACTCGATATGGATGAGCTCCAATGAGGTTTTTGAATTCCGTTTGAATTCATCAATTCTCGAAAAGAATCAAAACTCTCCAGTTGATTTTCGAGGACGCTTGAATCAGACAGACGCGCCTTTTTGATTCGAAAGGCTGAGCTTCCAGGAAGATCCCGAGGTTTTCTCTCAAATAGAATAATGGAGGTGTGTCGCGAATGTATTGTCCTGAATGCCAATCCGAATACCGCGAAGGTGTCGTGCGCTGTGCCCCTTGCGACTGTGCGCTCGTGGAGACCCTGCCAGAGGAGACCAATGAGGAGAAGCATGAGCGCCTCAGGACGGCCGTGGCCGCTGGAGAGGCCATCCAGATCGCGAAGGCGAATTATCAGGAAGCTGCGCGGATGATTGAGACGATTCAGGCAAGAGGCGTGGACGCGATGCTGATGGGCGACGACAAGGCGGCCTGCGCTCCGGCGCGTGGCTGTTGCGCTCAAGCCTTCTTCGTCGCGGTCCTGCCCGAGGACGTCGAGGCTGCCGCCAAAGCCCTGCGCGCCGCACATCGTGAACTCGTCGAGAGCCACGAGGAGGCATCGCTGGAGGCTCTGGACGCGATGGTCGATCTCGACGCCGAAGGCGAGAAAGTCTGCCCTGCCTGCGGCACCAGCTTCGAGGGAACCCCCCAGGAGTGCCCAGACTGTGGGCTCTATCTCGGCGTCGGATGATCCATCCGCGCTCATTCCCCTCGATCATTCCCGCGCATCAGCATCCATCTGCAAAGCGATAACTGAGGCGTTTTATGTGTTGCCTTGAATGAAATCTGACAATCCTTGAAGCCCGTCTTCTATTTTAGCACTCACAGTTGTCATCTAGACTTCGAGTGATTCGTTGGATTTCTTGGATTGACCACCGAATGAGCTCGGGTGTTTTGTTTTGATCCGCTCAATTCTTTTTTTGATTCACTCGTCTTTGCTTCGGGCCATTCGTTTATTTGTCGACGAATGGCCGTTCAATATGGTGAATGCAAGCATGACCAGCGATACATGACTGTGCCAGCCATGCCACGAACGTGTTTCATCATGATCCAATCCAAATTCATTCTTGGCGGTTTCAAGGCATTCTTCGATTGCCCAACGATGGCCTTCCAAATGATCCAGGCTTTCAATCGGGCTTCCCACAGGACACCAAGTCGTGAAATATGCCAATTCACCGTCAGAGATATTTCATCGAATCAAAAGACCTCGCATCCATAAACCGTGAAGGCTACTGTCGAATTCGTCAACGTTTAGATCCGCTAATTCCATGAAAAATAATTCATATAAAAGTGGCCCTTTGGTTCCATTGCCTGTCGACAAGCACTTCTAATTCGACGGCTCCAAGTTTTTGGAAATGTTCGATTCTGCTTCATTGCGAGGAGAAATGCAACGAGGCAATCCAGGGCGGTCGTTCGTCGTCCAAAGACGACTGGATGGCTTCGCTCGCAATGCCGATGGGTTTGTCAATGATCGGGTTTTTGAGAGCAGGGGCGACTTTGCCGGTCGAACACCGACCTTGCGTCGAAGGGGGAGGGGATAGGTCTATTTGGGAAAGATCGTTTTGAATGATCGACAGGCATTTTCCTCTTCAAGTGCCCATTAAAAAAGGCGCGATGTCTCCATCGCGCCTCTCATTCATGAGAATCTACAAAGATTCATTTATTGCATCAGAGCAAATCTTCGGAGTTTTCCTCTCCTGACATGCCCTCGTCTTCGGCGTCGCCATCGGCCTCATCGGCGCCGTCGTCGTCTTGGTCGTCGCCAGTGGCGCAAGCGCAGGCCGTGTCTCCGACGACCTCACCGCCATTGGGGATGGAGAGGATGGGCGCTGCAGCTGGCGAGGGACGACGGTGGCGCACCACGTTGAAGGCGCCCTCGATGAGCCCCATCGCGAGGTAGGCGCAGAAGTAGAGCACGAGCACGATGGGCGGTCGCAGGACCGTGACGGCCAGCACGACGCCGGTCAGGAGGAGCACCAGAAAGCCACCCATCGTTCTGCGCGTGAACTTCATGTCCTTGAAGGTGCGGTAGCGCACGTTGGAGACCATGAGGCCGGCGAGGAGCAGCACGGCGAAGGCCACGTTCCAGTGGCGATCGACGAAGGCCATCGGGTGGGTCTCGTGGGCGAGGACGAGGGCCACCAGCATGCCGCCGCCCAGCGGGATGGGCAGACCGACGAAGAACTTGGAGGAGCCCGGGATCTTGCGGTGCGCGAGGACGTTGAAGCGCGCCAGGCGCAGGGCACCGCACGTGGCAAAGGTGAAGGCGATGAGGAGCCCAATCGTGCCGAGGTATTGGAGCTTCCAGAAATAGACGAGGAGGGCGGGAGCCAGACCAAAGCTCATCACGTCGGCGAGCGAATCGAGCTCCACGCCGAACTCGCTCTGCGTCTTGGTGAGGCGGGCAACGCGGCCATCGAAGCAGTCGAAGAAGACCGCGAAGAAGATCGCGATGGCCGCGCTGGAGAACTCTTCACGCACGCTCAGCGTCATCGAATAGAAGCCGCAAAAGATGGACGAGACGGTGAAGAGATTGGGCAGTACGAACATCAATTTTCGCCAATTCATTCGTGAATTCACATTGTCTCCAGTGGGCTCATGAACCGAAAGGGTGGACTCAAAAGAGAGCCGGGCAGGCTAGCAAACTCTCCCGCGAATCATAGGGGAAAACAGCGCGGGCGCGTCAAAAATTCAATCCTGCCGAAGCCTCCCGAAGGCCTTCGTATCGAGTGCCTGTCTAAAATAAAAAACGCTGGAGAATTCTGGTTCTCCAGCGCTTATTTGTTTTGGATATATAAAACCTATTCTCTCGTCGTCGCCATTCCTGATTTCAAAAAGGTGAAGGGCTAACAGATCGCTGAATCCGCGCTCTTCGGTGATGTCTGATCGTTTTCGGAGGATTCGGTTGACGCCTTTGATTCCGCGACACCTTGTCCCAGCTCGATCGCTGGCGACTCAGTCGTTGCCTCCGGTGCCGCTGAGGCGGGCATACCCTTGTGAATCAGGATCATGCCGATGAGGGAGGCCAGGCCGACTGCGCCGAGCATGGGCCAGATGATCCACGGGTGGTAGGCACTCCAGAGGGCGTCGTTCACCTGCTCGATGGTGGCATTGCTGCCCAGGGCTGCGGCAACCTGGTCGTAGAGCGCCTCGCCCTTCATTTCGGTCAGCGCTGCCTCGTCGCCTCCGCGTTCGAAGAGGAAGCGGCGCGCCAGCATCTCCTTGCTACTGAAGCCGTCATAGAGAACGCCGGACAAGCCATTGCCCGCGGCCCAGCCAATGGCGAACGGGATGTTCGCAAAGCCCATGTAGATGGCCTTTTTGTCCGGCGGCGCGGTCATGCCGATGTATTCGTTGAACTTGGGCGAACAGATGATCTCGCCGATGGCGAAGATGAAGATCGCGAGCGACGCGATGCTGCCCGACATGGTCATGCCCGAGAGCACGAAGCCGACGAGGCTGATGACCATGCCGAGCACGAGTGAGGTCATCATCCTGTAGCGGCCGAAGAACCAGGAGAGCGGCAGGACGAGCAGGATGATGGCCGCCGAGTCGATGTTGATGATGATCTCGGGCTTGGCTGCGCCGCTGGGCATCAGGAGGGTCGCGACGAAGTCCGAGCCGCCGATGAGGGGCAGGCTGGTCAGGAAAGCGCCGACCGAGCGCGTGTCCACCCACTCGTCGAGGAAGTTCGGCAGGAGATCCCAGAGCTGCATGAACATGAGCCAGAACCCCGACACGACGAGCAGGAAACGCAGCATCGACTTGTCGTTCCAGAGGATGAGCAGCGTGTCCTTGAGGACCTGGACGGGGTTGCGCTTCGAGGGCACGGCACCCTGGGCAGCGCTCGGGCGCTCGGGCTCTTTGAAGAGAAAGATCGCGGGCAGGAAGTTGAGCGCCGTCACGATGGCCGCGCCGAAGAACACGAGGTTCCAGGTGGGGTTCAGCGTGTCGCCGCGCAGCGTCGAGGCGGCCATGGGCGCGATGAAGCCGCCGATATTCACGATCCAGTAGAAGATGCCGAAGCCGAGCGACGAATTCTTCTCGTCGAGCGACTTGGCCACGGCGCCCTGGACCGGCGGCTTGAAGAGCGCGGTGCCCGTTCCGATG
>JAISIF010000213.1 GCA_031262165.1 Myxococcales bacterium | reverse complement strand
TTCGCGCTTTTCTGCAATGGCCGCAATAATTTTGTCCGAGTCGTAGCCTTTGTCGGCAATAAATTTTCGCCCTGAGCTTTTTCAATAAGCGCGGGCGCCTCGGTCGCATCATGCACATTGCCCGCAGAAAGATGAATGTGAATTGAATTGCCCAATGCGTCCACGAGTGCGTGAATTTTCGTTGTCAATCCGCCACGTGACCGACCGATCGCCTGATTTTGGCCCCCCTTTTTCCGCCGGAGGCGTCCCGATGCACCTTGACGTAGCTCCCATCGGCCATGTTCGACTCGTGGTCGGCATCTTTGGCCAATTCATCATGCACTTTTTGAAGAATACCTTTACGATTCCATAAAGAGAAACGTGCATAAACCGTCTCCCATGGGCCAAAACGCTCAGGCAAATCCCGCCAAGGAATTCCAGTCTTGACGATGTAATAGATCGCATTCATGAAAATCCGATTGTCGAGTTCGGGCGGCTTACCCGGGCTGCCCGGTGTTTTGATTGGAAGTAAATGCGCAATGCGATTCCACTCTCGTTCGGTCAATTCGTGTCGGTGCATTTGGTCCTTCTTTCATCCCTCCGGGCTTCTTCAAGGGTTTTCAAACAGGGCCTAGCACTACAGTTGCTGTTTTCGTTTTGGGACGATCCAAACTAGTTCTGCCAGAGGAAAGCCGGATGATGGCGACCTCAGAATTCTTCCGAATTTCCAGGCGATAGAAGTCAATCGCAACTGTAGTGTTAGTGGGCTGAATAATTTTTAAACGGATGCTTCTGTCGACCATTTCTCAATCCTTTTCCAAAACCAGGATTTTTGATGAAAATGACAGTCTCTCTTCAAATATTTCTGAAAAAACATGTCGTCATGGTGAAGGAATATATTGACGAATGATAAATAAATTAAAAACGAATGTTCTCTGATTCAGATGAAATCAAAACAACGATGATAAAATAGTTCCATCAGGTGACAGCAGCGCGTATAATACGCGGCTTTTTCGGACGCCCCCTGCGATTCATTGAGGCCTATCCATGCGTATTGCCATCATCAGCGACATCCACTCCAACCTCGAAGCGCTCCTCGCCACGAAGTGCGAACTCGAACACCTCGACGTCGATCGCATCATCTGTCTGGGGGATGTCGTCGGCTATGGGGCCAGCCCCGAAGCCTGTTGCGCGCTCATCCGCAACATGACCGAGATCACGCTGCTTGGAAATCATGACGCCGCCGTCTCCAGGCGAATGGATTATGGCGCCTATTATGAGGCCGCGCGCCAGGTCCTCGATTGGACCGCGGCGCAGCTTTCCTCCCCCAACCTCGCGTGGCTGCGCAGCCTGCCTTACGCCTACCGCTTCGGCGATCTGTGCTTTTCCCACGGCGCGCCGCTTCGACCCGAAGCCTACGAATACATCTTCACCATCGAGCAGCTCGAAGAGCTCCTGCCCCACTACGAGGCGCTGAGCGAGGTCACCTTCATCGGCCACTCGCACATGAGCAAGGCCTTCGCGCTCTCTGAGGGTGGGGAATTCTTCGAGGCGCGCGACCCGATCGTCTCGATTCAGCCTGGCCGCAAATACGTCATCTCCGTCGGCAGCATTGGCCAGCCCCGCGACTACGACAACCGGTCGTGCTTCGTCGTGTATGACACTGCGAAGCGCATCGCCCAATTCCATCGCGTCGAATACGACATCGAGACGTCCGCGCGGCGCATCTTCGAGGCTGACCTGGCCCTCAACTTCGGCAAGCGCCTCTTCCTGGGCATCTGACGGCCAGCACGCCGGTTGTCCACTGCCGACGAGTCGCTCCCCGCTGTCGAGCGAGCGATCCGATCCGACTCAGCTCGACTGCGGCGCACCAGGTGAACGAGCGCTTCTTTCGTGCTTCGGAGTGCTCCGCTGTTCACCGACGCATCGCGCGCTCCAACTCTCCATCCCCATCCCATCTCGCCACTCCCCTCCCCCGTCGGCCCTTCGCCGCCCTGGAAATTGCCATGAAACAAGCCGCCATTCTGACAGCGCTCACCCTTTTGCCCAAATCCCTGCTCAGCAAAGGGGTTGGCAAGGCCACGCGCCTGCCCGTGTCTTCCAAGATCCATCAAAAAGCCGCGCGCGCATTTGCCCGCATCCTCGACATCGACACGGACGAGGCCGCGCTCACGCCAGACGAGTGCGCCACGTTTGCGGACTTCTTCACGCGGCCACTCAAGGAAGGTGCCCGGCCCATCGCGGTTGGCGACGATGTGGTGGTCTCACCCGTGGATGCACGTGTCTCGGCGTTTGGTATCGCGACCGGCGGTCGGATGATCCAGGCCAAGGGCCGCGACTACTCGCTCGCCGCGCTGCTCGACGACTCGACGCGGGCAGAGCGCTTCATGGGTGGCACCTACCTCACGCTCTATCTGTCGCCGCGCGACTACCACCGCATCCATGCCCCGCTCGCTGGTGCCATCGAGGCGTGCAGCGTGATCCCAGGCGAGCTCTTCCCCGTGAACGGCCCCTCGGTGCGCAGCGTCCCCAACCTGTTTTGCGTGAACGAGCGGCTCATCACCTATCTGTCGACCGCCGCGGGTGAGGTGGCCGTGGTCAAGGTCGGCGCCACGTGCGTCGGTGCCATCCGCGCAAGCTACTGCGACCTCAAGACGCGTGAATCGCTCGCCAATACCCGGGAGCAATCATTCGAGCCGCCGCTGGCCGTGGACAAGGGCGCCGAGCTCGGCGTGTTCGAGATGGGTTCGACCGTGATCCTGGTCTTCGAGCCAGGCCGCGTGACGCTCGATGCGGCGCTGACCGAGGGCGACAAGATCCGCATGGGCCAGGCGATCGGCCGCGTGACGGCAGGCAAGGAGTGAGGCCGATGGCAGACAAGATCACTGCGGTCAAAGGCATGAATGACCTGCTTCCCGATGTGACAGCGCAGTGGCGCACCATCGAGGAGAGCGCCCGCGACACGCTCACCCACTTTGGCTTTGGTGAGGTGCGCACGCCGGTTCTGGAAAAGACGGCACTCTTCGTTCGCGGCGTGGGCGAGGCCACCGACATCGTGGGCAAGGAGATGTACACGTTCGAGGATGGCAAGGCCGAGGGCAGGGCAGGCACGCTCGTCTCGCTCAGGCCCGAGGGCACGGCGCCTGCGGTGCGTGCGGCCATCGAGCACAATCAGCTCGCGCAGGGCGCACTCGTCCGCTGGTTTTACCTAGGCCCCATGTTCCGCCGTGAGCGCCAGCAGCGCGGTCGCTACCGCCAATTCTTCCAGGTCGGCGCCGAGATCTATGGCGCTGCCACCCCGCAGGCCGACGCTGAGCTCATCGATGCGGCGCATGCCTTTCTCTCGCGACTCGACCTGGGCGAGCTCACGCTCGAGATCAACTCGCTGGGCGATGCCAACTGCCGACCCCGCTACGTCGAGGCGCTCATCGCCGCGCTCAAGAGCCACGCAGCAGACCTGTGCGCCGAATGCCAGCGCCGCCTAGAGACGAACCCGCTGCGCGTGCTCGACTGCAAGAGCGCCCAGTGTCAGGCCGTCACCCAGAGCGTGCCCACGATCGATGGTTTTTTGTGCGAGCCGTGCCGAGATCATTTCGATCGCGTGCGCTCTCTGCTCGACGCGCTCGCCATCCCCTATGTCGTCAACCCGCGCATCGTGCGTGGCCTCGACTACTACACGCGCACTGTCTTCGAGTTCGTCTCGCGCGAGACGGGCGAGGGTGCGCTCGGCAGCCAGAGCACGGTGTGTGCGGGCGGTCGCTACGACTGTCTCATCGAGAGCCTGGGCGGACCAGCGACGCCTGCCGTCGGATTCGCAGCTGGCCTCGATCGACTGGCCCTGCTCGCCGCACGCAACGCGAAACCCGCGCCCGGACCAGATCTCTTCATCGTTCCGATGGGCGAGAGCGCGATCGCGCAAGCGCTTCAACTGGCAGCAGCTCTGCGTCGACAAGGCATCTGGGTCGATCAGGATCTGCGCGGGGGCGGCCTCAAGTCGCAGATGCGCCGGGCTGACAAGGTCGGTGCGCGCTTCGTTCTGGTCTTGGGCGACAGTGAGCTCGCCTCGGGCAAGGCATCGCTCAAACAGATGGCGACCGGAGAGGCGCGTGATGTCGCGCTCGATCCAGAGGCCATCGCAGCGGCGATGTGAGTGAGGAGGCCCCGTGGCCAGAACTCGAAAGACGCAAGGCGAGAAGTCGAGTGGACTGACCCTGAGGATCCAAAACTTCGCGCACCTGCGCGACGTTCAGATCGAACTGGGCGATCTCACCGTGCTCGTTGGGCCGCAGGGGGTGGGCAAGAGCCTCGCGCTGCAGTGGCTCAAGGTCGCGATGGACGGGAAGCAGATCGTCCAAGCGCTCGACGAGTCAGGCGACTCGACGCGGCCCGATCGGCTCATCGACCTCATCTTCGGGGAGGGGATGGCGCCTTCCTGGAAGAAGAACACGGCCATCACCTTCGGTGGTCAGGGGATTTCGCCGAAGTCGCTTCATGAGCAGGGCGAGGGCGGCGAGAAGCTCTTCTTCGTTCCAGCACAGCGCTCGCTGCTGATTCGCGATGGTTGGGCACTGCCCTTCCATCGGCTGGACTCAGACAATCCTGTGGTCGCCCGCTTGTTCAGTCAGAACCTGTTCGATCGGTTCAAGAGCAGGGAGGCGGGCAAGCTCTTCCCTCTCAAAAAGCGACTGAAAGAGGAAATTCGCCGCAAGATCGATGCGGCCGTCTTTCATGGCGGGTCGGTCGGAATCGAAGAGACAGCTGCACGCAAAGAGCTGCGCCTCGTCCACGGCGACCTGCACCTGCCCTTCATGACTTGGACGGCCGGGCAGCGTGAGTTCACCCCGCTCCTTCTGGGCCTCTATTTCCTGCTGCCCTCGACTTCGTTGCGGAAGCGCGAGGGCACTGATTGGGTCGTCATCGAGGAGCCCGAGATGGGGCTGCATCCCAAGGCCATCAACGCGGTCTTGCTCCTCGTGCTCGACCTGCTGTGGCGCGGCTACAAGGTCGTCCTCTCGACGCACTCGCCAGAGCCATTGGCCATGATCTGGATGATGCGGGAGCTCAGGGCCCATCGTGCGCGCTGGCAGCTCGTCTGCGAGGCCTTCGACATGAAGCCCTCTCAGCAGATGAAGAAGGTCGCGGAAGAGGCGCTCACCAAGGACTACCGCGCCTATCTGCTCGACTTCGATTCAGACGGGAAAGTGTCCTCGACGGACATCTCGTCCTTGGATCCAGGATCGGACGATCCGCGCGTCGCCGAGTGGGGTGGCCTGACCGAATACTCGTCTCGATTTGGCGACATCGTGTGCGCGGCTGTGAACGAGGACCCGTCGTGAAGCGGCGTCTCAAGAGCGTCCCGGCGACGCCTGTTCAGAGTGTGCTCTTGGAGAACTCACCTCTCCAAGCTGAGCTCAAGCCTGGAATGTGTGCCGTAGCGAAGAAGCACCTGTGTCACTTTGATGAAGAAATCCGTTCAGTCTTTGCTGACAGCATCGATCTCGATGCTGCGCTCTGCGCCGACCATCCGAGTGAAAAACGCTGGGACTACCTGCTCGGGCACGCATCGACTCAGCGCGTTGTCGCTATCGAAGCACACCCCGCCAAGACGAATGAGGTCTCGGTAGTCATCGCCAAGAAGAGTGCGGCACTCGACCAGCTCAAAGTTCATCTGCGCCCCGGGGCAAACGTGAAGGGCTGGCAGTGGCTCTGGGTTGCCTCGAGCGGCATCAAAATTTTGAAAATGAGCTCGGAGTGGCGCGCGTTGCAGCGGGCGGGAATTCACTGCGTCGGAAAGGTCTGCTCGAAGGATTTGCCATCGCGGCAGTGATGTGATCGCGGCCCCTCACCCTCGGCGCAGGCGCAGCTCGAAATACGCTTTCGAGATGGCAAAGCGCAGCAGCTCGGCCCGCTCGGCCTCAGAGGCGCCCGCGAACTCGAGCGCGCTGAGCGCGGGCGCGATGTTGCCCGCCGTGAGCAGGCCCAGGCGATTGACTGTGTGGCCTGCGCCTTCGCGGAAATACGCGGCGCAGAACGTCTCGTCGAATGGACGTTCGAAAAGCCACATCAGGCGCTCCGCCGATTTGCCGGAGATGCGCTGGACGATGGCGCGCGTCTTCTCTGTCATGCGGCCCTCTCGCAGGAGAGCGCGGCGCAGGCCGTCGAGCACGGCATCGACCTGATCCAGCGGCAGGAGGAGGAACATGCCGAGCTCGGGGCGGAGCGTGGCGAGCGCGCGTCCGGCAAAGAAGCGCAGCTGCGCGCTGGACAGTTTTTGGCGGAGTTTGGGCGGGCTGACGAACAGCGCGGGTGGCGTTGAGCAGACGGGAAAGATGGGCAGGTGGGCGTCCTTTTCCTTGGCCAGGTGGACGTCACCGGCGCGCACGCCCAGCACGCGGACGGCGCACAGGAGCGCGTCGGCCATGGTCCAGGCGCTGTCCGAGCCGTCCATCGCGAAGGTGCCGCGCGGCTCGAACGACGCGAGCGGCTTCGCGCAGATCTCGCACACGGCCGATCCGATCAGGGCGCCGATCTCATGGGCAGCCGAGCCCATGATCGGGTGCTGGATCAGGTTCCAGTCCTCGTCGTTCAGGGTGAGCGACGGAGCGGAGGGGCGCTCGCTGGTGCGGCCTTCGAGCGCATCGGCCACATCTGAGACGAGCTGCGCGAGCGGTTCGCGCTGGTGGGCCAGGTAATGCGCCGCGAGGGCGCGGTAGCGGGCCGCGTCGAAGGGCGCCTCGGCAGCGCGGCGTTCGAGCTGATGCCGCTCCCCACGCGCGTCGCGCTTAACAGGGCCGGGGTTGATGCGCTGCTGTTCCGCCTCTTGGAAGAAAGAGAGAAAGCGACCGCTGGCAGCCGGTGTCCGCGCCTCGGCGGGCGTCGCGTCGGGCGTCGAGAGCAGCTCTGGCGTTGGCGTCACCATCGAGGAAGGGATCGGGGTTTGGTTCGATGTCGAAGCCAAAGGCGATGGCGATGGCGGGTCGGTGGGAGCAGCGGCAGGCGTGTGCTCGATCTCGAGGCCGAGGGAGCGCAGCAAAACTTCGGCGTCGGCTGAGCAGCCAGCAGCTTTGGCCGTGGTGCGCAGCGCCTTGATCGCGCCGACAAATTGGCGCGGCGGCGGATCGATTCGGCTCAGGCAGAGCACGGCGTGGCACTGGGCGCGGAAGGTCTCCCTCGGTGAGTTCAGGGCCTTGCAGAGCGCGGCTGCTCTGGCGTGGCACTCCGCTGCCCGGAAGTGATCTGCCAGGCGCGCCTCGAACAGCATGCCCAGCCATTGGTCGAGGCGGGCCGCGCGGCGACGATTGCCGGTGTGGCGAGCCTGGGCGATCTGCCGATTCACGAGCTCGATGGCCGACTCGATCTCACCAGCGCGCAGCGCAACGAAGATCAGGCGGCGTTCGAGGGCGAGGTCACCCGACGGCTGCTGTTCCAGCGCCTTCTGGAGAACGTCACGCGCGCGCGAAAACTGGCGATCGGCGCACAGCAATCTGGCGGCCAACAGACACAAGAGCGTCCGATCGGTGGGCGTGGCGACCGCGCGAATGGCCTCGGCCAGGGCCTCACCTGCCTCGGCGCGCAGGAAGAGCTCGCGCGAAAGAGAGGCGAACATGAGGAGGGCCGCGCGCTCGAGCACCGCCTTCCTGGTCGCGGTCAGGAGCACGTGGATGGCCTGGTCAGGCTTGCCGATCTCCAGGAGCTGAGCGACCTGCTGGCGGTGGCGCTCCAGGTTCGCGGTGGCGGTGGCGGTGTCGTCGTTCGCGTTGCCCGATGTCTCGCGCCGACGGCCATTCATGAGTTCGTCCATGATTCGATTCTTTTCGTTGGTTCCGTTGGTTCCATGGGGTCACGGGATTGGCTGGGCCGCCGCGCCACAGCGCAGGCACAGGCCGTCGTCCGCAATGGACACACGGGGCGCTCCGGCGCGTCCGGCGGCGCACTGGATCCGATCCGCAGCGCGGCGCATCGATGGGCCCAGGTGGCTGAGCAGCAGGTGGGTCGTCTGGAGCGTGTCGAGCTTGGGTTCGAGCGCCTCCCAGGTCAGATGTTGCGGATTCGTTCCCGGCGCCTCGGTGCAGTCGCAGACGAAGAGCTCCGTGTCCTTCGCCAGATCGATCAGCGCGTCGGTCCACGCCGTGTCGCCGCTGAAGGCGACGGCGGCCTCGGGCAGATCGAAGCGGTAGCACAGGGCTTGGCCCGGGCAGGTGTGGGCCGCTGGCAGCGCGGTGACGCGGCGCCCCAGAACGACGCGTGCCTCACCTGGATCGAGCTCGACGAAGCGCAGATCGAAGTCGCGGCAAGCGGGCACCTTGCCGAACGCCAGCTCATACCAGCGCGCCAGATGTTCCTCGATGCCGCGCGGCCCGCAGATCACGAGTGGCTTGTGCCTGCGCGCGCTGAACTCGGCGTCCACGAGCAACAGGTGCAGGCCGCCGAAGTGATCGCCGTGCAGGTGGGTGACGAACACCGCGTCGATGGCGTCGGGGTCGAGGCCGGGCTCGAGGGCTGCCAAGGCCTTGAGGTGCATCAGGGCCGTCGGCCCAAAGTCCACGCACACGGCGCCCAGCTCGTCGCGCAGCAGGTAGCAGGCGTTGCCGCGGCCCTCGCTGTTGAAGGCATCTCCACTTCCTAGGACGGTCAGCGATACGGGCACGGCACACCTCGATGGCGTTGGAGCGGTGGGGGGGGGGAAGGGAGGGGCAACGGCGAGAGCGATGATTTTCAATGTCGGCCCGCCCAATCGCCCACTCCAGGCGGTCCGAAGTCGAGCAGACGCCCTACCTGGGCCAGCGACCGACAAAGGCCTCAGAGCTCGTCGATCGTCAGGCGCCGCGTCTCGTCTGGCGCGACGGAGATCTCTCGGACGCGCGTCGGATCGCTGCCGTGCGCGACTCTGTAAGGCGTGTTGGCCTCGACGTCTCGGACGCAAGGCAGGCGGCAGGCGCGCCCATCGAACGACACCGTGCCCTGGCCATCGATGACGATGCGCCCCTTGGCGGTCGGCACAGATGGCCCTGCCGCTGGTTTCTGGAGCGTGACGTAGATGACACCGCCGCCCATGGCGCCCAGCAGGATCAGCGCGGCGAGGGCGATGATGAGGGGGAGTGACAGGCGGCGAGGGCTTGGCGCGCCCGGATGCTCTGGGAAACTCGGCGCCCCGGTGGGCTGGGTGACTCTCCTGACAACCTCCGAAGCGGCGTCCATGTCGGCATCGTCGTCGACGAGGTCCGCGTCATCCGAATACGAGGGGAGGGAGATGGGGCGCCGCGGGTTCTGGGCTCTGCTGGGGAGCGCCGCCGCTGTCTTGACGTGTGGATGCGGTTGGCCAGGTCGAGGCAGGGGTTCCATGGCGCCGAGCAGAGACGCCCGCCCTGCGCTCGTGCCCGCGTCAGATGCCTGGCGTTTCCCACGGCGATCCCTGACCGTGTTCTCGCCGTCGGAGTTCAGTGGCGCATCGTCGCCCAGCGCGGCGAGCAGATTCTTGGGCGCGGTCGGCGGCAACGCCTTGGGTCGATCGACCCCTGTCACGGTGCCCTCCTCCGACGAGACACCGTCGTCCCAGGTCCACTGGTCGATGCCTGCCGGTGGCACTGCTGACACGGCCTTGGCCGACCTGGCGTCCACCAGCTCGGGCAGCGGGCGCTTCTTGGCGCTCGTGCCCTTGAGCTGCCTGGAGGGCGCTGATGGCGCCGCCCTCGTCTCATGGCCGATCACCCGACCGACCGCGTCGAACAGGGGCAAGCCCATCTTCGTCGGGGCTTCGCCGGGCGAGGCGTCCTCTTCCTCGATGGAGGCGAGGGGGCTGGTCAGGGGCGAGCGCCTTCGAAGGGGCGACGACGGCTTCAGCGCTGCCGGTGGGATTGGCGGTGCCGATGCCGGTGCCGGTGTTGTCGCCAACCGAGGGTCGATGACCCGGCCTTTCGCATCGAACACGGGCAGGCCCATCTTCGTCGAGCGGGCTTCTTCGGGCCCATCCTCTTCGAAGGAGGGCAGAGGCCTGATCGTGGGCGAGCGCTCTTTTTCCTTGTTGGGCACCTTCGACGCCTTGAGCTCTCTTGGCGGCGACCTGCGCGCGAGTATCGGCGGTGCTGGTGGCTCCAGCGCGGCCATTGGGAGCGGCGGCGGCGCGACCATCTGGGGGACGGCCGACGGCACCGCGATCGGCGGTGGCAGGTATCGCGCGATGAACGCCGGGACGTCCGTGACGTCGGGCAGCGTTGCGAGGGCCTTTTCGAGGGCCAGCTTCATCTCGGTGCCATCGCGGTAGCGCTTGTTGCGGTCCTTGATGAGCGCGTGCGCGATGGCCTCGGAGATGGCCTTGGGGTAGCCCGGGATGGCCTTGTGCGGCGGTGGCGGATCCCAGGCGGTCAGTGCGCGGATGACCTCGATGACCTGCGGCCGATCGAACGGCTTGGTGCCTGTGCTCAACTCGTAGAGCAGCACACCCACCGAGAAGAGGTCACTGCGACCGTCGAGCTCTTGGAGTTGGAGCTGTTCGGGCGACATGTAGCGGAACTTGCCCTTGACCACGCCGGTCTTGGTCCGATCGATCTGGGCCGTGGCCTTGGCCACGCCAAAGTCCACGAGCTTCACCACGCCCTGCCGCGTGATCATCACGTTGCCCGGCGTCACGTCGCGGTGGATGACGTTCAGCGGCTTGCCTGTGGCCATGTCGATCGAGCGGTTGGCGAAGTGGAGCGCGTCGCACAGATCCGCGCCGATGCGCGCCATCATGTCGGGCGGGAGCTTGTCGCCGCAGAGCTTGGCGAGGTGCTCCAGATCGGTTCCGTCGATGTATTCCATCGCCAGGAAGAAGTGCGAGCCCTCGCGCCCCAGGTCGAAGATCTGGATGATGTTGGGGTGGTCGAGCTGGGCCGCGACGCGCGCCTCTGTCAGAAACATCGAGAGGAACTGCGTGTCCTTGGCCATCGCTGGCAGGATCCTCTTGATGACGCAGAGGCGGGCCGAATCGGTCGCGCGCGCCAAAAAGATTTCGGCCATGCCGCCCTGCGCCAGCTTCTTCAGCAGCGTGTATTTGCCAAATGGTTGAGGCAGGTCTGGGGGCAGGGTGGCCATGAGGGCGGCGGATTCTGCGTTTCGAAGACGCAGAGTCAAGAACAGGCACGCGGCAATCGAGTTCTGGCGATATCGATCCGGATCGATGCGGTTTCGTAGGGGCGTTGCGCGCAGCGCCCCGCGGTCGTCGTTCGACACAGAGCCCGTAGGCTGGGTCGGAGCAAAGTGGAAACCCAGCATGGCATGGAGCGCTCGCCAAACCCCGCAGCAGCGACACGTCACGAAAGGCTTTTCGTGAATGAAGCGATCGCTTTTCAGAGCCCGTTCGTGCTGGGCTTCCGCATCGCTTCAACCCGGCCTACGCCCTCCTGGAGCGATGCGTTTTGGCCGGGGCGCTGCTTGCTGCGCCCTGTCGAGCGTCGGTCGACACAAACACGACGGGCGAGGCATGCGTCGTCCCTACATCTCCCTTTTCGGCATCCGAATGCAGATCTCGGTTGTCCGGCGACCGTGCGTGGCAGCCTCGCTCATACCTTCCGCAGGATCAGCGAGGTGTTGAGCCCGGCGAACGCGAAGTTGTTGTTCATCACGATCTCGGGGCTCGCCTTCCTGGGCCCGCCCATCACGTAGTCGAGCGGCGCGCACGCAGGATCGGGCACGTCGAGGTTGAGGCCGTGCGCCAAAAAGCCGTCCCGCAGCATCGCCACGCAGAACAGCGTCTCGATCGCGCCACATGCGCCCAGCGTGTGCCCAGTGAAGCCCTTGGTCGAGCTGACGGGCACCTGGCAGCCGAGGACCTCCTCGATGGCGCGGCTCTCGGTGACGTCGCCGATGTCCGTCGAGGTCGCGTGCGCATTCACGTAGTCGATGCGATCCGGCGTGAGTCCCGCGTCGTCGAGCGAGAGGCGCATCACGCGCGTCATGCCGCCGAGATCGGGCGCGGTCAGGTGCGCGCCATCGCAGTTGGTCCCAAAGCCGACGATCTCTGCCCAGATGTGGGCACCACGCGCCTGCGCATGTTCGAGCGACTCGAGGATCAGCGTGGCTGCCCCCTCGCCCGTCACCAGGCCGTCGCGGTCCTTGTCGAAGGGGCGTGGAGAGCGCTCGGGAGCGTCGTTGTAGCGGCGCGAGGTGGCGAACATGATGTCGAAGACAGCCGCGTTGGCCACGTGGATCTCTTCGGCGCCGCCCACGAGCATCGTGTCTTGCAGGCCATAGCGGATGGCCTCGTAGCCGTAGCCGATGGCCTGCGACGACGAGACGCACGCAGAGCACGTCGTGAGCACACGCCCGTGGATCGCGAAATAGGCCGCCAGGTTGGCTGGCGCCGTGTGGCTCATCAGCTTGAGGTAGCAGCTGCTCGGGATGCCGCTCGTCGTGTTGTTGTGAAGCAGGCGCTCCGAGAACTGCTGGAACGCGGGCATCGAGCCAGAGGTCGATCCATAGGCGAGCCCGGTCCTCGGATTCGACAGCTGCGCCTGCGTCAACCCCGCGCTCTCGATCGCCTTCTGCGTGGCCCAGGTGGAGAGCAGCGCGACGCGACCCATGGTGCGCGTCTGCTTCTTGGGCAGGATCGAGAGATCGGCGTCACACGGCGCGCCGATCCGTGTGGCCAGGCCATCGACGTTGGCCCAATCGGCCATGACGCGCACACCGCTCTTGCCTGCTCGAAGCGCCTTGGAGACGTCGTCGAGGCTGTTGCCAATGGGAGATGTCAGGCCAATTCCTGTGATGACGACGCGGCGGGGTGTCATGGGTCGGTTGCTGCCTCGAAGACCGAACGAAGTTCGAAATTGTATCCAAAAACCGGGAAAGGAGAGGGGGATCCCAGAATGAAAAGGGCGCGCCGTGTATCAGGAAAAGTCGCGCTGTCCAGAGGGTTTGGAGAAGGTGGCAGGGCGGTCGAATTCTGTTTTTTTCGATGTGAGTTCGGGACGTGTAGGGGCGTCGTGCGCAACGCGCTGCAAACGACGGAGTGGCGCAAACGCACGATGGGCGATCTGTTGATCTCCACTACCGAAGAGGCATCGCTTCCGATCGAAAGCGCCAAAGTCAGCTGGCCTTGCCGCCCTGGTCGATACGGGCGAGCGCCCTCTTCATCGGCGCTCCTGGCAGAAAATTCAGAAACGTCGGCGCTTGGGCTATGGCGTTCGACCTTTTGTCGATCTTACCGCCCATGTCCTTCCTGCCTCGACATCCATCCGTCCCGCTCTTCCTGAGCGCGCTTCTGACCCTGAGCACCGCCGCATGCCTCGTCACCGAAGCGCTCGAAGAGCAGGAGGCATTGCCTCCCGCGGAGAACTGGGCGCCGCGCATCGTCGAAGAGACGGTCGCGCCCCGAAACGGCGCTGTGCTCGCGCCCCAGGACTGCGCGATCCACCTCTCGATCGGTGCGATCGAGGAACGCGATCTGGCCGACGAACTCACGGCGCGCTGGTTCATCGATGGCGTGCTCCGCGCTTCGCAGCGGCTGCCTGTCCAGAGCGACGAGGTGCTCCGGCCAGGGCCGAATTTCACCTTCAAGGTCGCCAGCCACACACCAGGGATGCACGTGGTGCTCGTGGCCATCAGCGACGGCTTTGCCGATGGCGAAGAGCTGCGGTCCGCGCTCGAGGGCAGGTCGGTGGTCAGCTACGAGTGGTCCATCGACACCTCCGCCGCGACGAGTGCCTGCTTCGACGTGAGCGCCGCGCCGGTTGTCCAGGAGCAGAGTCAAGACCAGGACCAGGATGATGAACGATGACGGGTGACGCGCGTATGCCGCGGGCAGGCTCTCGGGTGCCCGTCCTGCTGTTTCTGATCGGCCTGCCGATCGCGCTCGGCGCTGGCTTGGCCCTGCTCAAGTCGTCGTCCGACAGCGCGCCGAGTGGCGCGACGAACGAGCGCAAGCTCAAGGACGGTGTCACGCTGCACAACGCCCCTGTTTCGAATGACGTGTCGCTCGGCATGCTCTCCTTTGCCCGGTCGCAAGACGTGCTGACGCCCATCGAATCCTTCCGATCGATCGTCGCGCCGCCCAGCGCAGACGAGCCCATGCCCCTCCAGCGTTGGTCGAATGGATCGCCGAAGATCATGGCGCGCGAGTGGAGCGATCGCGGCGTGGCCATCGAGGAGCACTGCTTCTTCAGCCCTTCGGGGGAGTCCGTTGGCTGCGGCGTGCTGCGCGATGGTGAGCGCTGGGAGGGCATCTTCCCCCAGTGGGCCGCGCCATCCGGGAAGCTCGACGACGAGGCCACGGTTCTGCGCGAGATCGTCTCATATCGAGAGGGGCTCAAGGACGGCGTGGCGCGCGCCTACTTCCTCGATGGCAAGCCGATGCTCGAGACGCTCTTCAGCCAAGGCCGCCAGGTCTCCAAGCGCGTGTTTCGCCAGACCGACAACGAGATCCTCGAGATGGGCTCGCGGCGACAGACGGGCATCCCCATCTCTCGCAGGACGCGCAACACCCAGGACTGACGCACCAACCCACCGGACGCACGCACATGACGCAGGCCGATCGCCGCATCCGAACCTCGCTTCTCTCCATCGCCACCGACCTCGTCCTGATCTCGATCAAGGCAACGCTGGGCGTGTTCACCGGGAGTCTCGCGCTCTTCGCCGATGCGCTGCACAGCGCCTCGGATCTGGCCGTCTCGTTCGTGGTCCTGCTGGGCCTGTGCTTTCGAAAGCGTGTCGAGCGGCGCGCGGGCGATGTCAGCGGCGACGAGGAGAGCGCTGGCGCCGATCATCGCGCTCGGCGCCTGTGCCGCGTCGAGGCTGGGCTTGCCTACGCCATCGCCTGCCTGATCCTCTACGCGCCCTACGAGATCGTCTCGACGCTGCTCGAACGAAAGAGCGTGCCGATCTCGAACCTCGGCTGGGGCATCGGCGGCCTGCTCTTCTGCCTCGCGCTGACCGGCTTCATCGCGCGCCTCAAGCTGCACGTGGGCAAGGCCACCGGTTCCAGCGCCTTGACCGCGGACGGCTACCACTCCAGCACCGACTTCTTGAGCTCCATCGTGGTGATGTTCGCGCTCATGGGCGACGCCATCGGCATTCGTGCCGATCCCATCGTGGCCGGCCTCATCGCGATCCTCATCGGCGTGACGGGCATCGAGCTGTTCATCGCCTCGACGCGGGCGCTGCTCAGCGGCGAGCCGCTCAAGACGGACGATTTGGGCGACTGGATGGCGCGCGGCTCGAGGCGGGTCTGGACCGCCGTGCGCAGCGGCGCGTCGCCCGAATCACCTCGAACCGATCCTGCGCCGACGCTCGGGACGAGTGAGCGGCGGCCAGCCTCGCGTCAAAGATTGTGGTCGAGCTTTGCCGCGAGGTGGCCACGCCATCCAGAGCGCTGGGCGCTCGGCATCACCGCCTGCGCGCTCGCCGCGTGGGCCCTCTCTGGGCTCACCGCGGTCCAGCCAGGAGAGACGGGAGTGCGCCTGCGCTTTGGCCACATCGTCTCCGCGAATCTGCCGCCTGGCCTGCACCTCGCGTTGCCCTGGCCCTTCGAGGAGATCGAGCGCGTGCGGACCAACGAGATCCGGCGCGTCGAGATCGGCTTTCGCACTGCGCTCGACGGACAGCATCAGCGCCTGTTCGACGAGTCGCTCTTCATCGCGGGCGACGAGAGCCTCGTGGATCTGAACTTCGTGCTCCACTACCGCTCTCCCAGCGCGCTCACGGCGCTGTTCCGGGCGCGCGCGGCCGACGAGATGGTCCGGGCGCTCGCCGAGTCCGCCGTGCGCGAGGTCCTGGCGACCGAGACGACCGACGCGATCCTCACCCAGGAGCAGCCGCGCATCCTCGCCCGCGTCGAGGCGCGCGTGCGCGAGGAGGTCGAGGCGCTCGCGCTCGATCTGGAGCTCGTCGATCTGCTCCTGACCGAGGCGCGGCCACCATCCGCCGTGATCCAGGCCTTCCGCGACGTGTTCTCGGCGCGCGAGGACCAGCTCAAGGTGCTCCAGCAAGCCGAGGCGCGCCGCAACGACGCCATCCCCAAGGCACGCGCCGAGAGTGCCGCGCGCATCAGCGAGGCTGTCTCGTTCGAGGTCGACAAGCGGCTGCGGGCGGAAGGTGACGCCGAGCGCTTCAAGCTCGAATCGGCTGCGTGGCGCGGCGCGCCCGACGTGACCGGCTACCGCCTGTTCATCGAGACAGCCGAGAAGGGGCTGGCGGGTCGCAAGAAGATCATCGCCAACCCCCGCGCCAATTTCGGCGGCTACCAGCTCTGGCTCTTTGGGCCAAAGGAGCTGCCCTCGCCCGAGAGCCGAGGAGGCGTCATGGGCTCAGGCCCGATCCGGAAGTAGGCGGAAGGTCGCGACCATCGACGAAAAACGCCGTCCCCGAGGCATCGAGGGCGGCGTCTTCGTCTGCGTCGATCGTCCGCGTGGACCTCACTGCTTGCGCAGGAAGGTCGGGATGTCGAGGCGATCTTCTTCGTTCAAGCCCTGCTTGTTGGTGAAGGGAAGCGAGAGCGTCTCCATCTCGGGGAAGGGCGAGCACTTCTCGACCACCTTGCCTCCCCCCAGGCCCACCAAGGGCAGTGGCATCACGTCGAACTCTTCGACGCGCAGCGGCGGGAGCGAGGGGGCTGGCATGTTGCTCCCAAAGGCATTCATGGCCGGGAGGGTCGCGACACCAGCGCCGCGGGCCGCCGGGATGCCACGCTTCTGCTGGCTCTCCTTGGGCGAGAAGCCCGTGGCGATGATCGTCACCTTCACCTCGTCGCTGTCGGGCTCGATGACCGAGCCATAGATGATCTCGGCATCGGGATCGGCGGCCTCCTGGACGAGCAGGACAGCCTCCTGGACTTCGTGCAGGCCGAGGTCTTCGGGGCCCGTGATGTTGATGAGCATCCCCGTGGCGCCATCGATGCTCACGTCTTCGAGCAGCGGGCTGGAGATGGCCTGCTTCATTGCGTCCACGGTGCGGCTCTCACCCGAGCCGCGCCCCGTGCCCATGAGGGCGAGGCCGCGCTCGAACATCACGGTCTTCACGTCGGCGAAGTCCAGGTTGATGTAGCCATGGCGTTGGATCAGGTCGCTGATGCCCTGGACAGCGTTGAGCAGGACGCTGTCGGCCAGCTTGAAGGCCTCGCGGATGCCGAGGCGAGTGTCGCGCGACGCGTCGACGAGCTTCTGGTTCGGGATGGTGATGAGCGTATCGACCGCGGCCTTCAGCTCGACGATGCCCTGCTCGGCCTGCTTGGAGCGCTTGCGGCCCTCGAAGATGAAGGGCTTGGTGACCACGCCGACCGTGAGGATGCCCATCGACTTGGCGATGTCGGCGATGATCGGCGCAGCGCCCGTCCCAGTGCCGCCGCCCATGCCAGCCGTCACGAAGACCATGTCCGCGCCGCTCAGCGCCCGCTCGATCTCCTCGTGGCTCTCGGTGGCGGCCTGACGCCCGATCTCGGGGTTCGCGCCCGCGCCCAGGCCGCGCGTCAGATCGCCACCGATCTGGATCTTGGTCGGCGCCTTGTTGATGTCGAGCGCCTGGATGTCCGTGTTGCAGGCGATGAAGTCGATCTGCTCCACGCCAGCGGCGATCATGGTGCTGATGGCGTTGCAGCCACCGCCACCGACGCCGACGACGCGGATCTTGGCTGCGGCCTGAGGGACGAGGTCGGTGTAGTTTTCCATCATGTCGAAACTCCTTGGGGGTTTGGGCTGCGCCACGGTGCGAGGCGCCGCGCCAGAAGAGGTTGGAGGGGTGTTGGGGAAGGCGAGGAGGCCTGGGAGGGAAGCGCGGTGAGGGCGGTCGGATTCTGGCGATCTCGATCGCGAAGAAGCGTTTTCTGTAGGGGCACGGCGTGCCGTGCCCATCGTGTTCGTGTCGTCCGAGGTTCGGCAGGGAACGGCACGCCGTGCCCCTACGTCATCTCGTTCGAGACAACCGAAGATCAGAGCCCGACCGCCCTGAGTGAACGTGCGTCGCGCCCTAGAACCACTGGCGGAAGATCTCCCTGATCACGTCGAACATGGATCTGCTGGCCTTTCCTTCGGAGCGGTTCTTGGGGAAGCGCGCGGTGTTGTCGTGCTCCTGGTGAGATCCGTAGAGAACGAGGCCGACGCCGGTGGCGTAGATAGGGCTCTTGACCACGTCGACGAGGCCACCGACGCCGCGCGGCTGACCCAGGCGCACGGGCAGGTGCATCACCTCTTCGGCGAGCTCGGCCATTCCCTGCAGCTGTGCCGAGCCGCCCGTGATGACGACGCCCGAGGCCAAGAGCTCCTCGTAGCCGCACATCTGAATCTCGCGATGCACGAGCTGGAACAGCTCTTCGACGCGCGGTTCGAGGATTTGGCAGAGCATCTGGCGCGTGAGGAGGCGCGGGTCGCGCCCGCCCATCGAGGGCACCTCCAGCTGCTCGCTCTTGTCCACCATCGAGGAGAGCGCGCAGCCATATTTACGCTTGATCTTCTCGGCCGCGTCCATGGGCGTGCGCAGGCCGATGGCGATGTCGTTCGTCAGGTTGTAGCCGCCCAGCGCCACGACCGCGGTGTGGACGATGGACCCGCCCGAGAAGATGGCCACGTCGGCCGTGCCGCACCCGATGTCCACGAGGCACACGCCCAGCTCGCGTTCGTCCTCGCCCAGGCATGCCTCGGCCGACGCGAGGGGCTGTAAGACGATGTCGCGCACGCTCAGGCCCGTTTCGTTCACGCACTTGACGATGTTCTGCGCCGAGCTGACCGCGCCGGTGACGATGTGGACCTTGGCTTCGAGTCGGCTGCCTGCCATGCCCAGCGGGTCCTTGATGCCGCCCTGCTCGTCCACCATGTATTCCTGCGGCAGCACGTGGATGATCTCGCGGTCGTCAGGGATGCGGAAGGCCTTGGCCGCGTCTGTGACGCGCTGGATGTCGCCCTCCGTCACCTCGCCCTTCACCGCGACGACGCCCTGTGAGTTGATGCCCTTGATGTGGCCACCGGCGATGCCCGTGTAGACCGTCTTGACCTCACAGCCGGCCATGAGCTCGGCCTCTTCGACGGCGCGGCGGATCGAGTTCTTCGTCTTTTCGATGTTGACGACGACGCCCTTGCGCAGGCCGTTCGAGGGGTAGTTTCCGATGCCGATGACGTCGATCCCTGCCTCCGTCACCTCTCCGATGATGCAGCTGATCTTGGAGGTTCCGATGTCGAGACCAACGATCAACTCCGATGTCTTCCTTGCCATGTTGACGTCCTCTTTTGACTGGTTGTGTGTTCAGGTATTTTTTCTCGGAAATCAGCATTGATTCTGGTCAATCCGTTCCTCCCTTGAAAGGCCTGGCGTTCCATCCGTCGCCCAAACATCTCATTTACAAAAATCAAGACTGCTCAGAATTTCAGCCTAAAAGAGCGCCTGGCTGGCCTTGTCGAGCTGGACCGCGACCCAGCCAGGGCGCGCCCTGTTGTCGAGCCGGATGAGCCGCGCCACGGCGCCGCGCCTGGCGAGCTCGTCGAAGATTCGAGCGAGGCGAGCGAGTTTTTGCTGGTAGTCGCCGCGCCCGAGGCGAACCGCCGTGGCGTGCTCGCCGCAGCGCAGCGTCAGGCCTTCGACGGGATCGAGCTCGATGTCGGAGAGAGGCGCGCGCGCCTGCAGGCCGCTGCTCGAATAGAGGGTCGACAGCGCGATGCCCTCGCGCAGCAGCGCCTCGCTCGCCTCGGGATCGGCGCCGTAGGCCTCGCGGCTCACGCCTCGGAGGATGGGAAGATCGACGCGATCGCCAGCCGAGACGCGCTTGAACGCCTTGCCCGCCTCGTCGGCGTAGTAGAGGCCACGGAGATCGACGAGGGCTGCGGCGACGTGTTCGACGACGTCGATCTCGATGCGGCGTGGCAGGCGGCGGCGGACCTGGACGTCCTCGATCCAGGGATGAGCGCGGATGGCTTGCGCCGACTCGTCCAGGTCGATCTCGAAGGCGTTCTCGCCTCTCTGGATCCTCGACAGCGCGAGCACGTCGGTCTGCGCCGCGTGGACGAGGCCACGCAGCTCGATCGCCTCGATGGCGAAGGTGGGCGAGGTGAACAGCCAGTCGCGAAGCGCGCGGCCGCCAACGGTGGCCAACGCCGTCAGCGAGGCGAACAGGCACAGCACGCCCAAGCCCTTCAACACGCGCACGGCTCCTTTGCGCATGGCGGCGCGCACCTGGGCGGGGGTCTTGCGGCGCTTGTTTTTGGGTGTCTTGGCCATCGGTGGTCTCGTCGTGAAACGGGAGAGTGCGCGCATCAGCCCTTGAGCGAGGCGCCCAGCAGGAGGCGCTCGCAGAGCGCGGGAAAGTCGATGCCCTTGCCCGCGGCGATCTTGGGCAGCAGGCTCGTGGCCGTCATGCCGGGCAGGGTGTTGAGCTCCAGCAGATAGAGCTGACCATCGGGGGCGAGGATCATGTCGCTGCGCGTCGCGCCCGAGCAGCCCAGCGCCTGGTGCGCGTCGAGGGAGAGCTGGCAGGCGCGCTCGTATTGGTCTGACGGGATGGGCGCTGGGAACAGATAGCGCGTGGTGTTCACCTCGTATTTGGCCGCGTAGTCGTAGAAGCCGCTGGCTGGGACGATCTCGATGGCGCCGAGCGCCTCGCCGTCGAGCACCGCGGCCTGGATCTCGCGGCCCTGGATGAACTGCTCGATCAGTATGTCGCCCTTGAGCGCGGCGGCCTTCCCGACGGCTGCCACGAGCTCGGCCTCATCCCTCGCGATGGTGACGCCGACAGACGAGCCCTCGCTCGATGGCTTGATCACGGCGGGCAGCGCGAACGGCAGATCGGCCGCGCCGCGAAACGTCACGAGATCCGAGGGGTTCCTCAGGACCACGTCGCGCGCGATCGGCAGGCCGTGGCTGGCGAACAGATGCTTGGAGACGACCTTGTCCATGCCCATCGCGCTCGCGAGCACGCCCGAGCCCGTGTAGGGGATGGCCATCGACTCCAAGAGACCCTGGATGCAGCCGTCCTCGCCGTAGCGGCCGTGGAGCGCGACGAAGGCGAGCTCGATCCCTTCGGCCACCAGTCGCGCTGCTACATCCCGCTGCACGTCGATACTTCGAACGACGTAGCCAAGGCTCGACAGGGCATCGCCGCAGGCCTTGCCCGTGCGCAGCGAGACCTCTCGCTCGGCGGAGAGCCCGCCCATCAGAACACCGATCGTCTTCCGCTTCAGCGCGTCTCGTCTGTCGTCTGTGAGGTCGTTCATCTGTCGTGTCTCTTTGGGAATGCCGGTTTGGTTTCGAGGAGATCTGTAGGGCCTGCCCCTACGGCCTCAACTGGGAACGAGGTTCGACAGCCCAGAGCTGAAGCGCGCGTGGCGTGGCAGTTCGGCGGGATCGAACTCGCCCATGAGCCGGACCTCGGGCACGAGCGATACGCCGAAGCGCGCCTCGACCGCTGCCTGAGCCTGGCGCATCAGATCGAGCACGTCGCTCGCCCGGGCGTTGCCCACGTTGACGATGAAGTTGGCGTGGACGTCCGAGATCTCGGCGCCGCCCACCCGCAGCCCTTTGAGGCCGCTCTCGTCGATGAGTAGGCCAGCCGCTCGATCGCCCGGATTGCAGAACACACAGCCCGCGCTTGGCTGGCTGGGCTGGCCCGCGCGCCGACGCTCGATGGCGGCCTGCGCTGCCTTGTCCTCGGCGTCGAGCTCCTCGGCCAGGCCGAGCTGGAACTTGAAGCGCGCGCTCGTCACGATCGCGCCGTTCGGCAGCGTGCTCTCGCGGTAGGCGAAGTGGAGGTCTGCCGGACTGATCTCGCGGATGCCGTCCGCGTCGCACAGCTGGACCGCCTCGATGAACTGGGCGCAGGCGCCCAGGCGCGTGCCAGCGTTCATCACCACCGCGCCGCCCACGGAGCCAGGGATGCCAGAGAGCACGCTCACGCCGAGCGCGCCGTTCGAACGCATGATCTGGAGGAGCCGAGTCAGGGGCGTGCCAGCGCTCAGGCGCACGTAGAGCGCGTTGACGCCTCGACGAGCCGACTCTTCGACGGCGTCTTTGGCGATGTGGATCACCACGCCGCGCACGCCGCGATCGGACACGAGCACGTTCGTCCCAGCGCCGAGCAGCTGCCAAGCAACGCCGGAGGTGCGGCACAGGGCCAGGAGTCGGACGAGCGCGTCCTGCGAGTGGATTGTGGCGAAGAGATCGGCCTCGCCGCCGATGCCAAAGGAGGTGTGCCCGGCCATGGGCACGTTGCGCTGGAGCTCGATCCCGTCGATGCCTGTGAGTTTGTCGAGGAAGTCCATGAGTCGATCCTTGGGAAGAGGCGATCAGCGCGCGCGCGCGGCGCGCAGCAGATCGAGGAGCTCTGGCCCTGTGCGCGTGATGCTTCCAGCGCCGAGCGTGAGCACGAGATCCCCGGGAAAGGCGCGCTCGGCGATGGCGCTCGCCAGTGCGTCGCGCCTCTCCACGAACGTGACGTCGCGGTGGCCGCGCGCGCGCACGGCCTGGGCCAGGCTCGCGCCGTCAGCCCCAGGGATGGGCGCCTCGCTCGCCGCGTAGACCTCGGTCAGGAAGAGCACGTCCGCGTCGTTGAAGGCCGTGGCCAGCTCATCCATCAAGAGCTGCGTACGGCTGTAGCGATGCGGCTCGAAGGCCACGACGAGGCGCCGACCAAACGCCTGCTTGGCGCCGCACAGCGTGGCGCGGATCTCTGTGGGGTGATGGCCGTAGTCATCGACGACGAGCACGCCGCTCTCCTCGCCGCAGACCGTGAAGCGCCGTTGCACGCCGCCGAACTCGGCCAGGGCCGCGCGCGTCACCTCCAGGTCGATGCCCAGCTCGTCGGCGATGGCGAGTGCGGCCAGTGCGTTCTGCGCGTTGTGACGGCCGACCATGGGCAGTGAGAACTCACCGAGCGGCTCAGTGCGGCGGAAGGCCTGGAAGATCGTCCGGTGGCCGTCGAGGCGGACGTCGGCCGCGCGGTAATCGGCCTGCGCCGAGAAACCATAGGTGACGAAGCGCTTCTCGATGTCTGGGATGAGCGCCTGGACGTTCGGGTGATCGAGGCAGATGGCCGCGAGTCCATAGAACGGCACGCGATTGACGAATTCGAGGAAGGCGGCGCGCAGGTTGTCGAGGGTCCCGTAGTGGTCCATGTGCTCGGGATCGATGTTCGTGATCACGGCGAGCGCGGGCGAAAGTTTGAGGAACGAGCCGTCCGACTCGTCGGCCTCGACGACCATCAACTCGCTCTTCCCGAGCCGCGCGTTCGAGCCCAGGCTGTTGACCTTGCCGCCCACCACTGTGGTCGGGTCGAGCCCTGCGGCGGCCAGGACCGTGGCGATGATCGAGGTCGTGGTCGTCTTGCCGTGCGACCCGGCCACGGCCACGCCGAACTTGATGCGCATCAGCTCGGCGAGCATCTCGGCGCGCGGGATGACCGGGATCTTGAACTCACGGGCGAGCTGGACCTCTGGGTTGTCGCGCCGGACGGCGGACGAAGTCACGACGACATCGCACGGCCCCAGGTTCTCGGCGCGGTGCGGCCCGCTGTGCACGGTCGCGCCCAAGCGCTCCAGGTGCTTCGTCACATCCGAGGCGCGCAGGTCGGAGCCGGAGACCTGGTAGCCCAGGTTGAGCAGCACCTCGGCGATGCCGCTCATGCCGATGCCGCCGATGCCGACGAAGTGGACGCGCGCTTTGCGATCTCTGACTGTCACCATTTTCGATAGGACCTCTGGAGGGAAACCACAGGGGGGCTGCCCCTACGTTTATTTGGATGACTTGGCGGTGCGGCGTGCCTCGACGCGCTCGACGAGCACATCGATCAGATCGTGCGCCGCCTCGGGATGGCCCAGATGGCTCGCGGCCTTTTCCATGGTCGCGCGACGCGCTGGATCGAGCAGGGCCGTGATCTCCTGGGCGAGGCGTTCGGGCGTCAGCTCACTCTCACGCACCATCACGGCCGCACCGGCTTTCACGAGCGAGCCCGCGTTGACCTCCTGGTGGTTGTCGGCGGCAGCGGCAAAGGGCACGAGGATCGACGCCTTCTTGGCCACCGTCAGCTCGGCGAGCGAGGTGGCACCCGCGCGGCACACGACGAGGTCGGCCCGCTCGTAGGCCTTGGACATGTCGTGGATGAACTCGACGACCTCGGCCTCGATGCCAGCCTCGGCATAGCCAGCCCTGACCTCTTCGAGATCGTGCGCACCCGTCTGGTGGACGATGGCGAGTGCGGCGCGTTGCTCATCAGGGAGCGCTCTGAGCGCAGCGAGAGCCGTGGTGTTGAGCACGTGCGCGCCCTGTGAACCGCCGAAGATGAGCAGGCCGGTCTTCTCGTGACGCGATGGCGTCGCCAGGTAGTTGTCGAGGAAAGCTCGGCGGATGGGGTTGCCGATGAGGCGGACCTTGCTCTCGGGGAAAAACGGCGCGGCCTCGGGAAAGGCGGTGAACACGTCCTGCGCGAGGCGGCCGAGCCAGCGGTTCGTCATACCGGGCAGCGCGTTCTGCTCCTGGATCGCGGTCGGCAAGCCGAGCAGGCGCGCGGCCAGGACGACCGGGCCCGAGGCATAGCCACCCACGCCCACGACCACGTCCGGCTGATAGCGCCGGAGGATGCGGAGCGACTGGAAGAGGGCGCGAGGGATCATGAAGAGCGCGCCGAGGCGCTCGAAGAGCCCGCGTCCCTTGAGGGCTCGCACGTCGATGAACTCGATCTTCATCCCAGCCTCGGGCACGCAGCGCGCCTCGATGCCGCGCGTGGTGCCGACGAACAGGACGTCGTTCATGCCTGGCTGGCGCGTGAGGAGCTCCTCGGCGAGCGCGATGCCCGGGAACAGGTGGCCACCCGTGCCGCCTCCGGCGATCAGAAGTTTCATCGAACACTCCCTTGCTGCGGCCTGAGGAAGCCGCCTCGGCTCTCGCTGATCGACAGCAGGATGCCCACGGCCAGCAGGTTCACGACGAGCGAACTACCGCCGTAGCTGATGAAGGGTAGGGTCATGCCCTTGGTCGGCATGAGGCTCATCGTCACCGCCATGTTGCCGATCGACTGGAAGGCCAGCAGGACCGTGAGGCCGAGCGCCAAATAGGCGCCGAAGGCGTCGGCAGCGTTCAGCGCGATCCGGAGTCCTCGCCAGACGATGATGGCGAACAGCGAGATCACGGCGATCGTTCCGATGAGGCCCAGCTCTTCGCCGATGATGCTGAAGATGAAGTCGGTGTGCGCCTCGGGCAGGTAGAAGAGCTTGTGCCGACCTTCGCCGAGCCCCAGGCCCGAGACGCCGCCCGACCCGATGGCGAGCAGGGACTCGGTGATCTGGTAGCCCTCTTCTTTTCGGTAGGTCCACGGGTCGAGGAAGGCGCGGATGCGATCCATGCGGTAGGTCCGACTGGTGACCTGCCAGATGGCGATGGGCAGCACGGCGAGGACCGAGCCGAGGAGGTAGCTCAGGCGCGTGCCGGCCGCGAAGAGCATCGAGAAGAGGATGACGGCCAGGGCCACGGCGCTGCCAAAGTCGGGCTGCACGAGGATGAGGAGCGCGATGAGACCCGTCACGCAGCAGTGCGGCAGGAAGCCGACGGAGAAGCTCTTCACCTTGTCGCGCTTCTTGGCCAGCGAGTGCGCCAGGTAGATGGCCACGCTCAGCTTGGCGAGCTCGCCAGGCTGGAGCGCGAAGACGGGCAGGTTCAGCCAGCGCCGCGCGCCGCCCCTCGGATCGCTGAAGAGAACGGCAACGAGCAGCACGAGGATGACCACGAGGATGGGGTAGGCCCAGCGCCGCAGGGTCAGGTAGCGGACCTTGAGCATCGCGACGAGACCGAACAGACCGATGACGGTCGCGGCGATCTGGCGCTCCAGGAAGTAGGCGCTGTTGGCGTAGCGCGGTGAGGTGGCGGCCACGACGGACGAGGCCGAGTAGAGCATCACGAGTCCGAGCGCGCACAGGGCGAGCACGGCGTAGAGCAACACCTGATCGAACTGGGCGTTCAGAGGCTTGAGCCGGGGACTGGTGGCCGTGCCCGCGCGGGCAACGACTGTGACGTCAGTGGCCATCGCGCGCCTCATCTCGCTCGCCGGAGAGGCGTTGGACGAGCGCGCGGAAGGTGTCGCCGCGCGCCTCGAAGTTTTTGAACTGATCGTAGGAGGCACAGGCGGGCGAGAGCAGGACCACGTCGCCCGCGTGAGCTTGGTTCAGCGCCATCCTGGTCGCGGTCTCCAGATCACCGCAGGAGACGACGGGCACGACCCCGCGAAAGGCCGCCTCTATGAGTGGCGCGTCCTCGCCGATGGTCAGCACGCCCGCGACGCGGCCCAGCGCGATCTCGACGAGCGGTCGATATGGCAGGCCCTTTCCCTGGCCTCCCGCGATGAGCCACACGCCGCGCTCGAAGCTCTTGAGCGCAACGGCGGTCGAGTCCACGTTCGTGGCTTTGGAGTCGTTGATGAACTCCACGCCATCGATGGTGCCGACGCTCTCCAATCGATGGTGGAGCCCTGGGTAGGCATCGAGCCCGCGCTGGACAGACGCGGCATCCACACCGGCGAGCCTTGCGCACAGGATGGCCGCCATCGCGTTCTCGGCGTTGTGCGGGCCGCGCAGGTTCCTGTTGGTGAGCTGGTAGCGCTCCTCGAATTCGGCACCCAGCGAATCATGGCGTCGGGACGAGCGGCCAGTCGCCTCGACAGATCTGTCGATCCGAACCACGATCGTCCCATCGTCGAAGCGCGCGGCCGCCTCTTCAGACTGGCCAAAGCCGAATGTGAATCGCTGGCAGCTCTCGCCCTCGATCAACTTCAGGACACCCGCGTCACCCGCGTTGACCACGCCAAAGTCGGCCTCGGTCTGGTTGCGGAACAGGCGTTTCTTGGCAGCGCCGTAGGCCGCGTGATCCGCGTAGCGATCGATGTGATCCGGCGTCAGGTTCGTCAGGCACGCGATCTGGGGGTGCAGCGCGTCGATGCCCTCCAACTGGAAGCTGGAGAGCTCGAGCACGGCAAAGTCGAAGCGCTGGCCATCGACGAGCGCGTCACTGAGCACCGCGCCCAGGTTGCCACCCGTGAACGTGGCAGCGCCGCTCGCCGCGCACAGCGCACCCGTCAGAGCCGTGACGGTGCTCTTGCCGTTCGTGCCGCTGATGCCGATGACGAGCGCGTCGTGGTTCAAAAACCAGCTCGCGAACTCGACCTCGCCCACGACCTTCGCGCCTGCCTGACGCGCCACGGTGAACTCTGGCCGGGCGAGCGGAAAGCCAGGGCTGACGACGACGAGATCCACGGATCGAAAGATCTCCGTCGCGCTGTCGAAGCCGTGCGGACCACAGGCGAGCCGCGCGCCCTGCTCCACGAGCGCGCGCACGGCTTCGGCGTCGAGCGCGTCGATGCCGCGATCGTCGAACGCGATCACCTCCCGGGCGTCGTGGCGCAGGGCGAGCCTGGCCGCACCGAGCCCGCTCTTACCGAGGCCGACGACGAGGACGCGCTTGTCTGTGAGATCGCGAGGCAGGGGCATGGTGGATTACCGGAGTTTGAGGCTGGCCAGGGCAACGCCAGCGAGCAGGATCGAGGCGATCCAGAAGCGGACGATGATCTTGGGTTCGGCCCACCCCTTCAGCTCGAAGTGGTGGTGCAAAGGCGCGCGGCGGAAGATGCGCTTGCCGGTCAGCTTGAACGAGCCGACCTGGAGCATCACGGACACGGCCTCGGCCAGGAACACGCCGTGGAGGATGGCCGAGACGAGCTCGTTCTTCGTGAGCATGGCCAGGGTCCCGAGCGCGCCGCCGATGGCCAGCGCGCCGAGATCGCCCATGAAGACCGTGGCCGGGTAGGTGTTGAACCAGAGGAACGCGAGGCCAGCGCCCGCGAGCGCGGCTGCAAAGACCGAGAGCTCCACGGCCTGCGGGATGCGCGCGACGTAGAGGTAGTCGGCCAGCGGGATGAGCTCGCCGCTACGCGGGACGAGCAGCGCGCTGCCAGCGACGTAGGCCAGGATCACGAACGTCGTTCCCGAGACGATGGACGGCCCGATCGCGAGCCCATCCAGGCCATCGGTCAGGTTCGCCCCGTTCGAGGTGCCGACGACGAGCAGCCACGCGAGAGCGAGGTAGAGCCAACCCATGTCCCAGTCGAACAGGCGCGTGGACACGAACGGCAGGGTGAGATTTGGCGAGAGCGAGAACGGCCAGCTCCAACCCAGCGATGGGTCGAAGTGGATCGCGAACGCGCCGAGAAGGAACACGGTCTGGAGCGCGAGCTTGAGCTTGCCGGGCAGGCCCTTGGAGTTCTTCTTCTTGAGCTTGAGCCAGTCGTCGAGGAACCCGATGAGCCCGTAGCCCAGGAACACGAGGAGCACGGTCCAGACGTAGGGATTCGTCAGGTCCGCGAAGAGCAGCGTCGAGGCCGTGGTGCACAACAGGATGAGCTCGCCGCCCATCGTGGGCGTGCCCTTCTTTGCCTGGTGCGTCTCGGGTGTGTCCTCGCGGACGTTCGACTGGCCATGCTGTTCCTTGCGCAGGTGTCGGATGAGCTTGGGGCCGATCACCATCCCGAGCACGAGCGCAAAGAGCCCCGCCATCACGATCCGAAAGGATGGATAGCGCAGCACGTTGAGGTGCGTGAACTGGTCGGCGAAGGGGTAGAGAAAGTTGTAGAGCATGGGCCGTTAGTCGAAAAAAGCTCAATGATTTCGATGGGTTAGTGTTCGTTCTCGAGTTTGGGCCGCTCGGTCAGATCAGCGACGAGGCGCTCCAGGCGCATCCCTCGGCTGCCCTTGACGAGCAGGAGGGCGTTCTTGCCGAGCGTGGCCTTGAGAAAGGTGCGCCCTTCGGACAGGTCGTCGGGATTCGGCAGGGCAATGGCGCGGCGATCGGGCGCGGCCGCCACGAATTCGCGCCACGTGTCCACGGAACGCGGACCGACTGTGACGAGGAAGCGCACGCCGAGCGCCGCGGCTTGCTTGCCGAGCGCCCGGTGCGACTCGACCTCGGCGCTGCCCAGCTCGAGCATGTCGCCGAGCACGGCGGCGAGCGGCGTGGCCTGGCGTGCCGCGCCGAGCGAGACGAGCGTCTGGAGGCCCGCCGTCATGGAGGCAGGATTGGCGTTGTAGCAGTCGTCGATGAGCATGCCGCCGAACGGGAGCTCGACGAGCGAGAGCCGATGTTCGACGCCGCGCGCGGCCGCGAGGCCTGCGGCGCATTGCTCGGGCGAGGCGCCGAGCGCGATGCCCATGGCAAAGGCGCAGCAGGCGTTCTGGGCGTTGTGCGCACCGATGAAGTTCAGCGCCACGGGCCACTCACGACCGTCGAATGCGATGGTGATGGCCAGGCCTCCCTGGCGGAGCGTCTGGACCGACGCGAGGCGCACGTCCGCGCGCTCGGCGCGACCAAAGGTGAGCTGACGGCGGCCACTCTTCTGGGCCTGGGCCACGACGCGCACGTCGTCCACGTTCACCACGGCGAGCGCGCCTTCAGGCAGACCTTGGAAGATCTCGCCTTTGGCCTCTGCCACGGCGTTCACACTCTTGAGTCCTTCGAGATGGGCCGCGCCAACGCACGTGATCGCGGCGCACGTGGGCTCCGCGATGGCCACGAGGCGCGCGAGCTCGCCAGGGTGGTTCATGCCCATCTCGACGATGGCGGCCTTCTGCTCTGGCGCGAGGCCGAACAGCGTGCGCGGTAGGCCGATCTCGTTGTTCAGGTTGCCCTCTGTTTTGAGCGACGGGCCAAGCATGGTGAGGATGGCGCCGATCATCTCCTTCGTCGTCGTCTTCCCATTCGATCCAGTGATGGCACCGATGGGGAACGAGAACCGGCGGCGGTGCAGGCGGGCGAGCTGGCCGAGCGCGGTGAGCGTGTCGTCCACCTCGAACAGCGTCGCCCCTTCCGGCACCTCGACCGATGTGCCTCGTTGGACGACCGCGCCGAGCGCGCCCTTCCTCAGCGCGTCCGCGACAAAGTTGTGGCCATCGAAACGCTCACCGCTCAGCGCGAGGAAGAGAGCGCCTGGCTCGATGGCGCGCGTGTCGGTGGAGACGCCACTGAAGCGCTCGACCCTTGCGCCGCGCACCTGCGCGACCGTGGCTTGGACAATCTCCTGCGTCGAAAACATCGGCTTCATCCGATCTCACCTTTCAGACGTTCCAGAGCTGCCAGGACCTCGGCGCGATCGTCGAACTCGAAGGTCCGATCGCCGATGAGCTGGTAGGTCTCGTGACCCTTGCCCGCGATGAGCACCACGTCCTGCGCGCCTGCCAGGCCGAGCGCGCGCTCGATGGCGCAGCGCCGATCGAGCTCGACGGCATAGCGATCGAGGCTCAGCCCTCCGCGTTTCAGCCCCTCTTCGATGGCTGCGGCAATGGCCTCGGGCGACTCGGATCGCGGGTTGTCGTTCGTCACGATCGCGACGTCTGCGCCGCGCGCCACGGCCTCCCCCATGAGCGGACGCTTGCCGTGATCGCGATCCCCGCCGCAGCCAAACACGCAGATGAGCCGACCCGTGGTGAGCGGCCTGAGCGCGGCGAGCACGTGCGTGAGCGCGTCGTCCGTGTGCGCGTAGTCGACGAAGACGGCGCAGTGCTGCGATGGCACGCGCTCCAGGCGGCCAGGCACGACACTGAGCGCGGCGATGCCGTCGATGAGCTCTTCGAGCTCGAAGCCAGCGCCCAGCACGAGGCCAACCGCGGCGAGCAGGTTCTCCACGTTGTGGCGGCCCACGAGCTTCGAATCGAACCGTGCGCTGCCCTTGGGCGTGTGAAGCATCCCGCGCAGGCCATCGAGATCCGCGACGAGGTCGGTGACGAAGAGGTCGGCCTGCTCTGAGTGCGTCGAGAATCCGAACGTCACACGGCCCTCGCGCACGAGCTCGGCGTGGAGCGCCTGGCCGTGCGGATCGTCGAGGTTGAGGCTGCACACGCCCGCGCACAGTTCGGTGAACAGGCGACGCTTGGCCGCGAAGTAGCACGCCATGTCGCCGTGGTAGTCGAGGTGGTCGCGCGTCAGGTTCGTGAAGGCGGCGCTGGTGAAGGGGATGCCCGCGGCGCGCTCCTGATCGAGCGCGTGGCTGCTCACCTCCATGACGACGCTCGTCACGCCCTCGGCGCGCATGTCCGCGAGGAGCCTCTGGAGCGGGACGCTGCCTGGCGTGGTGTTGGGTGCCGCGAGCGTCTTGCCCGCGAAGCCATAGCCGATGGTGCCGATGACGCCGACCGACTCGCCCGCGGCGCGCAACATCGATTCGGCGAGCAAGCTCGTCGTCGTCTTCCCGTTCGTGCCTGTCACGCCCAGCATGGTCAGGCGATGCGCGGGCCGACCAAAGAAGTTGGCGGCACACAGCGCCATGGCCACGCGAGGGTTGGCCGAGCGGAGGCCGTGTGACTCTGGAAGTTCCGCTGGTCGCCCGACGCCTGCCTGGAGCACCACGGCGCACGCGCCGCGCTCGAAGGCTGGCGCGGCAAAGCGCGAATCGATCGCGAAGAAGAGCTCGCCTGGCTGAAGTGTCCGCGTGTCGCACGAGACACCAGTCACGTTCAGGCTGAGCGATGTCGCCTGCGCGCCGTGGATGTCTGTCCCTGCGATCACGTCCTGGAGCTTCATGGGGTTTCTTCGTTTGTCGTTGGAGGTCGAGGTGCGGCCACGGGGGCCGACTCTACGATTGGATTGGTGCGTCCGCGGCGGGCTGGAGGTGCGCCTTGGTCATTCGAATCTCACCGTCACCTGCGCGCCCTTGCGCACGCTCGTTCCAGCCAAGGGCGTCTGGCCAACGGCCTTGCCCCAGCCGCTGAGCATCGGATCGAGATCGGCCGAGAGCAGCGCGGCCACGGCGGCGCGCGCCGACAGCCCGTAGAGATCCGGGACTCGGGTTCGCTCGGCCAAGGTCTCGTCGCTCGGTGAGGGGGCGCCTTCCTCTTCGACGAAGCCCTCCCCGACCGAATCGTCGTCGCTGGGCTCCGGTATCTGCGCGGCCATCGCGAACGCGCCCGCGAGCCGACTCCGACTGGCTTGGGCCGTGCGCTCATGGCGTGATCGCTCCGCCGCGTCGGCCACGACAGCGCTCGACTGCGCGACGACACGCGGCGGCACCCCGAGGTGCACGAGCGCGCCCTGCGCGATCTCCTTGAATGCGGGCGCGGCCACGACGCCGCCATAGACATTCGTCGTCGGCTCATCGATGGCGACGGCAATGACGAGGCGCGGCGCATCGGAAGGCACCATCCCGGCGAACGAGGCCAGGCGCTTGGTCTTCGAGTAGCCTCCGTTCGGATCGACCTTCTGGGCCGTGCCCGACTTGGCCGCGACCGGGTAGTCGTCCATGCGCGCTGCCCGACCAGTGCCGCCGCGCTCCACGACGAGCTGCATCATGTCGAGGACCTGGCGCGCAGTCTTGTCGCTGACCACCTTGCGGGCGACCTCGGGCTCACGCGCGAGCAGCAGGCGGCCTTCGGCGTCCACGATCCGTGAGACGAGGTAGGGCTTCATGAGGTTGCCGCCGTTGGCCAGCGCGCCATAGGCCACGGCGATCTGGAGTACGGACGTGCTCATGCCCTGCCCAAAGCTCTGGGTGGCGAGCGCGATCTCCGAGCGCGGGTAGGGCAGAGCGCCTCGCGCCTCGCCGGGCAACTCCGTGCCTGGCTTTTCGCCAAATCCAAAGGCGCGGTGGTAGGCCTGCAGGCGCTCGCGGCCCAGGCGCTGGGCGATCTTGGTGACGCCGATGTTGGAGGAGGCCTGGATGATCTCGGCCACCGTCATGCTGCCGTTCGGGTGCGAGTCGTTGATGGTGTGCTTGCCGATGCGCATCCGGCCCTGCTCGCCGTCGAACACGCTGTCGGGCTGGATGAGGCCCTCTTCGAGCGCCGCGGCCACGGTGATGGGCTTGAGTGTCGAGCCCTGCTCCATCTGATCGACGACCGCGCGGTTGCGCCGCGCCGAGACATCGAACCGTGCAGGCGTGTTGGGGTTGAAGGTGGGCACGTTGGCCAGCGCCAAAATCTCGCCCGTGCGCGGATCGAGGACCACGGCCATGCCTGCCTTTGCCTGGGCCTTGTCCACCGCTGCCTGGAGCGCCTTCTCGGTCAGGTGCTGGATGACCGAGTCGATCGTCAGCGTCACCGAGGCGCCGGTGAGCGTATCGGACGGGATCGTCCCATCCATGAGCGCAGGTCGACCGCGCGCGTCGCGCAGGCCAGACACGTCGTCGCGCTTGCCGCGCAGCACGTCATCGAACACGCGCTCCAGCCCCTCGATGCCGTGGCCATCGACGTTCGCGTAGCCGAGCAGGTGCGAGGCCAGCTCACGCTGCGGATAGAAGCGGCGCGCCTCCTTTTGGAAGCCCACGCCCGCGACGTTGGCCGCCTTGATCGCCGCGACCTCCTGGTGGGTCGCGCGGCGCTTGAGCCAGACGAACTTGCGCGAGGTGTCGAGGAGCTTGCCCATCTGCGAGGTGGAGGTCCCGAGCGCCTTGGCCAGGCGCCGGATCGCCTCTTCGCGCTCGCGGATCTCTGTCGAGGCCGAGGGCTTGTAGACCTTGCCGCGCGCCTCGGCGCGCTTGCGCAGCGTGGCCTCCTCTTCCTGGAGCTGCGCCTGACTTTTGAGCAGCGATGGATCGATGAAGACGCTGTCCACGTCCACGCTCGCCGCAAACTCGCGGTTCAGGCGATCGAGGATACGGCCGCGCTGTCCGAGGATCTGGATGCGGCGATCGTATTGGCCCTGCGCCTTCGTCGACAGCGCTGGGTTCTGGACCACCTGGAGCTGGATCGCGCGCCACGCGAGCACGCCAAAGCCGAGCGCGAAGCCGAGACCGATCAGGGACAGACGCACGCGGATCCCTCGCACGGCGCTCGTCTGCAGCTCGGCTGTCTGGCGTTCTCTGATCATGGCTCGTGGAAGGGAGGGGGGGGCGCTGATTGGCGCGAGGCTTTGAGCATCCAGAGGGAAGTGAAGAGCGAAGCAACGAAGGCTGGCGTTTCACGGACGACTGGGGCGACGGGATGATTGAGGGATAAGTCCTAAAGGTGGGGCTCGGTCGTCGCGGCGCGCTGGAGCGAGGCCAGAGAGGCGCTCGAGGTGGGCTGGGCCGCTGGCTGGTTCGGGAGCGTGACGATCTGGCGTGCGGAAGGCGGCGCGAGCTTGAGCTGATCGCGGGCGATCGATTCGAGTCGGGCCGCGGAGCTCAGGGTCGCGCGTTCCATCAGGAGTTGCTCGCGCTGGCGCAGCAGGGCGCGGTGCTCGCGCTCGATCTTGCCGAGGGCATAGCCCGCCTGGACAGCGCGGCCATGACTGGCCACGTGGAAGATGCCGGCCCCGGCGATGAGCGCAGCGATGAGCGCGGCGCGGCAGACGAGCCGAGCCTGGCCTGCGGTCAGCGCCTTTCGGACGGGAGAGTCTCGCTGGATCTGTCTCATGGGAGCCTCTCGATCGCGCGCAGGTGGGCGCTGCGGGCGCGTGGGTTGGCGTCGAGCTCGGCATCGGAGGCGGTGATGGCGCGCCGGGTCAGCGCGCGGAACTCTGGCTGTCGCCCACAGCCGCACACGGGCATCCCCGGTGGGCAAGCGCAGCGGCGCTCGAGGTCGCGGAAGCGCGCCTTGACCTTTCGATCTTCGAGCGAGTGGAAACTGATGATGGCCGCACGGCCTTCGGGCGCGAGCAGCGCGGGCAGCGCGTCGAGGATGGCATCGAGCTCTTCGAGCTCGTGGTTCACGGCGATGCGCAGCGCCTGAAACGTGCGCGTGGCCGGGTGGATCTTCTTGGGCCATGCCGCGCGCGGGATGGCGTCGGACACGAGGCGCGCGAGCGCGTGTGTGGTCGTGGGAAGCGGCTCGACGCGCTTGATGGCGCGGGCGATCCTGCGGCTGTGCGGTTCCTCGCCCAGTTCGAAGATGACGTCGGCGAGCTCGGCCTCGCTCAGACGCGCGATGAGCTGTGCGGCGCTCTCGCCCTCGGCGCCCATGCGCATGTCGAGTGGGCCGTCCTGCGCAAACGAAAACCCGCGGCTGGCCTCGTCGAACTGGGGCGAGCTCACGCCGAGGTCGAGGAGCAGGCCGTCGACCCGAGCCACGCCGAGCGCGTCGAGGACCTCGCGCGCCAGGGAAAAACGGGCGGGCACGGCCTGGAAGCGATCACCGAACGCGGCGAGTCGGGCACTGGCGGCGGCGAGCGCGCGCGGGTCGCGGTCGAGGCCAATCACGCGCGCACCACTTTCCAGCAGCGCCTGCGCGTGGCCTCCACCCCCCAGCGTCCCGTCGAGCATCGTCAACCCCGGCCTTCCTCGAAGCAGCGCCACTGCCTCGTCGCGCAAAACAGTGACGTGGTGAAACGTCTTCTCCACGCCGCACCTCGCTCAGTGCCGCAGGCAGAAAAAGGAACTCAGAAACGCCCGCTTCGCGTCCTCCGCCTCCGCGTAGGTCTCGAAGGCTTCCTCCAGGCCAGCCGCACGGAAGATGGCCGCCAGATAGGGCGACAGGCCGCACAGCTTGAGGTCGCCGCCCATCGAGCGCAGCAGGCGCGCCTGGGCGCTCAGGGCGCCGAGGCTCCGGTAGTCGAGGTGTTCGACGCGAGACAGATCGAGGACGACCTTCTGGTGGCCGCGGCGGCTCAGGCGAAAGAGCTCCTCGCCGATCTGCGCGAGCTCCAAGTTGCCCATCTCGCCCGCGCAGCGGAGCACGGCCACGTCCGTCTGGACGCTCGCCGCCTCTCGAACACCTGTCTTCGTCATGCGCTGGAGTGCCATCGTTCCCGTCTCTCCAATTCCTTTTTCGAAAAAGAATTCTTTGAAATGAAATCCCATTGAAATGAAATCTCATTCAATTCGAACAATGAATTCGATTCATCGAAGGCCAATGAATCGAAATTCATTACAAACCGAGCTCTATCTTGACCCTATCGACATCACCCTGATGGACCGGGTCATTGGCGGCGAGCTCCACCTGCTCCCAGCGCTCCGGTTCCCACAGCTCCATCCGATTCAATTGACCGACCCAGACGACGTCTTTTTCGAGGCCAGCCCATTGGCGGAGTTTGGGCGGCAAAAGAATTCGTCCCAGCTTGTCGATCTCGATGGCGGCGGCTTGGGCAACATAGGTCCGGTAAATCTGCCGGACGCCTGGCTCGGACGAGCTGCGCTGCGCCAGCTTGGTCGCGAAATCCTGCCAGGCATTCAGAGGATAGACGTGCAGGCAGCGGTCGTCGCCCGGGGCCGGGGTGACGACGATCCGATCTTCGCTGAGGAGCTTGCGATAGTCGGCGGGGACGCTGGTGCGCCCTTTCACGTCAATCGTGTGCTCGAAATTCCCTAGAAACATCTGCCCCGGCCTCGAATGGAAGAAAGCGCCTTTGCGCCGCTCTAGCGTTCCTCGTTCGCCACTACATACCACCTTTTTCCACTTTGTGCCCCTCACCCTGGATCTTGTCAAAGCAAAATCTTCGACCGCGAGTTCTTTGTAAAAATGACACTAAATCTAGAATGTCGTTCAACGAACCACCACTAGCCCAGGCCCGCGCCCTCTCTTTGGGTGAGGAGCTCCTACCTAGCGCACCTCGACCCACGGCATACCGAATCAGAGGCGTGCCACAGAGAGGTTTTGCTCTTCACAGCGGGGGCGTGGAGAGATCGATCCAAGCGTGGTGGATCAAAGTGGATCGAACCCGACTCGGATCGATTTCCAAACGCTGTCCTCGACCTGTGCCAAAACCGCATCCACACAAGGTGTTTCTTTGCGTTAGGAGTGCGATTGAGGACTTATTCCTCAATTCTCCCGTCGCCCCGCTCGTCCGTGAAACGCCAGCCTTCGTTCCTTCGCTCTTCACTGCCGTCTGGAAGCTCTCGCCTCGTCTGACATTTCCCGTCCTTCGCGGTGCAAAGATCCTAAAAGATCCTAATCGATGGATGAGTCCTTATCGCGCCCTCTATTCTGAATAGTTGAACCGAATAGGGTGCCATGAATGACGCTCCTACAAAAAGCCATTGCATCAGAGAGGTTTTGGAATGGCTCTTTTCTCTCGGCGCCTGCTTCGGCCATTCGGTTCAGGTGGCGACGAAAATAAAAAGGCGGCCCAAATTCAATTGGTCCGCCTTGGATGGCTTCAGCGATTCGGTTGGAACCATTGAGATCAATCAACCGGTGCGGTTCATTCCTTTTTCAGGAAGCTCATCCCGCCACTCAGAAAGATGATGAGCGCGGAGAGGAAGGACATGACTAGACCAGTCATCGCGGGACTGTAGGTCCTGCTGGCCATCAGGTAGATCGTCACCAGGACGATCGCGAGGGCGCCCAGCAGGCCCACGGCCAATGGAACGAGCGGCAGGTGCTTCCTGGGGATCTTCGGCAGGGTGTCCGATTTCTGGAGCACCAGACCAAAGATGCAGAGCGCGGCCAGGAACATCCCCAGGAAGTTGGCCGTCGTGTATTCCGAGTCCTGTGTCCCCGCTCGGTTCGTGAAATAGCTCCAGGGAATCATGGAGAAAAAAAACAGGCCCACGCTGCTGCTCGCTGTGACGCGCTGAAAGAATGGCAGCGCCAAAAAGGCCTTCCACGAGTCTTTGACTAGGGAGAGCGGATCGTTGGGCAGCTCATTCAGGTTGCCCGTGTCCTCCGTGGATTCCTGGATACCTTGTCCATAGCGGTATTGGCGCCCGCCCTCGGTGGCCATGACCGGCGCTTCGGGCTTTTTGCGCGGCGGCGGCTCGTCGTCGTCCCAATACTGGGAATACTTGCCGACGTATCGACCTCCTTCCTCCGCGTTGGTGTTCGCGGTGGGATTGGCCGACGGGCGTGGGGCGGCAGCTGCCTCTTCCTCGGCTTCGGCAATGGCGATGGGCGCGGGCCGACGCTTGCGAGGGCGCTCCGCTGCCTCGTCAGCAGGAGGTGGTCGATGGCGTGGTCGCGCGCTCTGCTCTGCTCTGCCCTCGGGCGACCGCCTGCGCTGGGCCTGGGGTCTGTGGGCAGGAAGCCGGGCTCGCTGGGGCGCCTCATCTTCATCGGGGGCTGGGGTGACGTCGTCATCACCAGGGGCGCTGCGGCTCAACTCCAGGAGGGATTCGTCGAGGACCGCGTCGCATTTGGGACAGAAACTGGTGTCATCGGGGCAGAGCGCTCTGCAATTGGGGCATTTCATGGGGGCACTAATGAGCGAGCTTGGCGAGAGCGTCAATGAGGTCTTTCACCAGCACTTTCCCATGAGACGAAAGACATGGGCGCCATTCATGGCCCCTTAGATGCGATGGAACAATGATCCGTCATTGAGTTTGTGATGGACAACGGATTGTTTTGCTTCGATCGCTAATAATGATGTGTTTGCGGAAAAGTATCGAATCGTCATTAGAGACCCGAAGTGACGAAGCAATCCATTTCTATTGGTTGAGTTTGCTCGTCGATAGACCTGTTCCAGAATCCCACCGAAGCGAGGTCGGTAGGAACGCTCGCCACTCGCAATGCCGATGTGTCGCCGAATGGTTTGGGCAGACCAGCCCTCACCCGATGTCTCGTCGGACGATGCGATAGCCGACCGAGGGCCGAACCAGAGGGGCGGCGTGGTTCAGATGGCACAGGGCAACGGCGAGCGCGTCGGCACAATCGGCTCGCTCGACCGTTTCCAGAGCGAGGATCGAGCAGACGAGCCGCGTCACCACCTCTTTGGCCGCGCTGCCCGAGGCCCCGACGGCGCGCTTCACCTGGGCGGGCGCGTATTCGAAGACAGGCAGATCGGCTCTGGCCGCGGCCAAAAGCGCGACGCCGCGCGCGTGGGCCAGCACGATGGCCGAATGGGCATTCTTGCCGTGAAAGACGGTCTCAATCGAGGCGACCTCGGGCCTGTGAGCCTCGATGATCTCGGTCAGGCCATCGAACAGATAGGCGAGCTTGTCCGGCAGGGTGTCGAAGTCCTTGGGAGTCAGAAGGGCGTGTGCCACGTGCCGAACGCGGCTGCCCTCCCGCTCGACGATGCCCGCGCCCAGATACTGCGTCCCTGGATCGATGCCGAGAATGCGCATGCCCTGTCTTTCACCTCTGATGATGGGTGATGGATGCCTCGCCTCACGTGGACGCGACGATGAATTGACGCGACGAAGAGAGGCCGCTCGAAGGCGCGCCGCATCCAGCAATCCAGACTCGGGGTCAAGCAGGGCCTGTCGCGAAGTGACGCGCCGCTTTTCCAAACAGGAACGGTCCTGTTCCAGATCAGCGCTGAGCCCATCCATCGCCACCCAGTGCCAGCGCTGGCGTTCATTCGAGGTTCGCGCGCGCCCTGGCCTGGCACCCCGCGTGGAATCCCTCCCCTTGCTCCCTCTGGGAGACGAAAGGAGAGGCAACCATGCGCAACCTCGAATTGTGGGAGATGGACGCGCAGCGCGAAAAGCTGCTGCTCCACGGTGAGTCGGCGCTCGCGAACGAGGAGCTGCTCGCGATGCTCCTCGAAGGGCGCTCCGACGGCATGACCGCCCTGGAGCGCGCCGCGGAGCTCATCGATCACTACGGCGACCTGGCCACACTGCGACGCGCTTCGCTCGCGGATCTCGCGTCTCGAAAGGGCATGAGCCTGTCGCTGGCCTGCACGCTCGTGGCGGCGGTGGAGTTCGGCGCGCGCGCCCAAATGCCCAGGCGACAGCGCTTCCTCGTGACCGGCGTCCAGTCGGTCTTCGAGTTCTACGCGCCCCGCCTGTCGCACCTCTCGCACGAGCGCTTCCACGTCATGTGTCTCGACGCGCGTCACCTACTCTTGCGCGACGCCTTGGTCGCCATCGGCGGCGCCGCCACCTGCGGCATCGAGCCGCGCGAGGCGCTGGTCGAGGCCATTCGGCTGCAGAGTCACGCTGTCATCTTCGTCCACAACCACCCGAGCGGCGATCCAGCCCCCTCTAACGATGATCTGTCCGTCACGCGGCGGCTCAAACGCGCCTGCGAGCTCCTCGGAGTCGTGCCACTCGACCACGTCATCATCGGCGAAGGCCGCTTCGTCAGCCTCGTCAACGCGGGCCTGTTCTCTGAGCTGTGAGTTGTGAGCGAGTCGAAAGGAGGCATGTCATGAGACGACCCATCGCAGCCCTGCTCCTGGCGCTCGCGGCCTGTGCGCCAGATGCAGGACCAGCAGGATCGATGACGCCGATGCCTCGAACACTCTGGTTCATCGACCTCATTGAAGAAGCGAGCGCCGTGCTCATCGATCCCAAAGGCGCGCTTCGAGAGATCCCTACGAGCGCGCTCCCCGATGGCGCTCGCGAGGGCATGGCGTTCTTCGATCTGAAGGCCGCGCCTCATGAGGCACCCGACTGCTCGCGCGGCAGCTGTGTCTTTGAAGACGAGCGCGCCATCCGCGAGAGGCGCGAGCGAATCGCCACTGTTCGAAGAGGGCTCATGGGCGGCGATGACGGCGAGATGATTCGGCTGTGATTCGGCTGTGATTCGATTTGCTGATATTCAAAATATATCAATCAAAGGATGCCTTCATTTTATAGCCATATAAAAAAGCAACCCCAAGAAGGCACACCCAATAACACCGAGGTCAGTCATGCTTTACTCACGAAAAGACATGGGCAAATCTCAAGAGGTGGCAGTGTGTTAATATTTTACGATATAAATCACCTACCCAAGATGTCGGCAATTCTTTTTACACGATCATAATCATCAACCAATCACCCCAAACAGGGATGGAGGCTTTTCTGAGGAATCCTAAATCTTGGAATTTTTCGAAGATATAAGTTGGATCGCACGAATGATATAGTGTTTTCCTATATGAGGCATAAGATATATCCGCATAAAGAAGAAACGCTAAAAGGGAACTCCCAACAACACCGCGGTCAATCATGCTTTACTCACGAAAAGACATGGGCAAATTTCAAGAGGTGGCTACGTGATAATGTTTTACAATATGAATCACTAGAGTCAGCCCTCTATGAATACTCAAGATGTTGGTGATGCTTTTTATACGACTATAAAGTTTTTATGGGGATTCTATGAGATGGCCTTTTTTTGAAGAGATGTTTCAGGATTCATTTCAATCCGAAATCGTCTCGAGAAGGAATGGATTCTCAGCGGATTTTGGGTTTCGTTTCTGAAGAGGATGAAAATGAATGAATGAATGAATGAATGAATGGGATCGCGGGTGGATTCGAAGGCGCCCATTGACTCTCCCGTGAATCCCGCCAATGAGGGCGCGCCCGACGCTCAGCCTCGATCGGGTGGAGATCCTTCATGATCGCGTCCCTGCAGGGAACCCTGTCCGAAAAGCGCCTCGACGAGGTCGTCATCGATGTCCACGGCGTGGGCTACCGCGTCGCCATCTCGCTCATGGCCCAGGCACGCCTGCCGCCCGAGGGCGATCCCATCGCGCTGCGCATCCGCACCATCGTTCGCGAAGATGCCCTCGACCTCTATGGCTTCCTGACCGTGGCCGAGGAAGACCTGTTCCGCCTGCTCATGTCCGTCTCACAGGTCGGCCCCAAGGCCGCGATGAACATCCTCTCTGGGCTCGAACCTGGTGACCTCGCCAAGGCCATCGCCTCGGGTGACACAGGGCGGCTTACGAAGCTCCACGGCGTGGGGAAGAAGACCGCCGAGCGCATCGTGCTCGAACTCAAGGACAAGGTCACGCCGCTCTTGCCAGACAAGGCAACAGGCCAGACCGGCGGCGGCCCGATGCGCATCGAACGCGCGATCTCGTCCCGCGAGAGCGATCTCGTCACGGCCCTCACCAGCCTCGGCTACAAACCAGCCCAGGCCGAGCGACTGGCCGACAAGGCCGAACAGAGCCTGGGAAAAGACGCCACCATAGAGTCCCTCGTGAAAGAGGCCCTGCGCCTCGCGCGCGGGTGATCGTCGATTCAGGGCTTATCCCTCAATTATCCCGTCGCCCCGCTCGTCCGTGAAACGCCAGCCTTCGATGGTCGCTTCCGTCTGGATGCCCCTGCCTCGCGCCTCGTCTGGCATTCCTCGGTCTTCGCGTTGATCGGTCCTCATCAATGGATAAGCCCTTAGAACTCGATTGCCCTGCGTCCTCCCCCCAGGGCAATCGAGTTCTAACCAAGCAGGCCTTGAAGGGCAGCATTTTGGGGTTGGCGCCGTTGGTTCGATTTTTCTTTTTCAGAGTGAAACAGAGTTCTCGAACACCTGCTTGGAGTTACTCAAAGGCCCGTCTGGCGATGTTTGGCTGTCAAGTAAATTTAGAACTCGATTGCCCTGGTCCTCCCCCCCTGCCTGGTTGCGCGCGCAAATCGTTGCTGCTAGGGCGCCGCGCCGCTGATTCCGGCCCGGAGCCTGGTCCCCTGGTGGTGGATCCGTCGGCCCGGACTGTCTGGCCTTTTTCGAGCGTTTTGGGCCTATCTGACGAAAGCGCTCACAGGAGTGATCACACGATGAACTTTTCTCATGAAGTGGACGCGATGTGCCGCGTTGCCAAAGGCGCGAACCATCCATCTGCCCCGATTCCGCAGGAAGGGCTGTGGACCCGAGCCAAAGAAATCAAAGACATCTTCGGCCTCACGCACGGCGTGGGCTGGTGCGCGCCGCAGCAGGGCGCCTGCAAGCTGACCCTCAACGTCAAGGCTGGCATCATCCAGGAGGCGCTCGTCGAGACGCTCGGCTGCTCGGGCATGACGCACTCGGCGGCGATGGCCTCGGAGATCCTGCCGGGCAAGACGATTCTCGAAGCGCTCAACACGGACCTCGTGTGTGACGCCATCAACACGGCCATGCGCGAGCTCTTCTTGCAGATCGTCTATGGCCGCACGCAGAGCGCATTCAGCGAGGATGGCCTGCCCATCGGCGCTGGGCTCGAAGACCTGGGCAAGGGCCTGCGCAGCCAGGTCGGCACCATGTTCGGGACGCTGGCCAAAGGGCCGCGCTACCTGGAGATGGCCGAGGGCTACGTCACGCGCGTCGCGCTCGACGCGGACGACGAGGTCATCGGCTACGAGTTCGTCCATCTCGGCAAGATGATGGAGATGGTGAAGAAGGGAACCGACGCGGGTGAGGCGCTCAAGAAGGCCACGGGCTCCTACGGGCGGTTCAAGGAAGCGGCGAAATACATCGACCCCCGCGCGGAATGAGGAGAACGACCCATGGCACTTTTTGAGAGTTACGAGCGGCGCATCGAACAGGTGAACGCCGCGCTGAAGGCGAACGGCATCGAGTCGCTCGACGCGGCCAAGGCGCTGTGCGCCAGCAAGGGGATCGACCCCTATTCCATGTGCAAGGAGATCCAGCCCATCGCGTTCGAGAACGCGGCGTGGGCCTATGTGGTCGGTGCTGCCATCGCGATCAGCAAGAACGCGACGAGCGCTGCGGATGCGGCCGTGGCGATAGGCGAAGGCCTCCAGGCCTTCTGCATCCCTGGCTCGGTCGCCGACGATCGCAAGGTCGGCATTGGCCACGGCAACCTGGCCGCGCGCCTCTTGCGCGAGGAGACCAAGTGCTTCGCGTTCTTGGCGGGACACGAGTCGTTCGCGGCCGCCGAGGGCGCCATCGGCATCGCCCGCTCGGCCAACCGCGTGCGCAGCGAGCCGCTCCAGGTCATCCTGAACGGCCTGGGCAAGGACGCGGCGCTCATCATCAGCCGCATCAATGGCTTCACCTACGTCCAGACCGAGTTCGACTACGCCACGGGCAAGCTGAACGTCGTTCGCACCAAGGCCTACTCGAATGGCGAGCGCGCCAAGGTCCGCTGCTACGGCGCCGACGACGTCCGCGAGGGCGTGGCGATCATGCACCACGAGAAGGTGGACGTGTCGATCACGGGCAACTCCACGAATCCCACGCGCTTCCAGCACCCGGTCGCTGGCACCTACAAGAAGGAATGCACGGAGCTGGGTCGGAAGTATTTCTCGGTCGCCTCGGGTGGCGGCACGGGCCGCACGCTGCACCCGGACAACATGGCTGCTGGTCCCGCCTCCTACGGCATGACCGACACGATGGGCCGGATGCACTCCGACGCGCAGTTCGCGGGCTCCAGCTCGGTCCCGGCGCACGTCGAGATGATGGGCTTCCTCGGCATGGGCAATAACCCCATGGTCGGCGCCACGGTCGCCGTGGCCGTCTCGATCCAAGAGGCGCTCGCGAAGTAGGGGCAAGCCAAACGAGGGCTCTCACTGACCTCATCCGCCTCTCGTCGGCACCGCGATCGACTCCGTCAACAGCGACGCCATGTCGCAACGCCATGCCGAGCCGGGGTGCCCAGTCGATCTCGTGCGATCCAGACGATCGCTCGATCGAACGAGGGCGAGATCGAGGTCCACAGGGTCCTGTCTCGACTCGACTCCATCGAATCCCATCGATTCAGCTCCCCGCCGCGCCTCGCACAGGGCGTGGGCGGGGAATTTCATTTCAGAGGAAGGCGTCCTCCGCCACGGCCAAGCGTGAGCTCGATCTCGCGCCGCGCCGATCTCGCCCTGCCCTCCCCCCCCCAACTCACCTAGACCCGCGCTCCGCCGACTTTTCCGAAGGAAATCCCGATGGCCTCACGCAGCTACAACGCCAGCGACATCACCGTTCTCGAGGGGCTCGAGCCCGTCCGAAAGCGGCCGGCCATGTACATCGGAGGCACGGGTTCGACCGGCTACCACCACCTGCTCTGGGAGATCCTCGACAACTCGGTGGACGAGGCCATCAACGGCTTTGCGACGCGCATCGACGTCACGCTCCACAAGGGCGCTCGCTCGATCACGGTCGAGGACGACGGTCGTGGCATCCCGGTCGACGAGATGCCCAAGCTCAAGAAGTCGGCGCTCGAGGTCATCCTCACCACGCTGCACGCGGGCGGAAAGTTCGAGACAGGCAACTACAAGTGCTCGGGTGGCCTGCACGGCGTCGGCTCGTCGGTCGTCAATGCACTTTCCAAGCGCTTCGTGGCGCAAGTTCGGCGCGATGGGCATCGCTTCGAGCAGACCTTTGCCGCGGGCAAGCCAACCTCGAAGCTCACCGATCTGGGCCCTTGTCGCGGCCATGGCACCAAGATCGTTTTCGATCCCGATCCCGATATCTTTGGCGACAAGCTCGCCTTCAGCGTGGCCGAGGTGCGCGATCGGCTCGAGTCGAAGAGTTACCTGCACAAGGGGCTCACGCTGACCTTCCGCGACGAGACGGCGCTGCCCGCCACCGAAGAGACCTTTGTCCACGAGGGCGGCATCGGCGAATACCTCGGCAAGCTCATCGCCCAGCGTGGCCACCCGATCGTCCCGCAGGGCGCGAGCACCTTTTACTTCTCGAAGCAGGGCGATCTTGGCGTGGAGGTCGCGCTTGCGTGGACCGAGGCCACCGACGAGTCGATCCGATCCTACGTGAACAGTGTTCCGACGGGCGATGGCGGCACGCATGAGTCAGGTCTGCGCACGGCAGTGCTCAAGGCAGTCCGCAACTTCATCGACACGCACAAGCTCTCGCCCAAGGGTGTCACGCTCTCGCCCGAGGACATCCGCGAGGGCCTGGTGAGCGTGCTCTCCATCTACGTGGCCGAGCCCCAGTTCCAGGGTCAGACCAAGGCGCGCCTGAACAACCCCGAAGTGACGGCACAGGTCGACGCGGCCATTCGCCCTGCACTCGAAAAGTGGCTCAACGACAACAAGAGCACGGCGGAATCGATCCTCGCCCGAATCATCCTGGCGGCGCGTGCCAGAGAGGCGTCGCGAGCAGCCGCGCAGCAGGTGACGCGCAAGAGCGCAGTGCAGCGGCGCCTGAACCTGCCTGGAAAACTCGCCGACTGCTCGTCGAACAATGCCGAGGAGTGTGAGCTCTTCCTCGTCGAGGGTGACTCGGCCGGTGGCACGGCCAAGCAGGGCCGCGATCGCGCCACGCAAGCCATCCTGCCGCTCAGAGGCAAGGTCCTCAACGCGGAGCAGGCCTCTGGCAGCCGCGTGTCGGGCAATCGCGAATACCAGGACATTGCCCAGGCCCTTGGCTGCGGCATTGGTCGCGACTGCGATCTGTCACGTCTGCGCTATGGCCGCGTGTTCCTGCTCACCGATGCCGACTCGGACGGTCACCACATTGCCACGCTCTTGCTCACGTTTTTCTATCGACACATGAAGCCGCTCATCGATGCGGGGCGCGTGTTCATCTGCCAGCCGCCGCTCTATCGAATCGACATTGGCAAAGAGACCTATTGGGCACTCGACGACGCCCAGCGCGATCGCATCGTCAAGACCAAGGCAGTGGGCCGGGCAAAACCCAACATCCAGCGCTTCAAGGGGCTGGGTGAGATGCACGCCGAAGAGCTCAAGTCCACGACGCTCGATCCCAAGAAGCGCATCTCGCTCAAGGTCAGCATCGATGACGAGCTCACGACCGATCGCATCATCAACGATTTGATGGGCAAGGATGCGAGCGCGCGGTTTCGCTTCATCACGGACAGGGCAGGGGAGGCCGGGGAATTGGATCTCTGAGATACCTTCTCCTTGCACCTCGACCCTCTCCCGCAAGCAGGAGAGGGAGAGCTCCAGATGATTCACGACATCACTCCCTCGCCCACTCGTGTCAGAGAGCGGACGCGAAGCGCAGAGGTGAGGGCGTGCCCGCGTTCAGTTCTCGAAATTTCTCTGTTTTTCTTCAGTGACCGTCTTCTCAGGCGAATTCTTTTGCGCATACTGCGCGCCGCTTTTGTGACCTCGGGTTGGTTCGACCACACAGAAATCCCCGAACCCCTGGCGCTCCAAGGCGATTTGACGAGAGCGGGAAAAGGCCCTTGCCCGATCCAGTTCTCGAGCGGCGCTTTTCCCCGGAGGCCGCGCCTTTTTTCGCGGTGACCTCTCGTTCGATGCGCCCTCTCGCTCTGCCTGGCCATCGCGTTCCGCGGGCCACTGCCGCGGCGCGCGCCGCTTTGCTTCCACACCGACTCACTTCAGCCTTCCTCATTTCTGGCTTCGCAGGATTTCCATGAGCATCGACGACAACCAAAAAAACGAGCGCCACGACGCCTCCCCCGCCCAAGATCACCTGGAGGAGAAGACGCCGATCGCGTCGCTCTCGACGCCCAAGCCGCTCTCCACGCCCGCTGCGCCGCTGTCGGTCCCCAAGTCGCTCTCGACGCCGAAACCTTCGACGCCATTGCGCGATCCTCTGGCCGAGCACGCCGACGACCACCCGCGCTCCACCGAGACACTGCCGCCTGCCGCCCTGTCCGCGCTGAAGCCGATCGACGAGCCGCACATCCCCAGCGCAGATGATCTGCTGTATCCGCCACCCTTGCCGCCGCTGCCGCCCATTCCAGGCCACTGGACCGAGCGCCTCCCCGCCGAGGCACCAGTGCAAGGCGCTCCCTCCGGCAAGAAACGCCGCCGCCGCCGCCGCCGCCACGTGGGGCCGCGCGACGAGGTGCTCGTGGAGCTGCGTCGCTTCTTCCACATCCAGAACTTTCGGCCCAAGCAGCGCGACGCCATCGCCGCTGTGCTCGATGGCAAGGACACCCTCGCGATCATGCCCACCGGTTCGGGCAAGTCGCTGACCTACCAGATGGCCGCCCGCATCGTGCCGGGGCTCACCATCGTCATCTCGCCGCTCATCGCGCTCTTGCGCGACCAGCACGAGAAGCTCCTCAAATATGGCCTCGACGGTGTGCGCTACGACTCGTCGCTCACGCCCAAGCAGCGCGAGAAGACGCTCGCCGCACTCGAAGCCGGGGAGCACAAGATCCTGCTCATCACGCCCGAGAGCATCGTGGCCGACGAGTTCCGCTCCCGGATCGCCGAATGTGACGTGTCGCTGCTCGTCATCGACGAGGCGCATTGCGTCTCGCAGTGGGGGCACGACTTCCGGCCGAGCTACCTCGCGCTCAAGAAGGTCGCCGAGGATCTGGGCGAGCCGCCGATCCTGGCGCTCACGGCCACGGCCACGCCCAAGGTGCAGGAGGACATCATCCAGCAGCTCGGGATGGAGGATCCGGTCCGCATCGTGGCGCCACCAGACCGCCCCAACCTGTCCTTCAGCGTGGAGCTGCACGACAGCGAGATGACGAAGCTGCGCTCCATCCTCCACCACGTCCGCGTGCTGCCCAAGCCCGGCATCATCTACTGCGCGACCACGCGCGACGTGGAGATGGTGTGGGCCATGCTGCGCAAGGCGCGCATCCAGGCCGAGTATTACCACGGCAAGCTGCTCAAGTCGGAGCGCGACGCGGCGCACAGCGCGTTCATGTCGGGTCGCACGCCGCTCGTCATGGTCGCGACGAACGCCTTCGGCCTCGGCGTGGACAAGCCGAACATCCGCTACGTCCTGCATTACCAGGTGCCTGGTTCGCTGGAGGCCTACGTCCAGGAGGCGGGCCGCGCTGGCCGCGATGGCAAGCCCTCGCGCTGCATCCTGCTCTACGACGAGAAGGACCTGGAGATTCAGGAGTACTTCCTCGAGCAGCAGTATCCGACGCGCAGTCAGGTCCGGCACGTGGCAGAGGCGCTCACGGCCTGGTCGGAGCGCGGCGAGCCCGTCACCCTGCGCGACCTGGCGCTGTCGGCCCACGTGCCCCAGACCCGCGCCAGCGTCGTGCTCCGCCTACTCCAGGACATGAGCTTCGCCTCCGAGGTCGAGATGGGCAAAGCCGTCACGCTCCCCGCGCCGCCGAACATGGAGGAGGTGGAGCGCGCGGCGGCCATCTACGACGTCCAGCGCGTCCACGACCGTCGCCGCCTGGGCGATCTGACGCACTACGCGACCACGAGCGAGTGCCGCAGCGTCTTCATCCAGCGGTATTTCGGCGCCGAGGACGTGCCGATCTGCGGCCACTGCGACAACGACATGTCGCCCGAGGAGCGCGAGAAGCTCGACCGCGAGACGCGCGCCGTCATGGAGACGCCCGTCACGCTCAAGAAGAAGCGGCACAAGGAGCGGCCCGTCGAGAACAAGCTCGACAAGAAAAAGAAGAAGGACAAGGCGCGCCACGCCGAGGCCAAGCCTCATCAGCCGCAGCCTCACCCGCACCCGCACCAGAGCGCCGCGCAGCAGGCCGCGCCCGGGGCACCGGCGCTCGAAGGCGAGTCCGCGCGCAAGAAGCGCCGCCGCCGGCGCAAAAAAAAGCACCTGGCCGGACAACCGCCGCAGTCGTCGCAGCAGCAGCAACAACAACTGGCCATGACGGCACCGGGTGCATCGGTCAGGGCAGAGAGCGCACCCACGCCGACGTTGCCTGCCGAGGACAGACGCGCGATCGCGCCATCGACGCCTCCCTTGGCCTCGGAGCCAGCCGTGCCTCCAGTGCCGCGCTACGCCACACCCTTGGAGAGCGGCGGTGATCTGCACACGCGCCATCGGCGGCGACGCCACAGAGGCGGCCGCACGTTCGAGATCGCCCAGTCAGAGAGCGCGGCGACCAGGCCTGCCGCTGCCGTCGAAGCAGCGCCCCCGCCTGCCCCAGCGCCCAAGCCCGAGGCCTCGGCCTCCCCGCCGCGCCCAGCGCCAGTGGCCGTGGCAGAGGCGCCCGCCGTCGAGCGCGCGCCTGCCGAATCACCTCGGGCAAAACGAGTGACGGTGAGGCGCTCGAAAAAGACAGAGGCCGTCAGCCTGCCCGAGCCCTTTGCCCGTGCCGCAGAGAACCTCAAGGCCATCCTCGCCGCTGCCGAAGCGCCGCCACTTACCGCGCCGCCCACTGCGCCCTCCCCTGAACAGGCGCCTGCGCCTCGAAAGCCCAGGGCCACGCGCCGAACAGCCGCCAAGAAAGACGACGCGCAGGCGTTCGTGTCGCTCGAACCGCCCGCGCCCGTCTCCGCGATCAAGCCGGTGATCCGCAGGGCCGCCGCGGCCCGAAAGCCAAGAGATCCATCCGAGACGTGAGCACACCAAGCCCTCTGGAAATTGCCCTCTTCCCTCCCCTTCGGGCACCCCACTCCCACGCGTGGGAGCGGGAAATAATCTTCTCGGCCGCCGTTTGGAGATCTCCCTCTCCCGCAAGCGGAAGAGGGTTGGGCAGAGGGCGATGACAGAGACGCCTCGTGGCGTTCTTCTGCTCGAAGAATTCCGTGTTCGACTGCCCAGTGCCCGCCCCAAAGAACTCCTGCCCCTGATGCCTTCTTCTCTCTTCTGACCCGATCCCTTCCTCCAACCAGACTGTCCTTTCGATGGATGTAGTGCCTTGAGCCGACTGACCGACGCCCTCTTTTTCGATCCCGCCGACCACGAGCTGGTCGAGCTGGTGAACGAACGCCTCGCGGCCCGTGCCCGCCCGCACAGGCTCGATCCGCTCTTCGATCCCTACCTGCACCCGCGCGGCATCAAGGTGCTGGCTGCGCCGATCCACAAGCGCATCGCGCACGCCGTGGTGCAGCTGCTCGCCACCCTGGAGGGCGGCCAGGCCGAGGAGCGCCTCGCGGCCCTGCGCTCGCTGCGCGACGAAGTCTTCATGGGCTGTGACTCGAACTTGCGCCACAACACCGCGCGGGTGCTGCTCTCCATCATGAAGGCGCTCATCAAGGAGCAGGGGAACACGGAGCGGCAGCTGCGCTTGGCCCATGACTTCTTTGCCGCGCTCTCCGGGCGGCCCGCGGTGATCCGGCGCGAGCTGGCGCGCTACCACCTCTTGGAGATGCCCGAGTCCTGGACCCAGATCGCCTTCGACCACCACGTCCACGACGCGAACTCGAAGGGCCGCAAGTCGCCCTCGCTGCTCATCTCGGACGCCTGGCTCAAGGGCATCCGAGAGCTCACCGTCATCTATTACGGCTTCATCGAGCCCTCGGCCGCCGCCGAGCTCACCGAGGCTGCCGAGATCATGGGGGTGAAGCTGCGCATCGGCATCGAGTTGCCCGCACGCTTTCACGACAAATACGCGCAGTTCATCTGGGCGCCTCGCGGCTTCGATGGTCGAGAGGATTTCCTCGAATTCCTCGAGAAGCCCGAGGTCCAGCGCTTCTTCGATCTGGGACGCGCTCTGGCAGACCACCGCAAAGAGCTCGCGCTGGCGATGCTCCACAGCTTCAACGCCTGCCACCTGGAGGCGCTGAACGCGCGCTTCCACGTCGCGCTGCCGCCGCTCTCACCCGAGGGCTTCCTCGCCTCCGTGGGCGTTGGCCAGCCGTCCATCATGCACCTGGCCGATTACCTCCACACCAAGCTGCTCCCGCTGCTCACGGCGCACGCCGAAGCGCTGAAGGCCGAGATCGACGAGTTCGACGCGAGCGGCGCCTCGAAGCCGCGTCCGGTCAAACTCGATCCAGCGACGCAGCCTGGCGGCATGTCGATCTCGGCCATGAGCGCGCTCGCCTCCGCGCCATCGACCGAAGACGAGTGCGCCCCGCGCTCCAGAGCGGCCATCGAGGCCGAACTCGCGCTCATCGACGCCGTCAGTCCAGGCCAGCTCATCGAGGACTACCTGCGCTTCGAGCAGAACCCCGGCGTCCCCGATCCGCGCACGCCGACGGACGATCCTTCGCTGCCGCTCCTCTTGTGCCAGACGCCCACGGAGCTCGTGGCCCAGCTCCAGGCGCTGCACGCGGGCTATCGCTTGACGCTCAACCCGACCTCGCTCGCCGAGGTCGATGTGCTCGAGCTGCTACACGACCTGCAGGGCTCGGTGACGCACGTCGAGATCTACAACCTCAAGGATCGGCAGCAGGGCCACAACGCCTTTGGCCTCGGACTCATGATGCTGCGCCGCGCGCTCGGCAGCGGCAACGCGACGGCGCTCAAGAAGGCCGTCCGCGACATCCTGGCCGCAAGCGAGCTCGACCACATGCCCCCCGAGCGGCGCGCCAAGCTCCAGGCCATCCTCGCGGACATCCCGCGTTTCCTCGGCTTCTATCGCTCCACTCAGCTGAAGACGCGCATCGGCAGCGACTCGATAGGCCGTGGCACCACCTTCTTCGGGATGGGCCTCGCCGTGACGTCGACGCTGCCGTCCCAGGTCCAGCGCCAGCTCGGAAGCCACCCCTCGCTCGCGACGACGATCCCCGTGCGCATCGAGGCCGTCCCGGTGACGCGCTGGATACCGCGCACGAGCCTGTCGCCCCTGCTCGACCGCTTCTTCCGATCGTGCCGCGAACACGGCCGACTCCGATCCATCGGCTACTGCCGACAGGAGACGTTCGAGACCCTGGAGAGCGAGACGCGCAACGACGCTCAGAGCGCCAACGTCATCTCGCTCAGCGCCGTGATGCCCGCGCACACGAACGGTTTTCTGCGGGAGGGGAGCGCGCTGCCAGAGCCACTCTCGTGGCACTTCCTGAACACGCGCTGGAAGAACCTCCTGAAGATCCTGCTCGGGTTCATCCCCGCCTTCCTGACCTTTCTGCTCACCAAGGACTGGTGGCTCCTGACCTGGTTCGGCGCGCTCATCTGGTTCGGGATCACGGGCGTGCGCAACGTCGTCCAGGCGGTCGTCTCGACGGGTGGGCTCACCTTCCGCTCACCGTTCATCAAATGGAGCGACCTCATCAACTGGGAGCGCGTGAGCGACTCGCTGTTCTACACGGGCCTGTCGGTGCCGCTCCTCGACTGGCTCGTGAAGATGCTCCTCCTAGAGAAGGGCTTTGGCGTGACCACGCAGACCTCGCCGCTGCTCCTCTACTCGGGCATGTCGCTCGTGAACGGCCTCTACATCGCGGCGCACAACACCTACCGGGGGTTTCCGCGCGCTGCCGTCATCGGCAATCTGTTCCGCTCGGTCTTCGCCATCCCGCTCGCGCTGTTCGTCAACGCCTGCATCCTGGAACTGCTCCTCCTGCGTGGCTGGGACGCGGTCACCGCCAACCAGATGCTCCAGCTGTGGGCGGCCATCATCTCGAAGATCTCTTCGGACATGGTCGCCGCGATCATCGAGGGCAGCGCCGACCGCGCCAAGTGGCTCGGCCTGAGGCGCCTCGACTACAGGGCCAAGATCGCCCAGCTGTTCGACGTGTATGGGCACCTCGAAGCGCGCTTCCACGACTGCGACGCGCTCGAGCTCATCGCGTCCAACTCGTCGCGTCTGGCCCAGGACGATCCAGGCCTGAAGCGCGAGCAGCGGCAGCTCATCTTGAGCGCGCTCGATCTGCTCTACTTCTGGATGTATCAGCCGCGCGCCCGCCTGGCCCTGCGCCAGCTGCTCACGGCCTATTCGCCCGACGAGCGTCGCGTCCTGCTTCACGCGCAGCGCATCCTCGAACGCGAGCAGGAGATCTCGCAGATGTTCCTCGACCAGCTCGTGGGCAAGCGCTTCCGCGGCGCGCTCGCCTGCTACCTCGAGAAGTGGCCCGCCTATCTCGAAGAGCTCAGGGCCATGGTCCGCTCGGTGGACGAATCTGAGAAGGTCCTGCCCCAGGCGGCTTCCGGCCCTTCGGCGTCCCTGCCGCCCTCTGCCGCTCAGATGCAGTCCTGAGAGGGGGAGAGGGATTCCCCAATTTTCCTGAAGAGAGGTCCCACCCGAATGTCGCGCGCCGCACAGCAGCTCGAACGCATCCTCCAAATCATGGCCCGCCTGCGCGGTGCGGATGGCTGTTCCTGGGACAAGAGCCAGACGCCCGCGTCGCTGCGCCCCTACCTCGTCGAAGAGGCCTTCGAGGTCCTGGGCGAGCTCGATCGCATCGCGGATGGGGCGGACATGGCGCGAACGGCGCTGTGCGAGGAGCTCGGCGATCTGCTCTTCCAGATCGTCTTTCACGCGCAGATGGCCGAGGAGCAGGGCGCGTTCGCGTTTGCCGACGTGGCCCAGGCCATCTCCGACAAGATCGAACGTCGGCATCCGCAGATCTTCGGCGACGCGCCGCCGTGCGAGGGCGAGGCGCTGGCCAGGCAATGGGCGGCGCTCAAGGCAGAGGAGCGTGCGGCCAAGTCGGGCGGCCAACCGTGCTCCGCGCTCGACGGCGTGCCCGAGGCCGCACCAGCGCTCATGCGGGCCGAGCGCCTGACAGAGAAGGCGAGCCGCGTCGGCTTCGACTGGCAGGAGCGCGCTCAGGTCCGCGCCAAGCTCGACGAGGAGCTGACCGAATTGGATGAGGCCATCGCGAGCGGCGAGCAGGAAGCCATCGAGGCAGAGCTCGGCGACGTGCTCTTCTCCGTCGTGAACCTGTCGCGCTTCGTGGCGGTCCACCCAGAGGACGCGCTTCGGGGCGCGATCCGCCGCTTCGAGGCGCGCTTCCGCCACCTCGAATGCGCGCTCCAGTGTCAGGGCAAGCGGCCGTCCGATGAGGACCTCGACGCCCTCGAAGCCCTCTGGCAGGAGGCCAAGCGTGCGCTCAGAGCCGCTGGCCAGGAGGGCGGTCGAACGGTGGCGAGTGACCCAAGCTCTTGAAGTCACAGCGTTTTTTCAAAGCAGAACAGGCCCTGGTGAAGGGCCTCGCCGACTGGTTCGCTCATGTCGTGTCGCGTCCAAGTCCTCATCGAAATCGCCCGGGCTCGATGGCGTTTTTGCTGGCTCGGGCTGGGTTGACAGCAGAGGTGACCTCGACTAAGAGGCGCCGCCCTTTCGCTCAGTCGTTGAGCGTTTTTTTTTTGTCTTTGGACAAGCTCCTGGAGTCAGTCATGGCCAACACCAAGTCCGCAATCAAACGCCACCGTCAGAGCCTCAAGCGCCGTGAGCGCAACGTCTTCTGGAACTCGGTCAGCAAAGGCGCAGTGAAGAAGGCGCGTGCCGCCATCATCACGAAGGATCCTGCCAAGATCGTCGAGACCCTGCGCGCCGCCGAGAAGATGCTGCGCAAGGCCGTCAGCAAGGGCATCCTGCATCCGCGCAACGCCAGCCGCCGCATCTCGCGCTTGGCCACGGCCGCTGCCGCCGCGATGAAGCCAGCCGCCACCTGATTCCATCGACTCTGACTGAAGTCTGAAAACGCCGCCTTCCTATCGAGGAGGGCGGTGTTTTTTTGTTGTCGCCCTCTCACTCCCCCTCCCAGCCCTTCTGGCCACCCGCTCCCGCAAGCGGGCGAGGGCCGAGGCAAAGCGACGGAAAGAGGGTCGGTCAATCACTCTCGCGGCAGATGCCCACCTGAAAGCAGAGGCCCCCTGAGTTGGTCAGCTCGCGCTCCAGCGCCTCGAGCTGACGCTGCGTGCCGATGGCAAACGCGCAATCACCGCCACCCGCGCCGCTCGGCTTGGCGCGGACGCCCCGTGCCTGGGCGAGCGACATCAGCGACCGGTGCTCGGGCGTCGTGATCTCGATGCCGGTCAGCGGCTCGAAGTCTGACAGCGCATTTGCCGCGCGCTCGATTGCCGTGAGGCACGCGGCCATGTCGCGCTCCCTCGATGCCTGGGCGAGGCACTGCGTGGCGTCGGCGCTCGCGCGCAGAAAGCGCTGCCAGGCAGCTGGGTGCAGCTCGGCTGCCTGCCGCACAGCGGCGATGTGCGTGGGTGTCGAAGCGCTCTTGCCTGAGAACAGGAGCAGGAGCGGGCCAGGCGCTGGCAACTGCTCCACGGCGTGCGCGGGCGATCGATCGATGGCCTCGGCAAAGGCCTCTGCTGATGGCGCCTCGAAGGCGCGGACAAAGGGCGCCATGTCGAAGCGCCGCGTGCTCACGAGCCCGCCAAAGGTCGAGGCTGCCACGTCCACGCCGCTACCGAGCTTCTTCTGCGCGCGGCCATGCGCCAGCGCGGCTAGCTTGAAGATCCGATCGCGGCGCGCTGCCCTGCTCGATGTTCGAAGACCCGCGTCGAGCGTTTCCGCGACCGCGAGCGCCGTGGAGACGATGGCCACGCAGACGCAGGCGCTGCCGCCCAGGCCGAGCTTCTGTCCGTCGGGCGCGCGCAGCTCGTCCCTGAGCTCGAACGCGAGCGGTGGCAGTGCGCGGCGGCGGCCATCGAGGTAGCGCTGGACCACTCGGAGCGCCTGGCGAGCAAAGCTCAGCCCCTCGACCTCAGGCCCAGACGCCCGCCAGCACAGGCCCATGCCTCGCAGCTGAAATTCGTAGGCAGGCGCGGCCTCAGCTTCGACGAAGCGATCGACCGCGGCCACGATGGCTGGCGCGCCATCGAGCACCGCGTATTCACCCGTCAAAAGGATCTTCCCGGGAACTCGAACCCGGACGCTCGTCATCGTCGTCACGTCTGCCTCCATCAAAAGAGGCGGCGCCCCTACACATCGACCTTTCGCCATGTCCACAAAGGTCCTCGCCGCGAATTTCAGGGGCAGACGCAGGCTGGGTCGAAGCGAAGCGAAAACCCAGCACGAACAGGCGCTGAAAAAACCTTCTCGTCATTCATGAAACCCATCGTTGCGCGCCCTTTCGACGAGTCGCCACGGAGAGGTCTCTCGAACGCCCGATGCTGGGTTCCCGCTTCGCTTCAGTCCAGCCCACGCGCTACGCGCAGTTCGACAAAGGAACGATGGGCAGGCGCCCCCGACACATCCCGATTCGACATCAAAAAAAATAGAGCTCGATGCGCTGCCCTCTGCCCTGACCGCCCGTGCCCAGCGTCTTGCACATGGATTCGACGCGACTACTGTGCGCGCCGCTTTGAACCAGCCCTCATCCACTCCCGCGTTGGCGCCGTGTGTCGCCGTCATCCCTGCCAAGAGCGCCCCGCGCTTCGCGTCACGCCTGACGCGCCTCGGGCTGAAGCTGGCCACCCCCGACTGCCCGCCGCAGATCGCCCTGCTCGACATGGCCGCGCTCCAGCCGACCGATCTGGAGTCGTCGATCGCGGCTCAGGCGTCTCGCGAACGCCTCTGCCTGCTCGCGGTCGTGTGCGATCCCGACGAGGCCAGGCGCGCGCTCCAGGTCGGCGCGGACGACGTGGTCTTCGAAGGCGCCAGCGATGGTGAGTTCGCTCTTCGATTCGACGCGCTCCGCGCCTCACCGAGTGCCCTCCACGCCGAGCGCCGCCGCGAGGCCGAGCTCTCCACGCTGCTCGATCTGACGGCGCGTTATGCCGCTGCCCTCGACATCGCACCGCTGCTCGGAGAGCTCACGCGCCGCCTGGCCGACCACCTCTGTGTTGCTCGCTGCGCCCTGGTGCTGCTCGACGAGACGCGCGGCCAAGGCCGCGTGGTCGCCTCCAGCGACAATCCATCACTCCTCGACCTGCGCATCGAGCTATCCCGCTATCCCGAGATCCAGGAGGCGGTCAGGACGTGCCAGCCCGTCGTCATCGACGACGTGGGCAGCCACCCGCTCCTCGACGCGGTCAAGGACTCGGTCTCTGGCAGCGGCATCTCGGCCATCGCCGTCATCCCGCTCGCACTCCAGGGCAAGGCCTTTGGCGTGTTGCTGCTACGCCGCGCGAGCGAAGGGCCGTTCGAAGCCTCGGACATCAGCTTTGCCTGGACCCTGGCCCACGCCACGGCCATCGCCGTACGCAATGCCCGCACCATCGAGCGCCTGCGCGACGAGACCGAGCAGGCCAGGGCGCACCAACGCTCCCTGCGGAAGTCCCACGACCTGATGGAAAAGCTCTTCGACGCGGCAGGCGATGCGATCGTCGCGGTCGGCCTCGATGGCAAACTCCTTCTCTTCAACAAGAGCGCGGCCAGGGTGTTCGATCGGCCGGACGATCTGCGCGAGTGCTCCCTGGATCAGCTCTTCGACGACGAGGTCGTCACCCAGGCGCGCGCCCTGTCCGCGCTCGGCACAGGCGCGGCATCCGTCGAGCCCGTTGGCCGCCCCAAGCGCGTCGAGATCATCTCGCGATCCGGCGAACGCGTGCCCGTGCTCCTCACCTCAATGTTCGTCCAACAGGACAGTGGCTTCCTCGCGATCGTCATCGTCTTCAGCGATCTGCGCGAGAAGACCCGGCTCGAAGCGGAGATCTCCAGGATCGAGGCGCAGCTCGCAGAGGCGGAGCGCAAGGCGCTCATCGTCGAGCTCGCAGGGACGGCCGCGCACGAACTCAACCAGCCGCTGACCTGCATCGTCGGCTACACCGACCTGCTTGGTCGACGGCTCGCGGCAGACGATCAGTCTCGACTCTTTCTCGACCGCATCCGCCAAGAGGGCGATCGCATGGCAGAGCTGGTCCGCAAGATCGGGAAGATCTCCGCCTACGAGACGCAGCCCTACGTGGGCGGGAGCCGCATCTTCGATCTGACGCGCGCCAGCGCCGCTGACACGTCGGCGCCCACCGCGCCGCGCGCCGAACCCAAGAAATCGCCCGAAGACTGAGCCCAACCGAATCCCTCCCTATCCCATGAACGCCGACGACCAACGCCGCTACGAGAGACACCTGGCCCTCGCTCAGATCGGACCCGAAGGTCAGGCGCGCCTCCAGGCGGCCCGCGTGACGCTCGTTGGCTGCGGTGGCCTTGGCTCTGCCCAGGCAGAGCTCCTGGTGCGCGCGGGCGTGGGCGCTGTCCGGCTCATCGATCGCGACGTGGTCGAGCTGTCGAACCTGCACCGCCAAATCCTGTTCGACGAGGAGGACGCCCGGCGCGCGCGGCCCAAGGTCGAGGCAGCCGCGGATAGACTCACGCGCATCAACGGCGCGTGCCGCATCGACGCGCGCCACACGCGGGCCGACCCAGAGACGCTCCCAGCGCTCGTCGCGGGCAGCGACATCGTCCTCGACGCGACGGACAACGCGGCAACGCGCCTGGCCATCGACGCGGCCTGCCGCGCCGCGCGCATCCCGTGGATCTTTGGCGGCGTGACGGCCACATCGGGCCTGGTGGTGCCACGGCCCTTGGGCAGCCCCTGCCTGCGCTGCCTGTTTGGCGAGCCGCCAGCACCGCGCGACGAGGCCCAAGCGATCCGGACGAAGGGCACGCTCGCCTCGGCCGTCCTCGTCGTCGCGGCGCTCCAGGCCACCGCTGCCATGAAGTTCCTCGTGGGCAGCGCGCTCGCGCACGAGCTCATCGCGCTCGACGTGTGGGACATGAGCCAACGCCGCATCGCGCTGTCGAACGAACCACGCACGGGCTGCGCGTGCGTGGCGCGCTGAAGCGCCGATCCGAGGTGAAGCGAGACGCAGCGGGATCAGACGATCACGATCACTTCTTCCCGGCCTTGCCCTTGTCCACTCCCGCGCCGTCTTCCCTCTTCTCGGACGATCGGAAGCGCGAGAGCAGCGACGAGATCGGGTTCTTGCTGCCCTCGACGGCCTTGTTCAGCCGCTTCAGCGCCTTTTGGTCGAACCACATGCCAGCGCACGACTCACAGTGATCCACCTCGAAGCCCTGCGGCGTGATCAAGGGTTTGAGCTCCTGACCGCACTGGGGGCAGCGCATCCAGTGCAGCTTTTTGAGCGCTTCCCTCTCTTCCTTGGCCTTGCGGTCGGCCTCTTCCCTGGCGAGCTTGTCGCGTTTGAGCGCCTGTTCCCGGGCGAAATACTCTTCTTCCGTAGCGTGTGGTTTGCGAGGCATGCGGAGCTCCTGATGAGCGCAAAGGGGAGAGGGCGGGGACTTTGGAAAGGCGCGGCTTTTAAGGCGTCCACTCCGCGCTGGGGAGCGAAAAATCGAGGCGCCGCGCCCTGTTCCGACGCGACCGCGCTCCCCTCTCGCTCGGCCAAAAGCCCGACGGCGACCGCGCTAATTCAGATGGCATACTCATCGACTTTGCGCCCCCTCCATCACTCAAAAGAAAGGTGCCCCGCCCATGACTGACAGCGACACGATCGGCGATCGCCCAGAGAAAGCTGTCGCGCCGAGCGATGCGCTCGAGTCCGATCTCCTGGAAGTGCCGTCGCTCTCTGCCGAATTCGATCAGTTCACCTCGGCCCCTTCTGCCATCGAGCCCATCGACACGCTGCGGCGCCCGGTGCCCGCGATGCCCCACGCTCAGGACATGGCCGACAAGACGGCGCTGCTCCTCATCGATATCGGGACGCCCATGAGCGCCAGCGGTGTGAGGCGGTTCCTCAGGCACGCCTACGCCGATCACCGCGTCTTCGATTCACCGTTCGGTGCATTGGGCCGCCGCCTGTTCACGGCCCTCTTCCGACCCTCGGCAGCGCGGAACCTCAGGCGCGCGCTCGACGCCGTGGGCAACAGAGCGCCGGAGGTCGATGGCTTGGCGCGGATGGCCGAACTGCTCTGCGAGCGCCTCAACGCGGGCCAGGGACTGCCTGCCTTCACCCCGTTCGTCGCGTTCCAATACGAGGAGCCCACCATCGAGCAGGCGCTCCAAGAGATCCGATGCCAGGACTTCACCCAGATCGTCGCGCTCTGGTCACGGCCCTTTGCCTCGCAGATCGGCGTCTCGGCCCGCGAGAAGCTCCTGCGCAGTGCCGATGCGCCGGGCACGCCGCCTGTCACCTTCATCGAGAACTGGATGGACGTCGAGGCGCTCTCCCCTGCCTTTGGCGGTCTATTGAAAGACGCGATCGACGCGCTCCCCGAGTCACAGCGCCGCAAGGCCCACATCGCCTTTGCCCTGCAGGCCCTTCCCATCGAGGGCGATCGCGATCCAGCCCTTGCCCAGGCCCGCGCGCTGGCCAAGGCCGCGCTGGCGAGCGCCGAGCTACAGAACGAACACAGCGTCGTCTATCTCGACGCGCTGGAGCCGCGCGCGCCCCTTGCCCCGACCTTCGACGACCTCCTGTTCAAGCTCGGCAAGTCAAAGCCGCCCCTCGTGGTCGTGCCGCTGAACCACCTCGTCGAGAACCTCTCCACGCGCGCCGAGCTCGACGTGTTCATCGCGGCCAAGGCCAAGCGGCAGGGCTTCGCGGGTTGGTCCCGGCTGGCCATGCCTGATTCACGCTCCGAGATCCTCGACGTGATCGAGGTGGCGATCCTGCGCCATCTGACCCACGCCAACGAGTTCCGCGCCGAGTCTGGAGCGCGCAGGCTCGACTGATGGCTTGAACCTGATTTTTCGGGGGGAGGGGCGGTCGGGGGCGTCGGGCGTTGCACACAACGCCCTTACGGCAAACGCGTCGTTCAGCGGTCCTGCGGCAGTGAAGATGGCGGGGATTAGGACTCATCCCTCAATTAGGACCGAGCATCGCGAAGGACGGGGAAAGCCAGACGAGGCGCGAGGCTTTGAGCTTCCAGACGGAAGTGAAGAGCGAAGCAACGAAGACTGGCGTTTCACGGACAAGCGGGGCGCGACGGGATGATTGAGGGATGAGTCCTTAAGCGCCCTTCACCGTCTGGACGTGCAGGTCCTTGAGCTGGCGATCCGACACATCGCCCGGCGCACCGGTCATCAGATCCGTCCCGCGCAGCGTCTTGGGGAAGGCGACGATGTCGCGCAGGCTAGAGGCGCCGGTGAGCAACATGGCCACGCGGTCCATGCCCAGCGCGATGCCGCCGTGCGGGGGCGCGCCGAACCTAAGCGCGTCGAGCAGGAACCCGAACTTCTGCCGCGCCTCGGCCTCGTCGATGCCGAGCGTCTGGAAGACCTTCTTCTGCACTTCGGGATCGTGCAGCCGGATCGAGCCGCCGCCGATCTCGAAGCCGTTGAGCACGAGGTCGTAGCGGTAGCACTTCACCTTGCCCGGATCGCTGTCGAGAAACGCCAGGTCGGCGTCGTGCGGCCGCGTGAAGGCGTGGTGCGCGGCGACCCAGGTCTTGGACTCCTCGTCGAACTCGAAGAGCGGCGGGTTCACGACCCACAGGAACCGCCATTGGCCGCCCGATCCATAGGGCGGGATCAGCCCGAACTTCTTGCCGAGCGTGAGGCGCAGGTTGGCGAGGACGGCATGGACCATGGCAGGCCTACCCATCTGGAACACGATGAGATCGCCCTCCTGTGCGCCGCACGCCGCGTTGATGGCCAATCGCAGGTCGTCCGAGATCGCCTTGGCGAACGGCGTCTGCGACCACGCGCCCGCCTCGCCAATCTTGGCGCGGCCCAGGCCCATCGAGCCCATGCCCTTGGCCTCTTTTTCGAGCTCGTCGAGGTCCTTGCGCGAGAGCGCGTACTCCTTGGGGACGCGAATCGCCTTGAAGATGCCTCCCTGGGCCAGAGTGGCCTCGAACAGGGGCACGCCGCCGCCCGCGTGCGACTTCACCACGTCGGTGAAGTCGATGTGTTCCAGCCCAAAGCGCAGGTCGGGTTTGTCATTGCCAAAGCGACGCATGGACTCGTCGAACTCCATACGCGGCAGTGGCAGCGGGATGTCCACGCCGAGCAGCTCCTTCCAGAGCAACGCCACGAGCCCCTCCATCGCGGCGAATATGTCGTCCTGCGTGACGAACGACATTTCGACGTCGATCTGCGTGAACTCGGGCTGGCGATCGAGGCGCAGGTCCTCGTCGCGGAAGCAGCGGACGAGTTGGAAGTAGCGATCGAAGCCCGCGACCATGAAGAGCTGCTTGAACAGCTGAGGGCTCTCTGCGAGCGCGTAAAACTTTCCGGGCGCGACGCGGCACGGGACCAGGAAGTTTCGGGCGCCGCCGGGCGTGTATTTCACGAGGAAGGGCGTCTCCAGCTCCAGGAAGCCGTTGCGCGAGAAGTAGTCGCGGGTGAGCTGGTTGATCTTCGAGCGCGTCATCAGCAGGCGCTGCATCGCTGGGCGCCGCAGGTCGAGGTAGCGGTAGGCCAGGCGCGTCGTCTCCTCGGCGTTGATCTCGTCCTCGATGAGGAACGGCAGCGGCTCGGACTTGTTGAAGATCTCCAGGTCCGTCACGTGGACCTCGATCTCGCCCGTCTTCATCTTCGGGTTCACGTTGCCGCCGCGCGACTCGACCGTGCCGCGGACGCCGATGACATATTCGAGGCGCAGGTCACCGGCGAGCGTGTGCGCCCCCTCGGCAAAGCGCGGCTCGAACACGACCTGGGTGATGCCCATGCGGTCGCGCAGGTCGATGAAGACCGCCTTGCCATGGTCGCGGCGGCTGTGGACCCAGCCGAACAGGACGACCTGCTTGCCGACGTCGGCGGCGGTCAGCTCGCCGCACGAATGGGTCCGCTTCAGCTCATCGATCATCTTGCTCATCTGAAAGGTGCTCCTTGGGGAGAGAGGGCGTTTGGGTTTGGATAAAAATGTCGGAGCCACGCCGGTGAATTCGAGAGGCACCTCGGCATGGCACAAAAAAAGCGCGCCTCCTTAGGGGCGTGCGGCCCTTCGGTCAATCGCCGAGGGCTTGGATTCCAGGGCGGTCGAGTTCTATTTTTTTGATCTCGAATCGGGATGTCTCGGGGCGTTGCGTGCAAGGCCTGTCGTGTTTGTGTCGAATGACGACCGCAGGGCGTTGCACGCAACGCCCCTACGAAGACACGCCTCGCTCCTGGTCGAAAAACAGAACTCGATTGCCCTGAGCAATGAGCCAGGGCGGTCGAGTTCTGGATTGGCTTGACACGCCCACTGCCTCCGGCCTCCGGGTCACCTCCCTCTGAGAGACAGGCTTTCCTAGCACTACAGTTGTCATCTGGATTTCGAGTGATCCCTCTCGCGGCGGCCTGGTGAGCGCGTCGCCAATAGGATCAGGCGATAATGGATGCAGGTTCGATTTGGCGTTGGGCAAGGCGTCGAGTGATTCGTTGGATTTCTTGGATTGACCACCGAATGCACTCGGGGTCTTTGTTTTGGTCCATGCAATTCTTTTCTTGATTCATTCGTCTTTGCTTCGGGCCATTCGTTTATTCGTCGACGAATGGCCGCCAACATGGCGAATGCAAGCATGACCAGCGACACATG
>JAISIF010000205.1 GCA_031262165.1 Myxococcales bacterium | reverse complement strand
TTATTCGTCGACGAATGGCCGCCAACATGGCGAATGCAAGCATGACCAGCGACACATGACGGCGCCAGCCATGCCACGCACGTGTTTCATCACAATTCAATCCAAATTCATTCTTGGCGGTTTCAAAGCATTCTTCGATTGCCCGACGATGGCCTTCCAAATGAACCAGGCTTTCAATCGGGATTTCTGCAGGACACCAAGTCCTGAAATATTCCAATTCACCGTCAGAACTATTTCGTCGAATCAAAAGACCGCGCATCCATAAATCGTGAAGACTGCTGTTGAATTCGTCAGAATTTGGATTCGCTAATTCTATATAATACCGATCATATAGAATTGGCCATTTGGTGCCATTGCCCGTCGACAAGCAATTCCAATTCGACGGCTCCAACGCGGTGCAAAGGTCCTAATTGAGGGATGAGTCCTAAGGGCTTCTTCCTTAATTATCCCGTCGCCCTGCTCGTCAGTGAAACGCCAGACTTCGTTGCTTCGTTGGTCACTTCCGTCTGGATGCTCCCTACTCGCGCCTCGTCTGACATTCCCCGTCCTTCGCGTCGCTCGGTCCTAATTAAGGAAGAAGCCCTAAGCCCCGTGGATCAATCGCCTCGCCACCTGCCTTGAAAGGTGCGCAGCCGTCGCACGCCCAGTCGGCGCCAGCGCTGGAGGCTCTGCCAGCGCTCGTCTCCCAGCATCGAACGTGCGCTGCCTTTGAGGCGCGCGATGGCCATCTGAAGGGCGCGCTGCGTGACGCCAGCCAGGCGCTTCGGGACGATCGACAGGCCCACGGTACGCGTCTCGGCGTTGGCCCAGTCGAACTTGTAGCGCTCCTCTCCACGCAGGAATTCGTAGGCCACGAGCCCGCGCTGGAAGCTGTGGGCTACGGTCTCTCCCATGAGCACGAGGCCAGCGCTCAAGCGCGAGAAGGCCGGGTCGAAACCCGACTGGTAAAAATAGAAGCGGCCATCCCAGGTGAGGCCGTAGAGCGAGGCCAGCGCGCGCGTGCCCAGGCGCAGCGTGTGGACGTGGGCCAGACCGGATTCGGCAAAGAGCGCGACCGCGTCGCGATGAAACGCGCGCACCGCGCTCCGATCGATGCCCTGCGATCCGCCGTCGGCCTGCCAGCGCTGCGCGTGAAGGTCGAAAAAGGTCTCCAGCGCGCCGCGCAGCGCCGCGGGCTGCTCGGCCCGCTCGATCGCGAAGCCCTCCTGCCGCTCGAACCAGCGCCGCCGTCGCTTCAGGTTGTCGGCGCGCCCAAAGCCCTGGAGAAATTCATCCCACGAGCCTTGGAGATCGAGGCGCGGGCATCGGTAGCGCGGGATCTCTTCGACCCAGGCACGGCGCTCGGGAAAGCGCGCGCGTAGGGCAGCGATGAGCGGCGTGTCCGAGGGCAGATCGAGAAGCTCCAGGACATCGAAGCGCGCGACGTTCTCGACGAGCAGATCGGCGAAACGGGCGGCGAACTCAGAGCGCTCCTCGGGCAGGCAGACGAGGTCCAGGCCGTCGCTGCCAACGTCCGTGTCACCCAGAAAACCCCAGCGGCGCGCGCCCGTCAGGCCGAGCCGCCTCTCACACAGCGGCAACAGGCCGCGCAGGTGGCCAGCGCTGTCGCGGAGCGTGAAGACGCGCAGGGCCGACTCGGGGCTCAGGCGGCGCCACCATGGGTAGAGCCAGTCCCACGAGAGGAAGGGCGACTGGCGGCTGCAGCGGTGGAGCCCATTCCACTCGGCGCGCAGGCGGCTGAAGCCGAACGCGTCTGCTACTTCGTCGAACCACAGCTGCTTCGAAAACCGCGAGGCATGACGCTCATCGACTCGGCGCATCCAAAAATCCTCCAACGATATCCATCCAGTGAGAGGGCACGGCACGCCGTGCGTTTACATTCCCATGATCCTTCATCGAGGGAGCACCTCGTGGATGGCGCGCGCCACGAAGCTCATCTGCGCTGGCGAGAGATCCTGATGGATGGGGATCTCGAGCACGCTCTGGCGCAGTTTCTCCACGTCAGGGAACTCGCCGGGCAGGCACGCTGGGTGGCCGTAGCGCCAAAAGTCCACTGTCTCGATCCCACGCAAGCCGAGCAGCCGCTGGATGCGCGTCTTGTCCTCGACGCGCAGCGGGAAGAAGAGCGGACACACACCCGCTGGGAGCTCCGGGATGAGTGAGGGCCCCAAATCGCGCAGCCGACTCTGCAAAAAGAAGAAGTTGCGCCGTCGCCGCTCCACGATGCCCGCCACGTCCTGCGCCGCGAGGATGCGCCTGGAGATGGCGCTCATCCCAAGGCGGGCGTGCTCGCGCGCGAAGTGTTGGGTGCCTGTCGCCACGCGCTCGATGCCGGTGCTCGCCACGGCCCGGCGGCTCAGGCCGCGTGCCATCTTGCGCAGCGTCCGGCCCAGCGCGCCGCGCCGGAATTCGAGGCCCTGGAGATAGGAGGCGGCCAGGTGCGAGAGCATCGAGAGCCGCGGTGGCTCTGGCAGGCGGGGCAGGCCGCGCGGCCGTCCCTCGTTGAGCACCAGTGCGCCACCGTTTGGCAGCGGCAGCGTCTTGTAGAGCGAGAAGACCGACGCGTCGCCGAAGCTGCCGAGCGGCTGGCTCTCTCGCCTGGAGAAGAGCGCGAGCGCGCAGTCCTCGATGAGCACGAGCCCATGTTCCTCGGCGAGCTTTTGGAACGCCTCGACCGGGCCAGGGAAGCCCAGGAAATGGATGAGATAGAGCGCCCTCGTCTTCTTGGGCTGGATGCGGCGCGCCACGTCGGCGGGGTCCACCTCCATGCGCGGGCCCACTGGGTAGAAGCGCGGCGTGACGCCCGCGTCGATGAGCGCCTCGACCTCGACCCCGTGGTGGTAGGCCGGGACCAGCACCTCACCACGGAACAGCTCGAAGACGCGCGCCAGGGTCCACACCGCGTTGCGTGCGAAGTAGCCGTAGCTCACGCCCGGCGCGTTGAACGGAAAGGGCAAGCTCGCGCGTCGGGGAGGCATGAGCATCCCGAGATCGAGCGAGGGCAGCGCTGGGATGTAGCGCGGCGCTGCAACCCCTGACTCGAACTGCGTGAGCGGCGGCGTCTTCAGAGCTTCCATGCGTCCGGCCTCCACATCCCCAATCTCGACCTCGACCTTTCGATCTCGATCTCAATCCCTCGGCGCTGCCCCTCGTCCTCTGAACAGCGCACCCAATCCCTGGAAGCCCTTGAGCCCTTTGAAATCCCTGGTCTTGAGCCAGTGCAGCAGGCGCCCGCGCCGCGTGTCCGCGAAGACGTAGAGCCAGTGATGCGCGCGGCTGGTCTCGGCCCAGTCGAGCTTCCAGCTCATCGACGGCCCCAAAAAGTCGAAGCGCTCGAAGCCACGCTGGATGAGATCGCGCGCCACGAAGTCCATGAGGATCTGCCCGGGCGAGCACTCGGCGAGCGATTCGTCGAAGCCGCACTTGGGCAGGTAGTAGGTCTGGCCCGACGCGATGCCGAAGTGGAACGCGATGGCGCGCGTGCCGAGCCGCAGAAAGTAGAGGCAGAGCTCACCGGACAGCGCATTCGAGCGCGCCCACTCCGAATAGAACGCGCGCAAGCTGGGCGAGCAAGCGATGGCCGTCCGCGCACTGCCCTTCCAACCGGCGCTCTCGATCTGAAACCCCTCTTCGAGGAGCGCTTCGAGCTCGCTACCACCGACGCAGCGCTGGAGGCTGAGCGGCGCGAGTGCTTCGAGCTTCTTGCGGCGTCTGCGCAGGTTGCTGCGGAAGTGGGCCGTGCGACCGAGCTCTTCCTCGTCCGAACGGAGATCGAACCATGGCGTGTCCATCGAGGCCCAGGCAAAGGTCGGCAGGCCACGCTCGCCCAAGCGCTGCCAGACCTGACGCAGCAGGCCGTCCTCTGGCACGTCCGGCAGCTCGATCACGTCAAAGTCGCCTGCCCGATCCGCGATCGCCTCGACGAGTGCGTCGATCGAGACGGACGAGACGCGATCTGGGGGAGGCGCGATCAGATCGAAGCGGCACGAATGCACGTTGACCGGCGCGCGCCACACGCGGGCCGGGACGCCACGGAACAGGCCACGTCGCTCGATCAGCGGTAGCGCGAGATCGAGCCTTCGATCCTGGCCCACGGTCCAGAGTGAGAGGCGCGCATCGGGCGCGAAGTTTTCCAGCCACAGGCGCAGGAAGTCATGGCGCAGGAACGGGGCGTCGAGTGGGTTCTGACAGACCAACTCATCCCAGCGCTCGCGCAGCCGCAGGAACGCCGACACATCCCCGATCTCGACCTCGGCCTGAGCTGTCCCGCGCTGGACATGACGCCTCATCCAAACCCTCCCCCGCTCCCCTGTCTCATCCCTCGACTCACTCAGTGTTCCCATCCCGAATTCATCGACGCCCACCACACGCGCACAGGCCCAGCGGGCCAAGAGCGCGCATCAAAACTTGGGACACCTCGTCCCTCGCGCATCCTCCAACCAGGGGGAGAGGGAAGAGATCTCGTGAGTCGTCAGGAGCTCTCCTTCGCCTGCTCGAGAGAGAGGTGAGGCGAGGGCCGCAGCACCACTCTCGATGCCTCCACGCCATCCAAAGAACAGAACTCGATTGCCCTGGTCGACTGGCGAAAACGCAGAGGGGCGGCCCAGCGCTCGTGCCACCCCGCCAGCCCCATCCATAGATTGCTCGTTCAGGACAGGAGGGCGGCGCGGTGACGACTTCGGTGAAGGAGGGCTCGCGCCTTCGGTGGCTGCGCGAGCGGATTCAGTGGCGCTGGGTGGCGCTGGCGTTTGGCGCCGCGCTCCTGACCTGGCTCATCATCGATTTTGGCCCCGCGCAGCTCGCCCGCAGGCTCTTCGACGTCGGCCCGGGCTTTCTTCTGATGCCCCTCGTCTATGCGCTCGGCAGCGGGCTGCGCGCGTTCGGCTGGCGCGTGCTCATCACGCCCCTGCACCGCCCTTCCTTGCGAGGGACTGTCGAGAGCCGCTTCGCGGCGGGCGTCCTCAACGAGTCACTGCCGCTCCTCGGCCTGGGCGGCGAGCCGACGCGCCTACTCTGGCTCTCGAAGGCATCGCGTGGCGCGGGGACCTCGGCGCTCATCCTCGATCGCGTCCTCGTCCTCGTGGCCGACGCGCTCTACCTCCTGGCCGTCGCCACCATCGCCGTGACGTTCCTGCCTCTGCCCGACACACTCTTCAAAAACGCCGCGCTGTGCATCGCGGTCTCACTCACCCTGTCGGCGAGCCTGGTGCTGCTCACCTTCAAAAAGGGCCTCGCCACGCCCGTGATCCTCGTCATCGGCAAGCTCGGCTTCTTTTCGCAAGAGCGGCTCGACAAGGCGCGCGCGATCGACGCCACGGTACGCGAGGTGTGGAGTCACCATCCCAAGCGCATTCTGCTCGCGCTCGGCATCCAGCTCGGCTCGCGCCTGCTCATGAGCATGGAGATCTGGATTGGGCTCTCCTTGCTCGGCGCGCGCGCCGGGTTCGCCGACGCGCTGATCGTCTCGGTCGTTCCCCTGGCAGTGAGCGTGGCCTTCGCGTTCATCCCAAGCCAGATCGGCGTGATGGCCGCGGCCAATGCCCTCGTCTTCAAGGCCCTGGGACTCGATCCCGCACTCGGCGTGGCGTTGGCCCTGCTCCAGAATCTCCGGCAGCTCGCGATCTTTCCGTTCGGCTTCATCTGCCTGGCCAGGGCGCCGCACCTTCAACGACGACAACAGCAACAGCGGCAGTGTCTGAGAGAAGGTGCGATCAAGCGGTGACGAAGGGGGCTTTCAAAAAAGTCACCCTCTCAGAGGGAGGTGACGCGGAGCGCCGGGGGGGGGGAGGCATGCTCGTGTCAAACGATTTGAGAGCTCGACGACCTCGGCAGGGAGGTCAGTCGAAGTCCGTCGGCACGGCCACGGGGGCGTTTTCCAGAAGCGGCGCCGCCATCTGCAGGAGCTCGTCGTAGCGCTGGATCACGGCGTTGAAGCGCTCGCGCTCGGCGTCGGGCAACTGTCTGCGGAAGGTCTCGTGAACCTCGAACGGGTCGAGCAGTTTTCCGTGCGCGGTCTCCAATTGGTAGTGCAGGTGCGGCGCGGTTGAGCGCCCCGTGTTCCCCGACTGAGCCACGACCTCGCCCGCCCTATAGAGCTTGCCGACCTTCAGGTCCTTCGGGAGCTCGTCGAGGTGCAGGAAGATGATGCGGCGACCGCTTCGATCCTTGAAGTCGAGACAGTTGCCGTTGCCGCGCGACTTCCAGTTCTTGCGCGTGAGCGTGGCGTCGAACGGCATCTTCACGGGCGTGCCTGTCGGCGCCTTGAAGTCCACGCCCCGGTGCTTGCGCCCATCGCGCAGGATGCTCGTGATCTGCTCGTAGGCATCGATGGGACCGTTTTTGAGCGTCTCCTCGATCTCGGTGCCGCTCTCGTCGAAGTAGCGGCCAAAGAGCTGGCCCGCGCTCTGGAAACGATAGGCCCGCCACGTCCGGTCGGCCTTGCCCGAGGAGAAGCGGACCGCGTGAAGCAGCGGCTCTTTGCCTCGGGGCAGCTCGTAGGCGATCTGAAGCGTGTCCCCTTTGCGCAGGTCCTTGGAGACGTTGACCCACCACACGAGCATCCGCGCCGTCACCTGCGAGAGCGGGACGGCCACGTCCGCGTCGAGCCGCTGGCGCAGGCTACCTTCGAGCGATCCAGAGATCTCCACGAAGACGGTCTGAAGGCGCGCCTCTGTCTCGGAGGGGAGCGCTGGAGGAGGAGGCGGCGGGGGCTCTGGCGCGGCGACCGGTGGCGGTGCAGGTGGTGGCTCGGCGGCGGGGCTGGAGCAGTGGACGAACGCGAGCAATGCCAGAAGGGCGAGACCTGTGTTCCGCATGTGTTTCCTTTGCTTCCGCTTGTGAAGCGGGGCCCCAAAAAGCATTTGGATGTTTTTATCAACCACGAATTGTTTTTTCGATTTCATCGAAACGAATCCAATGGCGATCTCCAAAAACAATTCCCATGCTCCGCAGCTCAAAACAATCTCGGAAATCCACATTCCCCGCTCGTCAATCCCGTCTGATCTTTCATCTCTCTTTCATACGCCATCCGGCCTATCGTGCCCGGCTCACCTCTCCAAACGCGTGTATCTGACCTATTTGGAGAGGTGGCCATCCATCGCGCTCCGAGCCTCCTCACGAAGGTGACGCCAATGCCGACGCCGCACCCCATTCGCCGCCCGCCGCCCCTCTGTGCCGCGCCCCTGATCTCGCTGCTCGCATTGGCCCTCGCCTGCGATCGCCTCGAAGCGCCTTTGGCAGCCCCCATCCTCCCCGCGCCCGAGCCACTCATCCAAGGGCCTCTGCCGCTCGAACGGCCCCCGATGACGCCTGAACAGCAGGCCCTCGCCGAGCAAAAGGCCTTCGAATCCAAGCTCGCGCCACAGGTGCTGGAGGCCTTGCGTGACCTCGACTGGGGCTTTTTGAAAGAGACGTTCGACCTGCCCCCGCTCCGTCATGAGCTGCCTCCGAACTGCCCCATCGATTACGTTCAAAATTCCAGCGTGCGGATGGCGAATGATCGGGGCGGCCTTTTCAAGGTCGTCTCATCCAATCTGTTCACGCTCGAAAACGTCATGGATGCCACCTCGAAGGCCAAAAGGGAGGGATTGGCTCAATACACGTCCCGAATGATCGCTTTCTTTTTGGAGCATCCAGACAAAAAGACGGCCCTCTGGGTCTTTGGCGGCAAAGATTTCTCCACAAAAAAATTTCGATTCGAAGACAGAAAACGATTCTTTCGAGGGGCGACCTCTCCCATCTTTTTTGCCGCTCTGAATCAATCGCCGATCAAAGGAAAAAATACCCGCCTTTTGGATCAGAACATTCTGCTGGATTTCTTTCCAGAGCTCCCAGACCTTCCAGACATCGGCGCGGAGACCCGCTGGGATTACAACCTCGTCTTTGACAAGGCCGACACCCTGGTGAGCCGTCCCCACGGTTGGGTCCGCCTGGAGAGCTGGCTGCGCGTGCGCGACCAGCGGGTGGCCTATGTGACGGTCGTCTGGCCCAAGGACGAGGAAGTCTGGGTCGCTGAGCCCAATTTGCCCGTCTTTTCGCTTCGAAACAGGAAATCCGCGACGACCTATCTCCAGCAAAAAAATAAAAATGAAGGCCATTTCCTCATTTCGGAAAATGGCACTGTCCTATTTGCCTATTTCGAGGGTGAGGCATTGGAAACGACAGAATCCCTCATCGATCCGAATGAATCCGCCACGCGCAAAACAAAGGGTGCCTCGAGGGCTTCTCCGAAGGACTGGCTGACCTTCATCGACCGGGAAGAGGTCTTTTTTTCGTTTTGGATAAAGGCATTGTCGGATTGCAATGGGAGCTTTCTCAAAAAGGTGACGCCAGAAAAACTCTCCGCCGATGGCATCAAAAAGCTCGCCGATGAATTCATCTCCCTCTTTACGATTGGCCGAAAAAAAGAGGCACTCCGCCGACTCTCCCCTGAAATCCGCTATGCGTTTACCGATGAATTCGTTTCCCAGATGCTCACCAGACAATTCGAAGTGGGCGGCATGAATTCGTTTGGAAAACCTACCGTCGTCGAAGGAGGCGACGAGGACTTGGAAGAGGGGCTCGCCTTCGAGGGGTTCAACTCCTTTCTCAAGACGAAGACGTATTCGTCTTTTCGAGGAGAAATTCGCGACGGCATCCCAGTGCTGACCTTCATCGGGACGAGCTCTTCATCGGACAAACGGCGCTGGGACATCCTAGAGCTCTCCAGAAACAATTTCGTCACGCAGGTAAGACCAGAAAAACCCGAACGATCGGGTCGATGACTCCTTCGAAGGTCTGAGCGGGTTCGAATGAGGCTCTCTCAGTTTTTAGACGCTCTTACAGTAAAGGTGTACAGCTATGGCGAGACCTTCCCGAAATTGTGATCGGATGCTCCTAGAGGCAGGCGTCGATATTCTGCGCGAGAAGGGCATCACGGGCATCAGCGTCCGCCAAGTCTGCGAGCGCGCCGGGGTCAATCTGGGAATGTTCTCCTACCACTTCCACTCGAAGGAGAACTTTCTGCGCCAGCTGTTGACGCAGGCCTACGAGGACTTCTTCCAGCAGATCGTCGGGGCAGCAAAAGATGTCGAGAATCCTCTGGAGCGCCTGCTCTCGGTGCTCGACAGCGCCATCGACTACATCGACTCGAATCGTGCGCTCGCCCATGCCCTGTTCAAAGACGGCGTGCGCGGGACGCCCCTCGTGGCCGAGATGGTGTCGAACAACTTCCCGCGCCATCTCAAGGTCATCTTTCAGCTCGTCCGCGATAGTCAGAAGTCGGGCATCCTGCGCGACGACATTCCGGCCACTCAGATCTTGATCACGCTCGGCAGTGCGCTCGTGCTCCCCATGTTCTGGTCCCGCGAGCTCTTCGAGTGCCTCGATCCCAAAGGTCAGTTCCTCGACATCCAAGCGCGTGACGATCTCAACTCTTCGAACGTGGCCCGCGCTCGGCTCGGCATCATCCTCGATGGTCTGCGTCCCAAAGATGCCTCTGGTGGCCCGCTCCCCTTCATCAAGAAGAAGGTGTCGAGCGAGTTCTCCAAGCTGGCGAGCCGCTTTGGCCTGTTCGCCGACGAGGATTCCTCGACGCACGGCAAGTGAGCGTGAGCCGTGGACAGTGGACGAGGGTCACTTAAGGGGATTGTTGCGTGCAACACCCGTCGTGCTTGTGTCGAACGATGAGCGCAGCGCCTTGCGTGCAGCTCCTCTACGATTCGATCCACAGTCACTTTCGAGATATTTTTGGACACCCGTCTAAAATTTGTCGGAATTTTTAGACGACTGTCCAACCAATTGAAGGGGACAGGCATTTTTGGGGCTTGCTTTTTGGCTTGACTCGCCGCTTTAGGCGCCCTCGTTTCGATATTTTTAGACGAGCGTCTAATTTTTTGCGGAGACTTATGCCATGAATGATTCCTCGAACTGGACGCTGGGCCTCGACATTGGCTCGACCACAGCCAAAGCCGTCCTGCGATCGCCCCAAGGCGATATCGTGGATGCCCTGTATCAGCGCCATGGTGCCGCCGTTCGACAGACGCTGGCCTCGCTCCTGACCGAACTCGCAGAGCGCCATCCCAGTCTCGAAGTCAGGGGCGCCATCACGGGTTCGGGCGCGCTGGCCATCTCGGATGTGCTGGGCCTGCCCTTTCTCCAGGAGGTCATGGCAGCTGCGCGTGCGCTCTCTTGCCTTGCTCCAGAGACGGACGTGGCCATCGAGCTGGGCGGCGAGGACGCGAAGATCCTCTGCCTGAACCAAGGCATGGAGCTGCGCATGAACGAGACGTGTGCTGGTGGCACGGGGGCGTTCATCGACCAGATGGCGGCCCTGCTTCAGACCGACGCTGCGGGGCTGGATCGACTCGCGGCCAAGCACACGACGCTCTACCCCATCGCCTCGCGCTGCGGTGTGTTTGCCAAGACCGACGTGGTGCCGCTCATCAACGAGGGCGTCCGCCGCGAGGACATTGCTGCCTCCATCTTTCAGGCAGTCGTGGACCAGACCATCGGTGGGCTTGCGTGCGGTATCTCGCTCGAGGGCAAGGTCGCTTTCCTCGGTGGGCCGCTCCACTTCCTACCCCAATTGAAACGCCGCTTCGTCGAGACGCTCGGCCTCACCGACGCTGACATCATCTGTCCGCCCGACGCGCAGTTCGCCGTTGCTCTGGGTGCGGCCATCGAGGCGGGCCCTGATGTCCACGCGCTGAGCACGCTCGCCAAACGAGCTCAAAAGAGCGCTGAGAACGCGCCGCGGGAGGTTGCGCCACTGCCACCTTTCTTTAAGAGCCCCGAGGCACGCGCAGAGTTCGAGGCGCGCCATAGCCGCAAGATCGCCAAGACGCGCGAGCTCTCGACGTATCGCGGCGATGCGTTCCTCGGCGTGGACATTGGCTCGACCACGGTCAAGGCAGTGCTTCTGAGTGAGGCGGGCGAGCTGCTCCACACCTTCTATGAGAAGAACCAGGGTGCGCCGCTGGATGTCATCCGCCGTGCGCTCACATCGCTCCTCGACGCGCTGCCCAAGCACGTCGCGATACGGCGAGCCTTTGCCACAGGCTACGGCGCCGAGTTGGCTCAGGCCGCCTTTGGCATCGACCGTGCGGAAGTCGAAACCGTGGCTCACTGCCGCGCCGCCTGCGAGCTTGCCCCCGACGCCACATTCGTCCTCGACATCGGCGGCCAGGACATGAAGTGCCTCAAGCTGCGCGACGGTCGCATCACAGGCATTGCGCTCAACGAGGCGTGCTCGGCTGGCTGTGGCGCCTTTCTCGAGACATTTGCCGAGAGTCTTGGGCTGACCTTGCGCGACTTTGTCGAGGGTGCGCTCACTTCGCAGCGGCCCACGGACCTCGGCTCGCGCTGCACCGTGTTCATGAACTCGAAGGTGAAGCAGGCGCAAAAGGAGGGCGCAGCCATCGGCGATATCGCGGCAGGCCTGTGCTACTCGGTCGCACGCAATGCCCTCTACAAAGTGCTGCGCATCCGCGATCCAGAGGAACTCGGCGAGCGCATCCTCGTGCAGGGGGGCGCCTTTGCAAACGACGCGCTGCTGTGCGCCATGGAGTGGCTCATCGGTCGACCGCTCATCCGGCCCGAGATCTCTGGACTCATGGGTGCGTTTGGCGTGGCCCTGCTCGCCCGCGACGAGGTCCGAACGGCGCGACGGCGCGACGAGGAGCTTCCTCCAAGCACCCTGATCTCTTCCAAAGCGCTCGCGGCCTTCAGCTCGACCTCGAAGACGCTGCGCTGCCAGTCATGCGGCAACCGCTGTCTGCTCACCATCAATCGCTTCCCGGATGGCCGCCGCTTCACCTCGGGCAATCGCTGCGAACAGGGCGCTGGCCTCTCGCTCTCCTCCAACGATCGCCCGCCCAATCTCTACGCCTGGAAGAACGAGCGCCTGTTTGGCTACGCGCCCAGACTGCTCGAGAATGCGCCGCGCGGCGAGCTCGGCATCCCGCGCGTTCTCAACCAGTTCGAGAGTTTTCCCTTCTGGTTCACGCTGTTCGACGCGCTCGGCTTCCGCGTCGTGCTCTCCTCGTCGTCGAACAAAGAGCTCTACGATCTAGGCCTCTCGTCCATGCCGTCGCAGACGGTCTGTTTCCCGGCCAAGCTCGCCCACGGCCACATCGCCGACCTGATCCAGCGCGGCGTGCGAACCATCTTCTACCCAGTCGTTCCGCGGGAGACGAAGGAACACAAAAGTGCCCGCGACTGCTTCAACTGCCCTGTCGTGAGCGGCTACCCCGAGGTCATCCGCCTGAACACCGAAGCGCTGCGTGACAAAGGGCTGCGCTACCTCTCGCCGTGCGTGAACCCAGCGCATCCCAAGTCGCTCGCACGCATTCTCTCGCCGCTGCTCCAGATCCCTAAGCGCGAACTCCTTTGCGCCATCGCGCGCGCACGAGCCGAACAAGATCGCTATGTCGCAGAGCTGAGAGCCGAGGGCGAACGAGCGCTTGAGTGGATCGAAAAGAGAGGCGCTCGCGGCATCGTGTTTGCGGGGCGGCCCTACCACGCAGATCCTCTCGTCCATCACGGCCTGGACACGCTCGTCACCTCCCTGGGCGCGGCGCTCATCAGCGAGGATGCGATCGCCCACCTCGAAGCCGACATGCCCGATCTCGACATCGTGAATCAGTGGACTTTCCACGCGCGGCTCTATCGGACCGCAGCGCTCGTCAGCCGTCTGCCGAACGTCGAGCTCGTCCAGCTCACCTCGTTCGGTTGCGGTGTGGACGCAGTGACCGCCGACGAGATCCACCGCATCCTCGAAGGTGCGGGCAAGCTGCACACGCTCATCAAGATCGACGAGGGCACCAACCTCGGACCTGCGCGCATCCGCATCCGCTCGCTCCTTGCCGCCGTGCGCGGCACTCGCTTGGTCGCTGATGACGATGAGCTAAGCGATGTGGCCGACACCTCGTCCAAAGATTCTTTTTTGAAGAACACGCGCGGCATCGTGCCGTTCGTCAGACGAATGCGGCAGACGCACACCATCCTCGCGCCGCAGATGATGCCGCTGCACTTCAGCTGCTACGAGGCTGCGTTTCGTGGATCGGGCTACAAGTTCGACGTCCTGCCCAAAGTCGGACGTGATGAGATCGAACTGGGCCTCAAATACGTCCACAACGACTCGTGCTACCCGGCGCTGGTCGTCATCGGCCAGATGCTCCAAGCGCTGAAGAGCGGCGCCTACGATCCGGATCGAACGGCCATGCTCCTCACGCAGACCTGCGGGCCGTGCCGCGCCACGAACTACATCCCGCTGTTGCGCAAGGCCTTGTGCGAGGCGGGCTATCCACAGGTCCCGATCGTCTCGTTCAACAGCGGCAAGGGGCACCAAGAGCCAGGCATCGAGCTTTCGCTGTCCTTTACCAAGCGCATGGTTTTGGCTGGTCTCTACGGCGACATGCTCCTGCGCCTGTCGAACGCCACGCGGCCCTACGAGGTTCGCAAGGGTCAGACAGATGCGCTCACTTCTGAGTGGCTGATGCGATCGCGCCAAAACCTCGACTCGCCCAAGACGAGCATCGGCGTGTTCCGGCAGCAGATGAAGGACATGGTGCGTGCCTTCGAGAAGGTCCCGCGCGACGCCAAGATCCGGCCGCGCGTCGGCGTGGTCGGCGAGATCCTCCTCAAGTATCACCCGGACGCGAACAACCAGGCGGTGCGAATCATCGAGCAAGAGGGCGGCGAGGCCGTGGTCACCGACTTCAACGACTTCCTGCTCTACTGCATGAACGACGCGATCTATGTGGGCAAACACCACGGCGGCAGCATGACACGGTTGCTCGCCAACCGACTGAGCGTGGCTGTCCTTGAAGGCATCCGTGACGCGCTGCGCGAGGCGCTCGAAGGCACACGCTACATGCCAGTGGTGCACATCGATGATCTGGAGAAAAAGGCCGCGCAGGTCATCTCGACAGGATTGCAGGCCGGTGAGGGCTGGCTGCTCACGGCAGACATGCTGGAGCTCATCGATCACGGCGCGCCCAACGTCCTGTGCCTCCAGCCGTTCGGCTGCCTGCCGAACCACATCACGGGCAAGGGCGTCATCAAGGAGCTCAAGCGCATCCGACCAAACGCCAACATCGCCGCCATCGATTACGACCCAGGCGCAAGCGAGTCGAACCAGATCAACCGCATCAAGCTCTTCATGTCCGTGGCACACGAGCGACTGGCAAAGACTTTGGGCAATGTCGCTCCCTCGCAGAATGTTGCTCCCTCGCAGAATGTTGCTCCCTCGCAGGTCGATTCGCTGGATGTTGTGACAGCGCCCAACGAATGCGCGGCAATCAAAAAGGCGGCTGATGGAGACGAATTGCTTGCGGGGTAATCTGTCGTCATTCCCTCAATCAATAATGTCATTCAGAAGCACCCATCGTTCACAATTCAACAATTGATCTTGCGTATAATCTCTATCAATTCAGGCTTGACAGCCCCCGTTTGAGGGACTCTGTTCAATACTTCACGGATCGATGGAATGAGGTGCGATTCAAATCATCGCACCTCTTCTTTTATTTTGAATGAATGACGAGAGAATTCATGAGCGATACCGATTTCGTTGATTTCTTTAAGCGCGCCACGACAAACAATCCCCATTCGTGGCAACGAAACATTGGAATGGATTCGGAGTGCCGCCATCGATTCCTGCGCATTCCGACGGGATTCGGAAAGACGGCGGGGACAGTGCTCGCCTGGCTGTTTCATCGAGTCGAACGAGACGATCGCGCCTGGCCCACGCGCCTCGTCTTCTGCCTGCCCATGCGAGTGCTCGTCGAACAGACCGAGGGCGAGATCCACAAGTGGCTCACGGCACTCGGCCTTCGAGAGACGGTGGGCGTCCACGTGCTCCTGGGCGGACGCACGGACCGCGACTGGGTGCTGAATCCAGAGAAGCCCGCGATTCTCATCGGCACGCAGGACATGCTGCTCTCGCGGGCGCTCAACCGGGGCTATTCGGCGTCGCGGCGGATGTGGCCCGTCGATTTCGGGCTGCTTGGCACGGATACGCTCTGGGTGCTCGACGAGGTCCAGCTGATGGACGTGGCTCTTGCGACGAGCGCGCAGCTCTCTGCGTTTCGAGAGGCCGATCGTTCTCTTCCTGGCCGTCAACTCGCGCGACCGAGCGTCTGTTGGTGGATGAGCGCCACGATGCAGCCTTCTTGGCTCGAGAAGGCGATCGACTTTGCGCACTCAGAGCCGCTCGCGGCGTTGAAGGCGAGTGTCGATGAGATCGAGGCAAGTCAGCGGACGGGCGGGCTCTGGGATGTCAGAAAGCACCTGGAGCGGCGGCAAGATCTCTTGGCCACAGACCCCAAGAAGCTCGCTCAAGCCATTCGCGAAAAACACGAGCCCGGAACGCTGAGCTTGGTCGTGGTCAACACGGTCAAGAAGGCGCTCGCCGTCTTTGACGCGCTCCAATCCCTCCAATCCAAAGATTTGCCGAAGGCCAAGGGGCGACGACAGGCCAAGGACGCTTCGAGCGAACCTGTTCGAGACGAACAGGTAGAGCTTCATCTGCTCCACAGTCGCTTTCGTGGCGCCGAGCGACGTGCGCTTGCCGCGATGCTCGCCTCGAAGATTTCACCAGAGGGACCGGGGCGCATCGTCGTTGCCACGCAGGTCGTCGAGGCGGGCGTGGACATCTCGGCCAAGGTGCTGTGGACCGAGCTTGCGCCATGGCCCAGCCTGGTTCAGCGATTTGGACGCGCGGCGCGCTATCCGGGTGAGACGGCACAGGTCTTCGTCGTCGGTGCAGTGCCAAAGAGTGACAAGGATGCTGCGCCGTATCGCGCCAACGAGTGCGCAGCTGCCAACGAAGCGCTCACTCGACTCATCGAGACACAGAGCGCCGACTGCTCACCCAAGAGCTTGGAAGCATTTGAGGCGAGTCTCGACGCGAGCGAACGCGCGAAGCTCTATCCCTACGAGCCGCTGCACGTTCTGAGGCGCCGCGACCTCGATGGCCTCTTCGACACCACGCCTGACCTGAGCGGCAGCGACCTCGACATCAGCCGCTATCTGCGATCGGGCGATGAGCGCGATGTCCGCGTGTTCTGGCGGGATCTGCAAAATCTTCCGAGCGCGCCCAATTCGAAGGAAGCGCCGAAGTCGATCCCAAAGGAGGACATCGGCGGTGTGGAGCGCGACGAACTCTGTCCGGTGCCCATCGGCGAGCTGAAGGAGTGGATGAAGAGCCACTCTGTCTGGCGCCTCGACTTCGACGAGCGGACTTGGGAGCAGGTCAGACCGGATCGCATCGTCCCGGGCATGACGCTCCTGTGCGACGCGAAGGCAGGTGGCTACGATCGCGAGCGTGGCTGGAACGCGGGGAGCACGACGGAGATCGAAAGGCCGCCGATCGAGAAGCGCGATGCCGCCCTGCAGACGCCGAGCACCACCTGGCAGACGATTTCTGAGCACGACGGCGCGGTGGAGAAGGACCTCGTCGAGATGACCCAGGCGCTCGGCATGTCTGACTCGCTGACGCACGTCCTCGCGCTTGCGGCGCGCTTCCACGACTGGGGCAAGTCGCACGAGGCGTTTCAGCGGCGGATCCGACGTGATGCACGCGAGGAGAGCGGGAAGCTCGACGCGAAGGACATTGCCAAGGCGCCGAACCAGGCCTGGGAGACGAACCGAAAGCCAAAGCCGCAGGATCGTCCCGGACTGAGGCACGAGCTCGCCAGCACCATGGCGCTCTTTGCGCTCCTGCGGCGTGCGGCGCCGGATCACGCGGCACTCACCGCACCGTTGAAAGAGCTGTTCGACGTGCTGGGGACAAAGCCCGAACCCGTCGAGGAGAGCGATCGCATTCCGAACATGCCGGGTGGGCTCATCGACGAGCTCAAGGATCTGAGTGCCGACGAGTTCAATCTGCTCGCCTATCTGGTCTGCGCGCACCACGGCTGCGTGCGGTGCACGTGGTCCTCGACAGCCGACGATCAGGACTCGGGCAGAGATCGGCTTCGCGGCATCGAGGAAGGCGACACGCTTCCCGAGATCGCGCTGGCAGGCACCACGCTGCCGAGCGTTCGACTCGACCTTTGCCTCGCAGCGATGGGTGCGAACGAGCGCTACGGCGCGAGCTGGGGTGAGCGGACGAGCGCGCTCCTCGAAGCACACGGACCCTTTGGACTCGCGTTTCTCGAAGCGCTGCTGCGCGCCGCCGACATGCGGGTCTCGAAGCGCGATGCGCCCGAAAACCTGGACTGACGATTCAGGCCACGACTCACGGGCTTACTGACTCACGCCACTCGGAAGGAGTCCTCGATGGAATTGCATGAACTGCGCGGCTGCGCCCCGACCCCGCTCGCCCACTACCTGAAGGCCCTCGGCATCCTGCGGATCGTCTCGGAGCAGAGGGATTCGAAGGCGCGCGGCTTTTGGAAGGACGATGCGTTCTGGCTCACGACCGAGCTGAGCAAGGACGAGCTTGTGCGATTCTTCCTCGAGGACTGGGCACCGACGCCGATGGCTTCTCCTTGGAACAGCGACTTCTGGCCGAAGGATCCCAAGAAGTCTGCGCTCACCAACCTCAGCCAATCCACGACACCCAGACTGTCGAACTACCGAGAGACGATCGCTTTGGATGAGGAGGCCTTCGCAGCTTCATCCAAAAATTCATCGGAGGATGAGAAGCCGCTTCTTGTGGCCAAGCTCCGAGCTCGTCTCCCAGAGGCTGCGCTCTCATGGATCGACGCTTCCTTGGTGCTCAGTCCGAAGAAGGACAAGGAGCTGAAATTGAAGTTTCCTGCGCTCCTTGGCTCCGGTGGCAATGACGGTCGCTTTGAATTTACCAACAACGTCATTCAACGCTTGATGGAGCTGATGGATGAGGCCGGTGCGCCTCGAAAAAAGGCATCGGAGCTCTTGAGGGCCGCACTCTTTGGGGAAGCAACGGACAAGCTTCTGCCAATGAAGGTTTCCATGGGTCAGTTTCTGCCCACCGAACGCAGAACGAACCCCTGGGACTTCGTCCTGATGCTCGAAGGAGCGCTGGTCTTCCAGGTCTCTGCCGTTCGCAAACTTGAAGGCGTCGAACTCTCCCAGGCAGCTGCTCCCTTCGCCGTCCAATCCTGTGTCAGTGGCTATGCCAGCGCCTCGGATTCAGATGATGACAAAGGGCATGGCGAGCAATGGATGCCGCTCTGGTCCAAGCCGTCGCTCTTCTCCGAAGTCAGAGCGCTCTTTGCTGAAGGGCGGCTCAAGGAGGGAACTCAGACTGCACGCCACACCCTCGATGCTGCCCTTGCAGTTCGACAACGAGGTGCTTCGAGAGGGATCGATGCCTTTCAGCGCTATGGCTTTTTCAAACGAAACGGTGAGTCACATCTCGCTGTCCCGATTGGCCGCTGGGATGTCGATCTCAAACCAGAGCTCGGACTTCTTTTGCCGCTCAACACTTGGCTCGAGAAGCTCACGCGCGCCTCGAAACAGGATGGCGCGCCCAAGTCCCTCGCCGACCATGTCCATGGACTCGACACCGCCTACCTCGCGGTCTGTCAAAAGAGCGATCAGAGTGCTCGTTGGCAGTCGCTGCTCATTGCGCTGGGCGAGGCAGAAGACGCGATCGTCCGCTCCAAGAAGCTCATCGAAGCGACCTCGCCGATTCCGCGACTCCCGCTCCGCTGGATCGAGCTCGCGAACGATGGATCGACCGAGTTCCGACTCGCCGTGGCGCTCGCCTCACAGAGCGATTTTTCCAAACAGAAGCTCGGCCCGATGCGCGCCCACTGCGTGCCGCTCGATCCGAAATCCTTCTTACGGTTCGACGACCAAGAGACGGTGCGTGTGGTCTGGAAACCCGCTGCCTCGCTCGTGAGCAACCTCGTCGATGTGCTCGAGCGTCGCCTGATGGAGGGCAAGCGCGCGGGCCTCGTGCTGCTCCCGCTGCAGACGCACTGGGGCGCTTCCATCGAAGACGTGGAGCGCTTCATCGCGGGAGATGTGGACGAGCGCCGCATTGCCCAGCTCGCCCGAGGACTCATGGCCATCGATTGGCGCAAGCCGTCGTCGGACAGAGACAGCGTCGAGGCCGCCGAGCAGCGCCAAGAGTTCGACGCGATTCAGTCGAACTGGAAGCAGCGCTGCCGTGCCGATCGATCCAATGAACCGCCGCTGCCGCTCCACGCGCTCTTTCGACTCTGCCTGATGCGCCACGAACTGCGACGCGACGTGGGCGATGAGCTCGAGATTTCCGCGAACGCGACGCTGCTACGCCTGCTCGCAAGTGGTCGCTTTGCCGAAGCAGGCACGCGCGCGGTCCACCACCTCGGCATCCACGGCCTGCGCGTTCGACTGCGTCAGGTGTTCGGGTCAGCCGAATTCGCGCGTCGCATCGCTGCCAGCCTCGCCTTCCCGTTGGAGCGCTCGCTGTCGAACGACCGAGCCCTGGTGCGCGCCATCCTGAAGCCCGAGGCCGTGCGCGACGAGACGACGAGCGCTCATCTGGCCACCGCAGATCAGGCGAGCTGAGTGCCTCGCCATCCGATTCCACCGCCCTTCACCGCGCCCATTCCCCGCCAACCCCAACCCAATCCATCTCCTCCCTTCCTCTCCAAGGAGTTCCACCATGAGTCTCGATTCTGCCCTCTTCGCCAATCTTCAGAAGCTGCTCCCCGAAGGCGCTGATCGCCCCGCGCGCCTGCTCATCGAGGCCGAACTCGTCCCACTCCAAGGCCAGCGCTTCCAGCCGACCGGCTTTCCCGACATCGGCGCGGCCACGTTCGAGGCCAAGGACGGCACGCACCTGCTCGTCGAGAGTGCGCAAAGCATGGCGAATCGACTCGAGGCCACGATTTGGGATGAGGGGAAGGAAGAGCTCATCGCGGCGGCCAAGGGCCTTTCCTACGTTCGCGTCGTGAAGAAGGACGGCACCTATCTGACGAGCTCCATCACCGAGGCCCACCGACTCAACTCGCCCTACATCCTCGAGGGTGAGGACCGGTCGGTCTTCGAGAAGATCGCTCAGGAGACGGGCTCCAGCGAAGGTCCTGCGAGTCGAAAGCTCTTGGCGAAGACGCTCCTTCGCTACGACGTCAACTCGCTTTTGCACGGCGTCTTTCTCGCCAAAAAGGAACTCGCCGGTGGTCGCTTCCGCCTCGAGCGTGCCCTCTCCAGCTTCATCGAGGCCGATGGCGTGCACGTCGCAGCCTCGGGTGGCGTCAAGAACGACCACGTCAATCCTGCGGGCGACACGGCCAAGGGCTTTGGCAATGTCCCGTTCCAGCGCGACGAGTTCACAGCCGATCGCATCAGCGCGTTCTTCAACCTCGACCTGAACCTCATCCGCTCCTACGGCCTGGGACAGGAAGTCGAGCGCCTGCTCGTGGGCCTCGCGCTCTTCAAGATTGCGACGTTGCTCGAGGGCGATCTGCGCCTGCGCACGGCCTGCGATCTCCGAATGAAGACCTGCCATGTGAGCGCGCCTGAGGGCTACGCGCTGCCCAAGCTGAGCGAGCTCCAGAAGGCGCTGCCCGATCTCGTCAAGGACTGCGCCACACACTTCGCCGTTCAGGACGGCGGCGTGACCCAGGTCACCTGCGAGGTGAAGGCATCGACGAAGGCGTCGAAGAAGAACAACGAGAGCTGAGGACGCCCATGATCTGCCTCGAATTCAGATTTCCTGCGGGCCGCTACCACGCGACGCCATGGGGTCGGCACGTCAACGAGGGTGCGCTCGAGTGGCCGCCGAGTCCGTGGCGCCTGTGCCGGGCCTTTCTCGCAGCGGGCTTCAATCGATTGGGTTGGAGTGCATCCGACGCACTTCCCGACGACGCTCGCTCGCTGATGCTCAAGTTGGTGGATGCGCCGCCCGACTACGAACTGCCCCGCGCAAACAGCGCCCACACGCGCCACTACTTTCCGAGCCCGAAGTTGAACGAGAACCCGACCAAGGTCCTCGACACGTTCGTCCACGTCGGTCGCGATCGAGAGGACGACGTTTTGCGTGCGTTCTGGCCCGTCGATCTCGACGATGCCGAGCGCTCGCTCCTCGAAGCGTTGCTCGCTCAGCTTCCGTATCTGGGACGCGCCGAGTCGTGGGTCGAGGCCAGTCTCCGAGAGATGAGCGAGGGCGACGATGCGCGCCCGAACTGCCGCCTCTGGAAGAACGTCTCGGACGAGGAACGATCGCAGAACGAACGGATCGAGCTCCTCGCGCCCATGACCTCCGAGGCTTACGCCGCTTGGCTCAAACAGATCGCAACGCCGACAGAGCCGACGACGAATTCAGACGCCGAGGCCTCCAAGAAAAAGAGCAGGGCCAAGAGCAAGACCAAGAAGGCGCCAGAAGATCGCCTGCCAGCCGACCTCATCGCCGCGCTCTGTCGAACGCCCGCCGACTGGAACAGCGAGGGATGGAGCGCACCACTCGGAAGCTGCCGCCTGGCCTACGCCCGATCTGCCGACGCGCTCGATGCTGCCCGCGACTCGAATCCGAAGTCGAATCGTTCAGCGGCGTCTCGTCGTTCGTTCGCCTTCTCGTCGTCATTTGAAGAAGAGGCGGGCAATCGACCCACGGCTGCCATCCTCGCGCTCTCGTCCGATGTGCTGAGCGGCGAGCGACTCCCGTTTCTTGGCGACGTGCTTCGGCGAACCAATCTGCTGCACAAGGCGCTCATCAGCCATGCCGACAAGTTGGGCGGCGCCACGCCCTGCCTCACTGGGATGACGAGCGAGGGTGACGATGTCCTGCGCGAGCACCACGGCCACACACACCTGTTGCCGCTCATCCTCGAGACGGACGTGACGCCCTCACGGCCTGCCAAGGCCCGCATCGATCACATCCTCGTCTGTGCGCGCGATGGACTCGACGCCTCGACGCTCGGCGCGCTCCAACGCCTGAGTCGAACCTGGGCCAAGAATCTGCCCGGCCTCTTCGTGACGCTCGCTGGGCTGGGGCAAATCGATGACTTTCGCGAGCGAATCCAACCGCTCGGTGAGTCGAAGATCTGGGTGAGCCAGACGCCGTTCGTGCCGCCGCGTTTCCTGAAGCAGCGTGGGGCAAACAGCGTGCGCGGCCAGATCCTCGCCGAGCTCGCCGATCGTCACCTGCCAATGCCGAGCTCGATCGAGATCGAAGTCGAGGGCCGAGGCAATGACACCTGGCTCCCCATCGACAGCGATGAAGGTCTCGAGGCGTTCTGGACGCTCTGGCGTGGACAGCGGCATCCCGCCAACGTTCGGCTCGAGCCCACCTTGGCTTCGACGCTCTCGGCAACTTCGACTTCGATCGATGGCGCCAAGGAGCACCCGCGACGACTCGCGACGCGCTGGCGTGGCTTCAAGCTGGAGCGGGACAAGCGCGCGCCCAAGCTCCCCTGCGCCTTTGGGATTCGCCTGCGCTTCGATGCGGCAGTGGGGGGACCGATCGCGCTCGGTTACGGCGCTCACTTTGGCCTGGGGCTCTTCGTTCCCTTCGAAGCCGACAGATTCGCCAGAGATTCTCGATAGGGAGCCCCAAAGCCCAGTCCCCCCAGGCGGCGAACCAACGAAAGAGAGAGGTTGGCCATGAACGATTCACCGGAGTCTGAGCCTCGTGCAGACTCAGCAAGTTCCCCTGAGAGCTCGCCCTCAGGCGTGAAGCTGAACGTCGAATTGGTTGCAAAGGAGTTGGGCGCGCCCGAACTCGTGCCCGCCCGAATGCTGAACGAGTTCATCTTCTGCCCGCGCCTCTTCTATCTGGAGTGGGTGCAGGGTGAGTGGGCCGACAACCGCTTCACCGAAGAAGGCCGCGCCGCGCACACCCGCTCGGATCAGCGCGCTGGGGACGTGCCGCCGCCCGATGTGGCGGACATGCCCGACTTCAAGGCACGCGCGGTCGATCTCTCGGCGCCCATCGTCGGCCTCACGGGGAAGATCGACGTTCTGGAGGGCAAGGACGGCTGCGTCTCGCCCGTCGATTTCAAGCGCGGCGAGCCACCCAAGCACCTGCCAGAGCGCGCCTACGAACCCGAGCGCGTCCAGCTGTGCGCCTACGCCCTGGCCCTGCGCGAGAACGGCTACCGCGTGGACAAGGGCATCCTGTTCTTCGTGGGCGCGCACCGCCGCGTCGAGGTCCCGATCGACGAAGCGCTCGTGGCGCGGACCCTGTCGGCACTGCGCGATCTCAAGGCGTGCTGTGCTGCCCGCGTGATGCCTCAGCCCCTGCACCAGAGCCCGAAGTGCCCGGGCTGCTCGCTCAACGGCATCTGCCTGCCCGACGAGTTCGACTTCTTGGAGCACGGCCACTCAGCATCCACCCTCGGTGAAGTCCGCCTGCTCTACGCGCCCCGCGACGACGCGCTGCCCGTCTACGTGCAGGAGCAAGGGGCACGCATCGGCATCTCGGACGAGGTGCTCCAGATTCGCAGCCCATCGCGCGACGGCAAAGACGGACCTGTCCGCGAAGTGCGCCTGGGTGAGACCTCGCAGGTGTCGGTCTTTGGCAACGTCGGCGTGACCACACCCGCGATTCGCCAGCTGTGCGCCGCTGACATCCCGGTCGGCTTCTTCAGCTATGGCGCCTGGTTCTATGGACGCCTCGAAGGTCTCTCGCGCAAGAATATCGATCTGCGTCGCGCGCAGTTTAGAGCCGCTGAAGATCGCGACTTCTGCATGCGCCTGGCCTCTCGCCTCGTGGCAGCCAAAATCCTCAACTGCCGGACGATGCTCCGCCGCAATCACCCAAGTCCACCGCGCGCTGTGATGGACGGCCTCGATGCTTCGCAACGCTCTGCGCGCTTGGCAACGAACATGGAGATGCTGCTTGGCATCGAGGGCAATGCAGCGCGGCTTTATTTTTCGGCCTTCGAGGGAATGCTGAAGCCACCGGACTATCCCTCGTCGCATTCCTCACAATTGTCCTTCAATTTCGAGCGGCGAAATCGACGGCCTCCCAAAGATCCAATCAATGCGCTCTTGTCGTTTTCATACGCATTGCTCACCAAGGATTTGACCTATGCCGTCCTGTTCGCTGGCTTTGATCCATTGCTCGGTTTTTACCATCAGCCTCGCTATGGCCGACCGGGATTGGCGCTCGATCTGATGGAAGAATTTAGGCCGCTCATTGCCGATTCGGTCGTGCTGCAATGTGTCAATACCGGCGCCATCAAAACCGATGATTTCATTCAAAACCATCTGGGCGTCGCGCTGACGCCTTCGGCGAGAAAAAAACTCATTCAGACGTATGAGCGCCGCATGGATCAACTCATCACACATCCCGTTTTTGGCTATCGAGTGAGCTATCGAAGAATTCTCGCGGTTCAGGCGCGCCTTTTAGGAAAATACTTGCTCGGGGAAATCAAAGAATTCCCTGAATTCGTGACGCGGTAATCTCGATCGATCGATTGATGCCCCTGATTTATTTCATCTTTTAAATACAATCCATCTCGTAGGGGCACGGCGTGCCGTGCCCGTCTGCAAAATAAAATAAAAAGAACATTCTCATTCTCTTATGAAATCGCCTTCATAAAAACATTCGTTTTATTGGAGTGATTCAAAACCATCCGTGAACAAATGCCATGAAAGGGATCCCTCATGCGAAGCGTCTATCTGGTGACCTACGATGTCTGTGATCCCAAGCGCCTGCGCCAGACCTTTCGAATCATGCGGCGCTATGGCGATCACCTGCAGCTCTCGGTATTCAGGTGCATTCTTGGAGATCGGGAAAAGATCCGAATGATTTCGAATCTCAAAGAAGTCCTGAATTCAAAAGAAGACCAAGTGCTCATCGTCGAATTGGGTCCCGAAGAAGGGCGAGGCATGAATGTCATCGAGACGATTGGGCTTGCCTATATGCACCCCGAAAGACATGCCGTGGTGGTCTGATGCAAGGTTTGATGAATTGATGCGATCGGATAAAACAAAAAGGGCGCGATGAATCGCGCCCCTACAAGCTCAGAACAAAATATAGACTATCTCAAATCCACATGATTCCCGTCGACTCGGATATTCCCAAATCCTTGGAATTCACCTTCTTTGATTTTCATCTGGTATTCTACGGTCTTGGAACGATTGGGATATTTCGAATGGTCCTTGATGGATGGATCGTCCGCGTCGCGCACATAAACTTCCACGACGCGGCCATTCCTCTTGAGATTCTGTTCAGAGGTCTCCCAATTCTTTGCCTTCAACTGCTCATCCTTCGCAGATTTGATTTTGCTGAAAAAGTAATCCTGCGGAAGGAATTTGGCGGCAGCTTTGATGTCGGCATCGCTCGGTTTTTTTTCATCGCTCCTGTTCAAATTCACAAACTCACCATTCTTGAATGTGTATACACCAAGCTCCATGAAACTTGGTGACTTGTCATCACCGCTGGCTTGCTTGGCGCTATCGCCATATTTGAAACTAACGGCGACTTCAATCCTGCCATCATTCTGACAATCGACATCGATTTCATAATAATTCGACTCGTGATAATAATTTTTCACCGAAAACGCTGCGCAGTTATTGTTGGCGAGCATCTTGGCCTGTGCATCTTCGACCATCTTTCGAATTTGGTCGGCCGGATAATCCGACTTGTTATCCGCAATGATTTTCTGTCGAATCTGGATATTATTTATCGTGCTTCCAACTATCGGAGCGCCAATGAAAGTCAGGAACCCAACGGCAGCCAGAAAGAAACCTGTTCGAACTAATTTCTTCGGGTTCTTCAGGTCTGGCTTGTTCTTCACCTTCAGATAACAAACCGTGTATTTGATAGGCAGATAGATACATTTTCCGATCGACACGATTCCGGCCAGCATACAAACAAGGCCAAACATCATCAGCTTGTATAACAAACCCATCATTGCGGATTCAGCGCCGCCATCCGATGATTTTCTGCCGTCGCTGTATGTCGTGATGACTTCGTAATCTCGCCAAAAGAACAGCGTTTGGCTCCAGCCCGATGTCATATAGCTATACAATACCGGCGCGACGCAGATGAGACAGGCGATAAACGCGAAAAACATATTGTCTAAAACATACGTCGATAACATCAGCAATGCCCATCCAAGGCAGGCAGGCGCGATGGTAATCAACATGGCGATATAGGTATTCGCCATTCGCTCTTGCCATTTTTCTTCGATGGCTTCTTCCTCGGTCAATTGAATTTCTTCGTCTTCTGATTGAGGCGCATCATTGTCAAATTGTTCCAACGCCTCTTCTGCCTGAGCATCACTCACGATAACGACTCACGTTCTGCGGTATTGCCGCGGGATATGCAGAGGCATTTCGCAAAATGCCTCCATAGTATTTTGAATTGATGTGGAGAGGCACTGCAGGGACATCCGACCGGATCTCCCTACAACTCGATTCCACTGAGATGACGTTTTTTGAAAACCATCACCCTTCCTTCTTTTCCTTTGGTTCCACCTCGATCTCATCGATCTCGAATTCGCCTGCCTCGATCGATTCGCGCTCGATCGATTCAAATGAATGTGTGCGCGTGGCAGTGACGATCTCGGTTTGAATCTTGGCGAATACCTTGGCCGTCGCTGGATTCATGGCGAGCACGAGCTTCGTCAAAGGCCGCCCCACACTGGCGCCGAGCTCACTCTTCTTCTTGTTGATCGTGAACCACGCCTTCTCGGCCAGATCGAAGCTGCCTTCGTTGGAGGGCAGCTCGATCGCGCTGAGCTCTTCGATGGTCGGCCACGCTGCCTGGTGGATGCTGGCCTTGCCCGTCTCGTCGGCGAACGCCCATCGCCAGACCTCGTCGGTGATGAACGGCAGCACGGGCGCGAACAGGCGCAAGAGCACGTTCAATCCGAGTCGAAGTGCGGCCACGGCACTGCCGCGATCGGCCTCATCACCACCGGCTTCGCCCCTGGCACGCGCCTTCACGAGCTCCAGGTAGGTGTCGGTGAAGCTCGACCAGAAGAAACGCTCGGTCGCATCCAGAGCAGGCGCGAACTCGAAATCCTCGAAGCTCTTCGTCGCGGTCGACACGAGCGCACGCAACCGATCGATGAACGCACGGTCGAGCTCATTGGTGATGGGGTGGACCTCGGCGCTCTGGCTCAGGACGTATTTGCCCGCATTGTAGAGCTTGGTGACCAGGCGCTTGCCGACCTTGAACACGTCTTCCTTGAACGCCGTGTCCGCGCCCAGTCGTGCTCCCGCTGCCCAGTAGCGCACCGCGTCCGCACCATGCGCCTCGATGAGATGGAGAGGGGTGACGACGTTGCCCTTGCTCTTCGACATCTTTTTGCGGTCGGGATCGAGAATCCAACCGCTGATGAGCACGTGCGCCCATGGGATTTTGGCCTCGTGCAGCATGGACTTGGCAATGGTGTAAAACGCCCACGTCCGAATGATCTCGTGGCTCTGGGGGCGGATGTCGGCAGGAAAGAGGCTTGCGTGGCGCACTGGATCGAGCAGCCAGCCGCTCGCGATCTGCGGGGTGAGCGAGCTTGTGAACCACGTGTCGAACACATCCGTCTCTGCCGTGAAACCACCGGGCACATCGCGCTGATCGGCAGTGAAACCGGGCGCGACATCGACCGTTGGATCGACCGGCAGCATCTGTTTGGTCGCGAAGATGGGCTCGTCGTGCAGAGGGTTGCCCTCGGCGTCGAGGCGATACCAGACCGGGAACTGCACCCCGAAGTAGCGCTGGCGGCTGATGCACCAGTCGAGTTGCAGGTTCTCGGTCCAGTTGCGGAAGCGGCTGCCCATGTGCGTCGGGTGCCAGTCGATGCGCGCGCCATAGTCGAGCAAGTCCTGCTTCTTGTCGATCAGGCGCACGAACCACTGACGCGTGGAGATGAACTCGAGCGGGCGATCGCCCTTCTCGAAAAACTTGACGGGTCGCTCGATCTTCTTGGGCTCAGCGAGCAGCGGCGCGCCGAGGCCTTCGCGGGCAGCGCCCTCCACCTGACGCAGCATCTCCACGACAGCTGTCTTGGCCTGGTTCACGTTCTTGCCCACGAGGCCGTCGTAAAATTTTTGCGCCCTCTCTGGGTCGAGTGACTCCCAGCCTTCATTCGAGGTCACGCCGTTGAACGTGACGGGCAGCAGTCGGCCATTGCGACCGATGATCTGGCGCAGCTTCAGCTTTTGCTCGCGCCACCACGTGACGTCGGTCTGGTCGCCGAACGTGCAGACCATGAGAATGCCCGTGCCCTTCTCTGGATCGGCCAACTCGCTCGGGAAGATGGGGACCGGCACGCGAAACAGCGGTGTGATGGCGCGCTTGCCAAAGAGCGGTTTGAAGCGCGCGTCGTCCGGGTGGGCCGTGACCCCGACGCAGGCGGCGAGCAGCTCTGGCCGCGTGGTGGCAATGGTGAAGGTCTCGTCACTTCCCTCGACCGCGAACTGGAGATCGTGGAACGCGCCGACCTGGTTGCGATCCTCGACCTCGGCCTGCGCGACAGCCGTCTGAAAGTCCACGTCCCACATCGTCGGCGCGGTGACGGAACAGACGTGGCCCTTGTCGAGCAGATCGAGAAACGAGAGCTGCGCGAGCGTCCGGCTCTTGTGATCGATGGTCGCGTATTCCTGGTTCCAATCGACGGACAGGCCGATGCGGCGCCACAAGGCCTTGAAGACCTTTTCGTCCTCACTCGTCACCCGATGGCAGGCATCGATGAAGTTGGGGCGCGAGAGGATGCGCGGTGGTTTTTTCGCATCCGCACTGCTCGATTCGACGAGCTCGAGATTCGGCTCGTAGGGCACCTTCACGTCCACGCGCACGTTGAAGAAGTTCTGCACACGGCGCTCGGTGGGCAGGCCGTTATCGTCCCAGCCGAGTGGGTAAAAGATGTTCTTGCCGCGCATCCGCTGCTGCCGGACCACCACGTCGGTGTGCGTGTAGCTGAAGATGTGGCCGACGTGCAGCGAGCCTGAGACCGTAGGCGGCGGCGTGTCCACGACGAACGTCTCGTCGCGACCGCGCGAGGGGTCGTAATGATGGATGCCCTTGGCCTCCCAGTCGGCCTCGAGGCGCTGCTCGGCGGCCTGCGTGTCGAAGTGCTTGGGGAGCTGCTCTGGATCGATGCTGTGAAAGGTCTTCTTGGTGTTGTTGTCGGTCATGACGACGTGGTCTCTCTTCGTGCACAAACTTTGGGATGACAGCTCAACGGACAAACGAAATTGCTCTCGAAGAATGCTCGTTCGAGGCAAAGGCGCGCGGCCTTAGCAAAAAGACAAAGCGCGGTCGAGGGAGGGGAGAGTCGAATTCTAACACTCCAGTTGTAATCTATAACTTCGAGTTAGCCTCTCTCGCGGCGGCATGGAGAGCGCGTCGCCAATAGGACCAGGCGATAATGGATGCGGGTTCGATTTGGCATTGGGCAAGGCTTCGAGTGATTCGTTGGATTTCTTGGATTGACCACCGAATGCACTCGGGGGCTTTGTTTTGGTCCATGCAATTCTTTTCTTGATTCATTCGTCTTTGCTTCGGGCCATTCGTTTATTCGTCGACGAATGGCCGCCAACATGGCGAATGCAAGCATGACCAGCGACACATG
>JAISIF010000107.1 GCA_031262165.1 Myxococcales bacterium | reverse complement strand
ACGCCCAGCGGTCGTCATTCGACACAACCACGACGGGCGTTGCCCGCAACGCCCCTACACATCCCGATTCGACATCAAAAAATAGAACTCGACCGCCCTCACATTCCACGCCCTTCGCGATGCTCGGTCCGAATGAATGGATAAGTCCTGAGTTCTGAGTCAATCGATTCGAGCCAAGCCATCAATTCCGACTCATTTCATCCAGAAAATCCCGATTCGTTTTGCTGCCCTTGACCTTCTCCAACAGCATCCCCAGCGCGTCGATACTGTTCAACGGTTGGAAGACCTGGCGCAGGATCCAGACGCGGTTGCGCGTGAACTCGTCCATCAGGAGCTCTTCCTTGCGTGTGCCGGATTTGTTGAGGTCCAGGCAGGGGAAGAGGCGCTTCTCCATGAGTTTGCGATCGAGCACGATCTCGGCGTTCCCCGTGCCCTTGAACTCCTCGAAGATCACTTCGTCCATGCGGCTGCCCGTCTCGACGAGCGCCGTCCCGATGATGGTCAGGCTGCCGCCCTCCTCGACATTGCGCGCCGAGCCGAAGAAGCGCTTGGGCTTGTGGAGCGCGTTCGCGTCAACGCCGCCCGACAGGATCTTGCCCGACGCTGGCAGCACCGCGTTGTAGGCGCGCGCCAAGCGCGTGATCGAGTCGAGGAGGATCACGACGTCGCGTCCGTGTTCGACGAGGCGTTTGGCCTTTTCGAGGACCATCTCCGCCACCTGCACGTGCCGCGTCGCCGACTCGTCGAAGGTCGAGCTGACGACCTCGCCGTGGACCGAACGCGCCATGTCCGTCACCTCTTCGGGCCGCTCATCGATGAGCAACACGATGAGCGTCACCTCGGGGTGGTTGGCCGTGATCGCGTGGGCAATGTTCTGGAGCAGCATGGTCTTGCCCGTGCGCGGCGGCGCCACGATGAGGCAGCGCTGGCCTTTGCCGATGGGCGTGAACAGGTCGATGATGCGCGTCGTGCGCTCGTCCGCCTGGTGTTCCAGCCGCAGTTTTTCCTGAGGGTAGAGGGGCGTCAGGGTGTCGAAGAGCGCCGCACGCAGCGCGCCCTTGGGTGGCTCGCCATTGATGGTGTCGATGCGCCACATCGCGAAATAGCGCTCGCCCGTCTCGCCTCGCCCCTGCTGATGTTGACTCGGCGGCGGCCTGAGCGCGCCCCGGATGCTGTCGCCGACGCGCAGGTTGAAGCGCCGAATCTGGGCAGGCGAGAGATACACATCGTCGAGACTCGGCAGGTAGCAGGCCCTGGGCGAGCGCAGAAAACCGTAGCCATCCGAGAGTATTTCGAGCGCGCCCTCACCCATGATCTCGATCTGGCGCGCGCAGAACACCCGAATGACGTCGAAGAAGAGATCGCGTGGCCGCTTGAGCTCTGGCCGATCGAGGCCCAGCGCACGCGCCTTTTCGCAGAGCGCCTCGGGCGTCAGGGCGCGCAACTCGCTGAGAAAGAGGCGGCTCGGCGTTGTCTCCGCTCGCTCTTCTGTCTCGATGAGCACCTCGGTTTCAGCGGATGATGATGCGCTCTGAACGTCTCGAGGCACCTCGGATTGGGAGCTTTGAGCTGTCTCGCTCACCTCTGAAGAAACTGAATCGGAGAGCGCGGTGGCGCTCTGAAGCTCGAGAATCGCCTTGCGGGTGCGCGGGGGCGAGCGCCGCTTGCGGGGAACCTCGGAGGCCGTTGGTTTTTCCATGAGAGAGATCCTTCGAGAACCTGCGGGAATGAAGTCAGCGCCATGAGCGCGAGCAGCCACACCTCATCGCCACCATCGGACTGAATGCCCTGGTGGGAGAGCGCGGCTCCGGGGCGGAATGGCCTCTCAAGGTTGAGCGAGTGCCAACCGCGCGGAATCCCCTCGATTGGTCGGGGACTGTCGACGAGCGAGGGCGACGACGAGCGTGTCGTCCAGCGCTCATTCGGTAGAATTCCGACCGCCCTGGAAGGCGTTCTTCACCGAGTTGACTCGACCGCATCCCCGACTATCCTTCGCCGTTCTTTCTGCCTCACTCCCGGCGCGCCCACCCAAGGGCCGCCGTTTTCTCTTTTGGGAAGGAGATCCCGACATGTCCAAACGCGTCCTATCCGCGCTCATCCTCACCTTTGCTTTTGTCGCCTGCCAGAGTCAGAGCGCCGCCCAGGCCAAGTCCGATGCCACCTCCGCCGCGCCATCGAAGGAGGCCGTCGCACAGGCCAAGCCTGTCGAGCCCACCGAGAAGCCGCTGTTCGCCACGATCAAGACGTCGATGGGACCCATCGTGGTCCGCCTGTTTCCGAACAGCGCGCCCAAGACGGTCGAGAACTTCGTGGGCCTGGCCACTGGCAAGAAGTCGTGGCGTGATCCCAAGACCGGCCTCTCGACGAACCGCCCGCTCTACGATGGGACCATCTTCCACCGCGTCATCCCGCAGTTCATGATCCAGGGCGGTGACCCGATGGGCACGGGCATGGGCGGACCGGGCTACCAGTTCGAGGACGAGTTCCAGAGTGGCCGCAAGTTCGACAAGCCGTGCCTGCTCGCCATGGCCAACGCGGGGCCTGGCACGAACGGCAGCCAGTTCTTCATCACCGAGAAGATGCCGGGGCACCTCAACGGTCGTCACACCATCTTTGGCGAGGTGATCGATGGCTGTGACCTCGTCGGCAAGATCGCCCGCGTGCCGCGCGATGGCCGCGATCGCCCCAGGGAGAATGTCACCATCGAGACAATCACCATCTCGGAGAAAAAACCGACGAAGTAATCGCTACGCTGATCAATTCTTTTCTTTGCGATTGAATTGAAAATACCCGCCAGACAAATCGAAGTCTGCGCGGGTGTTTTATTGTCATAGAGACGGCCAATCCCATCCCTGAATGGGACAACCGAGAAGCCCCTCCAACTTTTCGCTTGGCTAACCCCGCGCTTTGGGATTTCAGGCGCCGCGCTTTCGGGGGTCCAGGCGCGCCGTGCCAATCGTGTTTTTGTCGACCGACGCAACGCAGGGCGCGCCGTGCCTCTACGGAAAATCCGCAACGCACAGAATGAAGCGTTCGCCCTGCCGCCGCCCCCTGTTCTTCTCCACGCCGCACTCAACCCAACCCCCATCCATCCACATCAAAGGATTTCCCCATGTCGATGACCGACCTCGTCCGCGCAGGCCAAGACCTCTACGCCACCTTCAACACCTCGATGGGCTCCATCGTGGTCAAACTCTTCTCCAAGGATGCGCCCAAGACCGTCGAGAACTTCGTTGCCCTGGCCAGCGGCGAGAAGGAGTGGACCGACCCCAGGAACAGCAAGAAGACCACGGCCAAGCTCTACGACGGGACCGTCTTCCACCGCGTCATCCCCGACTTCATGATCCAGGGCGGTGATCCGCTCGGGCGCGGCACAGGTGGCCCCGGCTACCAATTCGCGGACGAATTCTTCAATGGCCACGTGTTCGACAAGCCGGGCTTGCTCGCCATGGCCAACGCTGGCCCGAACACGAACGGCAGCCAGTTCTTCATCACCGAGGTGCCGACCTCGTGGCTCGACAACAAGCACACGATCTTTGGTGAGGTCGTGAAGGGCTTTGAGCTCGTCCCCAAAATTGCCCGCGCTGGCAATGCCAAGGTCAAGCTCGACTCGGTCGTCATCAGCGAGCAGGCATAATCGTTTGAATGCTCGGATGAGATTCATGCCTTCCATCAAGCCCAAGGACTTAGGACCTATCCCTTAATTATCCCGTCGCCTCGCTCGTCCGTGAAATGCCAGCCTTCGTTGCTTCTCTCTTCACTTCCGTCTGGCATTCCCCGTCCTTCGCGTTGCACGGTCCTAATCGATGGATAAATCCTAAATCGGAATGACCGGGCTTAGGGCGAGTCTTCAATGGATCTATTCGATAATCTGTCTGATTTCCTGTTTGTATTCTGGGCAGGGCAAGCCCTGTCCCGACGATTTGATTCGGACGTATCGATAGAATCAATAGAATCAACGCTCCGTCATTTTCAGTGAAGCGATGCAATCCTGAATGGAGCCTTTGGGTTGCTTCGGCGCTGTGTTCCTCGCAATGACGACGCGTTTGCCGAAGTTCGACAAGCTCACCGGGGCCAACTCGGTGAGCTCTTCTCGTTTCGAGGGGCGCGCGAAAGCGCGTCGTTCCACGCACCTCTCCCCCGCAACACGACCACCTCCCATGAACAACGCATCGACACCCCCCGAACATCGCTCAGGCATCGTTGCCCTCGTCGGCAGGCCCAATGTCGGCAAGTCCACGCTGCTCAACCGCTTCGTCGGTGAGAAGCTCGCCATCGTCTCCCCCAAGCCGCAGACCACCCGCAACCGCATCCTCGGCATCCTGAACGAGCCCAATCTCCAGATCGCCTTTCTCGACACGCCGGGTGTGCACAAGGCCAAAGGGCCGCTGCATCAATTCATGGTCGAGACGGCGATGAGCGCGATCGATGAGGTGGACGCGGTGCTCTTCGTCATCGAGCCAGCGCTCAAGAGCGACAACACGGTCGAGGTCGGCGAGGTGGCGACGTGGATCGTCGAACGAGTGCGCAGCGCCAAAAAGCCCGTGATCCTCGCCATCAACAAGATCGACCTCATCGACAAGCCGTTGATCCTGCCGGTCATCGACGCCTACCGAAAAGCCCTGCCCGAAGCCGAGATTTTTCCTGTCTGCGCGCGCACGGGCGAAGGGTTGCCGGAGCTGATTTCTGGCCTTGGTGCACTGCTCCCGCCCGGCCCGCCGCTCTTTCCCGAGGACATGCTGACCGACCAGGCCGAGCGCACCATCGTGGCTGAGCTCATTCGAGAACAAGTGCTGCGCCACTGCCGCGACGAAGTGCCGTATTCAACTGCCGTGGCCATCGATCACTTCGACGAGAGCGAGCGTGAGCCGAACATGCCTGTCGAGCCCGGTAAACTCGCAGGCCTGGTGCGCATCGCGGCCACCATCTTCGTCGAGCGCGACTCACAGAAGGCCATCGTCATTGGCAAGGGTGCCAAGATGCTCAAGCTCATCGGCGCTTCGGCGCGGCACGAGATCGAACGGCTGCTTGGCACGCACGTCTATCTCTCGCTCCTCGTCAAAGTCGAAAAGCACTGGAGCGAGCGGCCAGAGAGCCTCAGGCGGTTTGGCTACAAGGGACAGTAGGGCTACGCGCGCTCCCCCTCCCTCTCCCACACCCTCTCTCGCAAGCGGGCAAGGAACCATCTCCTCCCGATTCATGCCCTCTGCCAGTCATGGAAGAGGGCGGACGCGAAGCGACTTAGGTGAGGGATCACCTTTCGATTCATCCAGAGATCTCCCCATGACCGACACACCCACTCCCATCCCCAACGCCGACGACCTCAACCTCGACCAAAACGAAGACGAAGCCAGCGCTTCATCCGCACCGCGCCCCATTGTCGCGCTCGTCGGTCGACCCAACGTGGGCAAGTCCACGCTCTTCAATCGACTCGCCGGACATCGCCGCGCACTCGTCGAGGACATCCCTGGTGTGACGCGCGACCGCCACTATGCCGACGTCACCTACGAGGGGCGCGCATTCACGCTCGTCGATACGGGCGGATTTTTGCCCGACACCGAAGACAAGCTGCTCCAGCGCGTCCGTGACCAGGCCCAGCTGGCCATCGAAGAGGCCTCGAGCGTCATCCTCGTCGTCGATGCAATGGCCGGAATGTCTGCTGCCGACGAAGAGGTTGCGCGCCTTTTGCGCAAGAGCGGCAAGCCCGTGATCGTGGCAGCCAACAAGATCGACAGCGAGAAGCGCGCGATCGAGGGCCTGGCCACTGACTTCTACAAACTCGGTTTCCCAGCTCTTTACGCCATCAGCGCCGAGCACGGTCGCGGCGTGGGCGATCTGATGGACGAGCTCATCGAGAGCTTTCCCGATCTCGAGGATGAGAGCGAGGGCGAGGGCGCAGGTGAGGCCGAAGATGTCTGCCGCGTGGCCATCATCGGTCGACCGAACGTGGGCAAGTCCACACTCGTCAACCGGCTACTCGGCGAAGAGCGCATGGTCGCCAGCGACGTTCCTGGCACCACCACCGACGCAGTGGATGCGCGCCTCATCTTCCAGGACAGGCCTTTCGTGCTGACCGACACGGCTGGTATCCGCCGCAAGAGCGCCATCAGTGCCCGCGTCGAGCAGTTCAGCGTGATGCGTGCGCTCAAGGCCATCGACCGCGCCGATGTGGCGCTCCTCATCCTCGACGCGACCGAGGCAGCCGTCGATCAGGACCTACGCCTGGCCTCCATCGCCATCGAAAAAGGCAAGGGCATGGTCGTGCTCGTCAACAAGTGGGACCTGGCCGAAGCCGAGGGCATCAAGCCCAAACCCTTCGAGGAAGAGCTGCGCAAGCGTCTGCCATTTTTGTCCTACGCGCCCATCGTGTTCGGCTCGGCGCTGACCGGAAAAGCCGTGTTTCGCGCGATCAAACTGGCGGGCGAGCTGAGCGATCAACTCAAGGCACGCCTGCCAACACCGCAGCTCAACGCTCTTCTCCAGCGCATCATCGATGCTCACCCTGCGCCGCTCTACGCTGGCCACCCGGTGCGCCTGTTCTACATCTCACAGCTCAGCGAGCGTCCCCCGACCTTCACCATCACGTGCAACCGTCCCGAGGGCGTCACCGAGGACTACAAGCGCTTCATCGTCAACCGAATGCGCGAGGCGCTCGGCCTTCGGGTCCCGATTCGAATCTTCATGCGCAGCAAGTCGAAGAAGGAGTTCGTGCCCAAGCCCGACCACAAGCCGCTTCGTCGCTCCAACGGCAAGTTCCGCATCACGGCGCGCGTCAAGACCAAGCACTGGAATAAGTAGAGGATCGCACCTTCCAAGCCTCTGCCTTGCCATCGTCATTCGACGCACGTGCCCAGGTCGGTGCAAGAGGTGCCGCTGCATCTTCACGAACGAGGAGCCTTCGAATGCAAAGCGATTCCAAATCTTTTGACCGTGTTCAGAAAGCACTCGAGCTGTTCTTCGAGGGCTACAACTGTTCGCAGGCCATCGCTGGTGCATTTGCCGATGTGATGGCGCTCTCGCCCGAGGCAGCCATGCGCCTGGTCGCTGGGTTTGGCGCTGGCACGGGCGATCACAAGGGGATGTGCGGCGCGCTGAGCTCAGCAATCTTTGTCACGGGCGCGCTTCACGAACCTGTTGGACCAGCCGATCTGGCTGCCAAAAAGCAGCTGTATGCGGACGTGAATGCGCTCAAGGCCGAGTTCACCGAGAAGTTTGGGACAACCAACTGCGGTGAATTGCTCAGGAGTGCCAAAGCTTTGCCCAAGCCCGATCCATCCGAGCGCAACGCCGAATATTACTCTCGGCGCCCATGTGCTCACTTCGTCGCGACCGTAGCGCAGCTTTTGGAGAAGGGGGCAGGAGATCGAGGCCCTAGGAAATAGTGGGTTGATTTAGAGTTCACCAATAGATTGCGCCTCTCTTTTTCTGCCGACACGGAAAAGAATGCGACGACAAACCACTTTTCCATCAATGATGTAATCAGTTCCAACTTCAGGACTGTCCAAGTCGCTACGCGCTATGAAAAAATGCCGTCAATTTTCTAGGGTTTCTCCTCTTCGCCGCCATCAAAGTTTGGCTCGCATGATTTTCAAACACGTCCTGATTCGATGAAATAAAAAAGGCGGCCTCGATGGCCGCCTTTTCATTGTCTGCAACAATTGATTGCTTTTCTCTCGACGTCGAGAGCGCGCTCAAACTTTCTTGCGGCGGCGCATCCCTGGGAGCAGCGCAAGCCCGAGCCATCCCAGCATGAATGATGCGTCGGTCGCTGAGCAGCCCAAGCAACCCGTCACAGTCTTCTCTTTCTGGCGACCGCCCGTGATCTTGAAGTTCAAATCATTGCCGGACCTGACGATGACGGTGACAGAGTAGGTGGAAGTGCTGCCATCGCCATGTGTGATGGTGACGGTGACGGTCAAATTGCCCGTGGCATCGGTCGGGATCTCGATCCCTGTCCCCGATCCCGAGGCGACCGTCTCTCCATCCGAGTTCGTGATGGTCCACTCGTAGGAGTCACCGTCCTGAGGGTTGGTAATGGTCGCGGTGTTCTCGCCGCTGCCCTGAGTGACGTTCTCTGGAACCGTAATGATACCGTTCCCCAGACCGCCAGTGCCGGACTCGACGGTGACGGTAACAGTGTCGCTGCTGGTAGAGCCATCGTCGTGGGTGACGGTGACCGAGACAGTCAGATCGCCCGTCGAATCGGTCGGGATCTCGATGCTGGGCCCCGTGCCCGAGGCAACCGTCTCTCCATCCGAGTTCGTGATGGTCCACTCGTAGCTCTCGCCATCCTTTGGATCCGTAATCGTCGCGGTGTTTCCGCTGCTACCCTGAGTGACGCTATCGGGAGTCGTAATGATACCATTCCCTGTCCCGGGCTCGACGGTGACAGCGACGGCGTCGTTGGTGGTGCTACCATCGTCGTGGGTGACTGTGATGGAGACGGTCAGATCGCCTGTAGCATCCGTCGGGATCTCGATGCTGGGACCCGTCCCCGAGGCGACCGTATCTCCAGCGCCGTTCGTGATGGTCCACTCATAGGTGTCGCCATCCTTTGGCTCGGTGATCGTCGCGGTGTTGCCAGTGCTCCCCTGCGTGACGTTTTCGGGAACCGTGATGGTTCCGTTCCCAGTGCCGGGCTTGACGATGACCGTGACGGAGTCGCTGGTGGTGCCATCATCGCTGGAGACAGTGACCGTGACGGTCAAATTACCCGTGGCATCGGTCGGGATTTCGATCCCTGGCCCCGTCCCAGAGGCGACTGTCTCCCCTGCGCCGTTCGTGATGGTCCACTCGTAGGTGTCGCCATCCTTTGGCTCGGTGATCGTCGCGGTGTTGCCAGTGCTCCCCTGTGTGACGTTCTCGGGACTCGTGATGATGGCGCTCCCATTGCCACTGTTCCCCGAATCCGATCCATTTCCTTGATTGGGATCCGAGGGATTGGTGTCGCTCAAAGAACCCGCATTCCCCCAATCATAGTCACCGAATCCAGAGCCCCCAGGGAAACCTGTGCCGCCAGTGAAGCCAGAGCCTCCATCTGCGCCACCAGCACCTCCTGTTCCTCCATTACCGGTCCCCGAACCAGAGCCGCCAGTCCCAGCACCCCCATTGCCTGTGCCACCATTCGAGCCTTCACCAAAGCCAGCGCCGGTGAAATCATTCCATGGACCGTTATCGGATCCAGAACCTCCAGAGCCAGAATCACTCCCCGCATCCGCTCCAGATCCACCAGAGCCCGTGCCACCGGGCAGCCCAAGCCCTCCAGGGAAGCCTGTGTTCGAACCAGCGTCGAATCCCAAACTGGAACCACCGTCCGAATTATAACCAGCGTCCGGATCAACAATATCTTCAGGATTAATACTCACTAATAAATTTTCATCTACGTCGTAGTCCTGATTGTTCACACACTGGGCGACACATTTTCCCTTTTCAGTCTGACATGTTTGCCAACAGACATATCCAGGCAGACCATTATGATTTTCGATATGCCACCCACAGCTGAGTTTCCGATCGAGAATTTCGTCACATCTGAAAGCACATCCCTCTTCATCGATAGTATTTGATGTCAAATTCTCATCTACAACATATCTTTCATTATTCTTACATTTAGCGACGCACTTCTCTTTTTCATTCTGACACGTCTTCCAACAGGTAAACACTGGGTGCCCGGTGTGATTTGAAATATGCCATCCACAATCGAGCCTTTGGTTAAGTTCTTCATCACATTTGAGTTTGCACTCATCATCATCAGTATTATCCGACTCTGACGAATCATTGGGTTCGAAGCCTGGTTCATCTGGGGCTTCAAATTCTAAATCCCCATCCACAGAATAGTCTTCATCATTCTCACAAGCAGTCACACACTTATACCTTTCAACCTCGCAACTCCGCCAACAACTATAGAAAGGTAACGAGCGATGGTTTGCTACATGCCAACTACAGTCGAGTCGGCGATCAAGCTCCTCATCGCACTTGATCTCACATTCGCTTTTTTCAGGTTCTTCCCAATCAAATCCCGCGTCGAAATCTTCGATAGGGGTTTCATCGTAATCAAAAAGATCTTCTCCAGTGTCTTCCCCTGCATCTGGACCAGCATCAACTTCCTCCACCCCACAACGAGGCTGGAGGCTCGGATCATAAAAAGAATATTTATATGAACAGCAAGGTTCTGGAAGTTCGAACTCTGGGGCAGTCGGGCAATCTCTGTCTATAGGTATCGGATGAACACACAGCTCTGATTTAATTTCTACGGAAACATCCTCAGCGACCAAGGTACAGCCATTTCTAAGCACCTGAAGCCCTACCTTTGCCGTTCCTTGCGCATTAGGCCTAATTTTTTCGGCCAGAACCATAAACGATGGTTGATCCGCTTCCAGAACATACTCATCGGACACATTGATTCCTGGACCAGAAACAGATACAATTACTCTATCCCCTCGATTAAACATTGAATTACGCGAAAACACCATAATATTCATATATTTTCCAACAGTAAGGTTATTTTGGTAGACCCAGTCTTCATAATTATTGTCATCTCCAGGCTCTATGTAGATAGCGATGCCATCGATCGACGGGGGGACTATGACCCGTGCCGAACCAGAGCGAGTAGAACTGAGGTTTGACAACAATGAACTATATGTTTCCCTATAAACTCTGCAATTTCCAGAATATGTTAGGTCAAAACACTGTCCTGTTTTGACCTCTGTCTCCCCACAAGACATCGATATGACACCATTGGACTCAGTTTTCTGGCAATTTGCATTTAGAAACGGCGACACTGCGGATGTGAGCCATTCTTTTGTTAAATACGAAACATAAGTGTATACTTTATCATCATATGGTGTCCATGAAAAATTACAACCAGCCTCTGCTGAGGCTCTGATCCAGCGTTTCGTACGAGTGGCCTGACCAGACCAGACTACCGCATCACATTTATTACATTCATTCTTGCAATCCTCTATGCAACTCGCCACACAGCTAGGTATACTCCCCATACCATCGCAAGCTGCTCTACAGTCATCTCCACTATTGCACATATTAATACATTCACTTTTTTCGATACGATCTTCAATATAAAACGATTCTTTAACTGTTTTGCTTATAGAAATACTCCCCGTTGGTGAAGCAAACGCCACAGGTGGCGGTAATTCTGGAAGCGGCTCTTCAGGTTCCTCATCAGCGGCTCTCACGTTCGATGTGAAAAGAAATCCCAGACTCAGAAGGACTGCGAGACCCAAAGCAAATTTTGGCAGGACGTTCATTTGAAGCTCCTTCCACCAGGAAGAAAGAGAGGCCCAAAGGGAAGAAATGACATCCCATCGTCTCATAGGCCACACGGGCATCTGACGGGCGCGGGGTTATTGGCGAGCCTGAGGCGGTTTGTCAATTCGCAGGAATAGAGGGACTCATTCGGCGATGGTATGGTCGGGGCCAGCCCTCTCAGTGCGGTAGCTTTGGATGTGATTGGCGCCATCGACATGCACCACCCGCGGGACATGCTTTTGAGCGTCCTCATCCGACATCTGGCAGAAGGTCGCGATAATCACGCGGTCACCTGGCCTGGCCAGATGGGCAGCGGCGCCATTGATACAGATGACACCGGAGTCAGATTCACCGCGCATCGCATAGGTGATGAAGCGCGTGCCTCGTGTCACATTCCAGACGTGGACAGCTTCGAACTCCAGGATGTCCGCGGCAGTCAGGAGACGCTCGTCGATGGTGACGCTCCCCTCGTATTCCAGGTCGGCGTGCGTGACGGTGGCACGGTGAATTTTCGACCGAAACATTTCGCGCATAGGTGCTGTCCTCACGAGCTCAATCTCATCCAGAAGATTAAAGATGAATCCAGGACGTCATCTTCGATGGATTGGCCCTCAGTGAATTCATTTTTCAAATATCAACGAGAGCTTAAAATCATTTGAAATCAAAGGAGAGCTGCCCTGCGTGCCGCAGCTTGGAGGGTGCTGCCGATGCTGTCAGGGCATCGCCGGGCTCTAGAGCCGTCTCCTCTTGAAGACGAGGCGGCAGCGTCGCCGAAGGGCCTGCTGGGGAAGCGGGGGGCTCGGCAGCATCAGGCGCAGCCTCGTCATTCTGGGCACGGCCACGGCGCCGTCGACGAGGCTTCTTGGCCTTCGACGGCGTCGGGCTCTGTACCTGGACGGGCACAGCGCCGGAGGACCAGCTCTCGAAAATCTCGCGGAGGTCTGGCGTGGCGCCCGCGTGGATCTCCAGGAGCTTGAGGCCGGGCGCGAACTCGGGGTGCTCCCGAAACGAGCGCAGCGAGCGCTTGCGGCGTAGGCGCCCCGTGAGGATGGCCTCTGCCCAGAAGAGCTTGCGGACACGCTCCGAAATGCGGCGGGGCAGACGGGCGCTCTGGGCCAACGCTTCGAGGAAGGCCTCGGCCTCGCGTGAGAGGCTGCCGTCGTCCTGCGACTGCACGAGCGGTGAGATGAGGGCCGCCAGCAGGATCGCGTCGTCGAGAGGCGCCTTTCGGACGCACGCGTCGAGTGCGCTGAGCTCGGCAAAAAAGTTCTCGCGTGCCAACTCGCTCGTACTGTCGAGCCACCGACCGATCGGTGAGAACATGCAGCCGAACACGCCGACCTCGTGCAGCGTCCTGAAGGCTGGGCTCGCCATGCCACTGCGCAGGAACTTGAAGATCTCTTCGAGGAGGCGCGGGGCAGCGCAGCGCGGCAGCTCGCTGACGACCGCCTTCATCGCGCGCCAGGTGGCGGCTTCGACCTCGAAATCGAGCCGCGCCGCAAAGCGGATGGCCCGCAGGATCCGCACAGGGTCCTCGCGCAGGCGAATCTCGGGATCGCCGATGGTCCTGATCAGCCGCGCCTTCAGATCGGACAGGCCGCTGCCCACCAGGTCGAGCACGCGCCCGCGCTCCACGTCATAGAAGAGGCCGTTGATCGTGAGGTCGCGCCGCAACGCGTCTTCGGTCGACGTCCCGAAGACATTGTCCCGAACGATGAGGAGATCTTCGCGCGGATGTGCCGTGGCGTCGGTATCCTCGCCGCCATCAGCCTCGCCTTCGGCCTCGAGTTCGACGGGCTGTGGCTTCGCGCGAAATGTGCTCACCTCGAAGATCTTGCCATCCCGGAAAAAGATGTGGGCCAGCCGAAAGCGACGACCGATGAGCCGACAATTTCCGAAGAGCGCACGGACCTCTTCGGGGCGCGCCGACGTGCTGATGTCAAAGTCCTTGGGCCTCTGGCCGATGAGCAGGTCGCGCACGCAGCCGCCGACGAAATAGGCCTCGAAGCCATTGCGGTGCAGGCGGTTGAGGACGCGCAAGCCATCCTGGTCCAGCAGCTCGGGTGCGATGTCGGCGGGTGCACCATCGTCGCGCACGGCAGCAGCGCGTGGGGCACTGCGCTCGACGGCATCGAAGACGTTTTCCGAAAAGGAGCTCCTGCGGCGGTGACGGCGGCGCGGTCGGTCGGCCTCCGTCATGGTCTCCGCCGTCGGCGTCGAAGTCTCCGAGCGCGGCCCTGGAGGTGGGGCTGTGAGCGCCGAGGCATCATCGGCCATCGTCGGCGTGGGCGCCGTGCCCGCCCCTTCTCGCGCATTGGCTCGGGAGCGGCGTCGGCGCGAGTGGCGCTTGCGAGGTGGCTCGGCTGCGGGCGCAGCCCCAAGCTCTGTCTGAGATGCCCGCGCGGGATCTTCTCTCGGCGCGTCGCTGTAGGCGCGCAAGGGCCCAGTGTTTTCCGACAGAGGCGAGGCAGGGGCGGGTTCGACTTGAGGGAGATTTTTCAAAAGAATGGTCACAGCTTTTGTCTGACGTGGCAGCCGCCCTGCTGAGACAGCCACCATTGCTAAGGCCTAAAAATGAATTGAGATGGAAAAACAGCAGATGGGCACATCGAAAATCCAGCTCCCGAAATTCCAAAGTCGAGGCGAAGACTTTCAGCAAAGCGGCAGTGCCCAGAGCGACCTTCCAAAAAAGGCGTGGGCCTAGAGGCGCTTCCCTCGTTTTTGTCAAGGAGAAATTGGGAGCAAGCTGATGGTTTGATTTTGAATCAACAACCTTGAACAAATCGACACATCAAAAATCAATACAATATAGCCGCATAAAGAAGAAACGCTAAAAGGGAACTCCCAACAACACCGAGGTCAATCATGCTTTACTCACGAAAAGACATGGGCAAATTTCAAGAGGTGGCTACGTGATAATGTTTTA
>JAISIF010000090.1 GCA_031262165.1 Myxococcales bacterium | reverse complement strand
CATCGGCGATACCCGCGCCGCCCCGAGCCTCGTCAAGCTGCTCAAGGTGACGCGCGACAACTACGTGCGCATCGACACCATCACCGCGCTCTCCACCCTCAAGGATCCGGTCGCGGTCGAGGTTCTGATCGACACGGCCAAGGACGACCGCCTCGAATCGTTCGTCAACAAAAAGGCTCTGCTCGCACTCAGCGAGCTGCGCAGCGAGAAGGCGTTGCCGACGTTCATCTGGATGCTTTTCTACGAGCGCCGCGGGACCTCATTCTTCCCCGAGAGCGCGATGGGTCTGTTCAACCTGGGCGACGCTGCCGTGAAGCCGCTGCTCGCGATCCTGAGCGGCGAGGACAAGTCCACCTTTGCCAAGGCCAAGGAGGAGAAGCTGCGGCCGACGGCCCTGCTCTCGAAATCGGCGCAGCTCCTCGGTGACCTAGGCGCGCGGGAGGCCATCCCTGCCCTCGTCAAGCTGCTCAGCTACAAAAACGAGGAGGACCTGAGCGGCCAATACTTCGTGCGCATGGCCGCGGCCGACGCGCTCGGTCGGATGCGAGCGCAGGAGGCCATCCGTCCCCTCCAGGCGCTGCTCTCCGACGAGGAGATCACGGCACGTCAGACCTATATCCGCGCGCTCTTCCTGATCGGCGATGCGAGCACCGCGGGCAGGCTCACGACGTGCGCCTCCAAGGACCATTGGCTGCTGCGCGACGTGTGCATGTATGGCCTGGCCATGCTCGCGCCCAAGAAGGACGCCAAGCTCTTCGACGCCTACGAGAAGAACGCCAAAAAGCTCTTCGACATCGACTGCAACGACTACGGCATCTTCGGCCAGATCGACTGCGCCACCGAGGGCAAGAAGGATTTCGAGCTGATGCTGAAGGCCATGAAGGCCTACCGTGCCACCATCGAGCGCGTCGGCGCCTGCCAGTCAGAGACGGCCTGCCTCGTCGAGGCGCTCGGCAGCGATGAGCCGCGCGTCCGAGAGCGGGCGGCCTACGAGCTCGGGCGCAAGGGCGGTGTAGAGGTCGTCGCGCCGCTCTTGAGCGCGGTGCATCGCCCGTTGGCCACAGCGGCGGATGTGCATCCACGCTTCGCGGCCGTGCTCGGGCTCGATTGGGCAACGCGCGACGACGCGGCGGCCCGCGAGCAAGCGCGCGGCGCCATCCCCAAGCTCAGGGAACAGGTCGATGCCGAGAAGAAGAAGCAGCTCTCACAGCCTGCGGCAGAGGACATCCAGCGGCTCATCACCAAGCTGGAGCGGAGGTCCTGATCCGATCTCGACGTCGAACAGCGAAATTCGAGAGGGCGCCCGGCAACGGAGCGCCCTTTCTTTTGGCGAGCGCTCGCCATTCGACGATGCCCATCGTGCGTTTGCGCCATCCGTCGTTCGTGGGACGACGCACACGTTGCCATGACACGTCCCACTTCGACATCGAGGCACAAGAGGCCCGATGGTTCTGGGAGACGGGAGGGGGGGGCCGCCGCCTGCCAGGCGCAGCGTTCGCCTCACGCCTTGGGCGGGTCGTCGAGCTTGATGGCGCGCAGCGCTTCCCAGCGAGGGTCCATCGGCTTGCGGTCGCACCCGCACTCGCGCTCGTTGAGCTGCTCGCCGCAGACGGAACACAGGCCCTTGCAGCCCTCACTACAGACGAGCCCCATCATCGGCAGGTTCAGGAGCAGGTGCTCCCGAAAGAGCTCTTCGGTGTCGATCGTCCGGCCGTCGAAGAGCTCCTCGTCCGCCGACGAGAGATCGAACGAGGCGCCGGTCCCGATCTCGTCGGCCATCAGCCTGGGCTCTCCTCTGGCCGCCGATGGCGAGGCCGCGCTGGACGTCGAGGCGGCGCTCACGAAGTGGACCGCGAATTCGAACGGCAGCTCGAGTGGAATCGGCGCGAGGCAGCGCTTGCAGTCGGTGCTCAGGTGGACGAGCGCGCGTGCCTTCATCAGGACTTTGTTTCCGAGGCGGTCGAAGACTGCCTCGAACACGCCATCGCCCGTCGTGCGCCACTCGGTGATCCCAGCCTCACTCAGATGGGCAGCCAGCGCCTGGGCATCGATCGCCTCGGTTCGGCTCAGACCAGATTTTCCAATCTCCTCGATGGCGACGATCATCGTTCGAACATCCTTTCGAAAGGCAAGGGTGTGGCGCCCTAGGGGCTGCCCTCGAATTCTCCCGTCGACGCGCTCGTCCGAGAAAAGCCAGGCATCGTTGCTTCGTCGGTCACTTGCGTCAGCAAGCTCCCTTTCTCGCGTCTCTCCTGGCATTCCACGTCCTTCGCGAGGCTCGGTCCGAATTCGAGGGCAGCCCCTAGGGAAGAAACCAAGCCCGATCAACGGCTTATTTCCGAGTGAGCGCCTGCCCATCGTCGCCCGCATCAGTAGTGGGGAGGCACCTCGTCTTCGAGGCGCGCGGGGCGCTTGGGCTCACCCGAATCCTCGAGCTGCTGGCGCTGGAGGCGATCGACCTCCTTGTGCAGCCGCTGAACTTCGAGGTTCAGGCCGCGCACCACGGCGTCCAACTCGTCGAGGCTGCGCTCCAGAAAAGCCTGCTTGATCTCCAGGTTGACGATCCTCTCGTCGGTCGCGTCAGACATCCGCGTCTCCTATCTCCCATCCTGCTCATGGCTTCGCGCCCATCGCGAAAGGGCGAGCCCGAGGACTTAGGATTTATCCCTTCATTATCCCGTCGCTTCCCTTGTCCGAGAAACGCCCGTCTTCGTTGCTTCGTTGGTCACTTCCCTCTCTGGATGCTCCCCGCCTCGTGCCTCGTCTGGCGTTCCTTGTCCTTCGCGGTGCTCGGTCCTCATCGAGGGATAGGTCCTAACGCTGAGAGAGGGCGTCTCAAAAGTCCCCAGTCGCGAGGGATGTCGGCGGCGGGGCCTGCTGGGCTGGGAGGGAGGGCGCTGTGATGGGAATCGGGAGAACCCTATGGCCCTGTTTCTGCCTGACTTGCGCCGCTTTCATCGCGTGCCCAACGTTATTCAAAAGTCGGCATCACGAGGGGAGGGACAGATGAACGATCAATATGGCCCAGACTTTCCCAGGACGGATTCCGTGAAACCGCCCAAGCCGCCGCCGCGAATTCCCACGGAAATCGAGGACGAGCGGGAAGACCTCATCGAGTCATCGCGCTCCGAGACGGCCTCCCAGCGGGTCTCCGAGATGAAGACCGAGGCCAAGGAAAAGGTCGCGGCGGCTCAGGAGGCCATTGCCTCCAAGACGTCGGAAAAGGCGCAGAAGCTCGAAGCGCGCGCCAATGAGGCCGTGGACGAGGCGCGGACGAAAAAGGCCGAGCTGAGCTCCGAGACAGCGATCCCCGTGGGCAAGATCTCAGACAGGATCGAGCAGACAGACGCGCGCGCGGACACGGAGTCGAAGTCGGACACGCAGAAGGACGAGACGCCTACTCGAAAGCTCACGGCAACCGAATCGAACTGGGCCATGGGCGTCCATCTGGCGGCGGTCTTTGGCTACATCTCCTTCGTTGGGTTTGCCGTTGGACCGCTCGTCGTCTGGTTCTTGAGGCGAAACGAAGATGCATTCGTGGATGAGCAGGGCAAGGAGGCCATCAACTTCCAGTTGAGCATGATCCTCTATTACATCGGCGCCGCGATTCTCTCGCTCGTGCTGGTGGGGATCCCGATCCTGATTGCCCTGTTCATCTTCCAGCTCGTGGAGATCATCCTGGCGAGCGTCCGGGCCAAGGAAGGGAGAAGCTATCGGTATCCGCTGACGATTCGATTCATCTCTTAGGGACAATACAGCTCATTCAGCGTGATCGTGGGGGAGCGGCATGCCGTTCCCCCATTCATGTATTGCATCTCTGAGAAATGTTTATTCTGGGTTTCCCTGTGAGACATAAGACAAAGCTTTTATGGAAATCCTATATCGATTTGATTGAATCGATTCGATTGAATGTATTTAGGACGTATCCCTTCATTATCCCGGCGCCCCACTTGTCCGTGAAATGCCAGCCCTCGTTGCTTCGATCTTCACTTCCGTCTGGAAGATCCCGCCTCGCGCCAAAGACTGGCATTCTCCGTCCTTCGCGTTGCTCGAACCTCATCGAGGAATAAGTCCTTATTTGTTTTCTTTTGAATCGATCGCCTCTCGGATCTGCGCGGCGAGCTTGGGGCCGATGCCCTGGACAGCAGCGATCTCTTCGAGGCTCGCTTCCTGGAGCTTGCGCAGTGAGCCAAAGTGTTTGAGCAGCCGCGTGCGCCGAGCTTTGCCCACGCCCTCGATCGAATCGAGCTGGCTCGTGAGCGCACGTTTGGAGCGGACAGTGCGGTGGAAGGTGATGGCAAATCGATGAGCCTCGTCGCGCAGGCGCGTGAGCAGGAAGAGCTCGGGGCTGTTCTGGTCGAGGACGATCGGATCCTTGGTGTCAGCCACGAAGACGCGCTCGTCCGATCTCTTCGAACCGCTGTCCTTGCTCTCGACGAGGCGGCTCTTGGCAATGCTGATGAGATCGGTGTGTGTGCCTGGCTCGATGCCCGCGTCGCGCAGGGCCGAGGTGGCCGAGGCGAGCTGCCCTTTGCCGCCGTCGATGAGGAAGAGGTCTGGCAGCTCACCGTGCGTGGCGCGCCGTCGCAACACTTCGTAGAGCATTGCGAAGTCGTCCGTGCCCTGGACCGTCTTGATGCGATAGCGCCGGTAGCCAGGCTTGAAGGGAGTGCCGTCCACGAAGCACACGCCCGATCCCACGGCGCTGTCCCCCTGGAAAAGAGAGATGTCGTAGCACTCGATCTTGCGCGGCAAGCGGCTCAAGCGCAGGCGTTTTTGGAGGCGCTCGAGCACGGCTCGCGTCTCGTCTTTCGAGGGAACATTGGCGCTGAGCGTCTGTGCTGCGTTGCGCTGCGCCATGGCGATGAGCTCGGCCTTGGCGCCACGCTTGGGCGTGCGGACCACGGCGCGCTCGCCTCGACGTTCGGTGAGCCATGCCTCTAGTGCCTCGGCCTCGGGCAGCTCGAACGGCAGGAGCAGTTCCTGGGGGATGACCACCTCGCCGCCGTAATAGAGCTGGAGAAAGGACGAGAGCAGCTCCTGGCTCGGAAACTCCTGGTCGTTGAAGGGAAAGGCGTGGCCACCGATGAGCCGACCGCCTCGGATGAACAAGAGGTAGATGACGAGCCGGTTGGCCTCGCGCGCAATCCCAGCCACGTCGCGATCGACCAGATCCTCGGAGACCATCTGCTGGCGTTCGAGGCTGCGAGCGATGGCAAAGGAGCGATCGCGCAGCGCGGCGGCACGCTCGAATTCCAGGGCTTCTGCCGCCTCGATCATCTGTGCTTCGAGGCGTTCGAGAACCTCGGACGGCTTGCCTTCGAGGAACTGCACCACGTCCCGTACCTGCTCGGCATAGGCCTCTGCGCTCACGGCGCCGATGCACGGACCCGAGCAGCGGTGCATCTGGAACTGGAGGCACGCGCGGCCTCTGTTGGCGTGCGCGGTAAGCTGGCGATCGGTGCAGGTGCGCAGCTGAAACTGGCGTTCGAGGAAGCGCAGCGTCTGACGGATCGAGGTGGACGAGCTGTAGGGGCCAAAGAGGCGCACCTTGCCGCGCTGGCGCGCTGACCTGCGAGTCGACACGGCCTGATCTGAATCGGACGACAGATCGCCGAGCGCGCCATCGGCACACACGAGCTCTGTGCTCTCGTTGCGGCCCGCGGCGCGATGCATCTGGACTGCGCGCGTCACCTCTAGGCGTGGCCAGGCGTGCGCCAGATCGATGCGCAGGCAGATGAAACTCTTGTCGTCGCGCAAGAGCACGTTGAAGCGCGGGCTGAAGCGCTTGATGAGCTCGCTCTCCAGGATCAGCGCCTCTTGTTCGGTGCGCACGACGATGACCTCGAGCTCATCGAGCATCGTGTCGAGGAACGGCACGAACGCACGGTCGTCACCGCTGTTCGGCCTGAAGTAGCTGCGCACGCGCGCGCGCAAATTGATGGCCTTACCGACGTAGATGACCTCACCCTCGGCGTTCTTCATCAGATAGACGCCCGGCTCGGTGGGCAGGTTGTCGATGCGTTCGCGCAGTTCCGATTTCATGACATTCGATTCAACCCAACAACGCCGCGCCCCTGGCGGCATCCCGTGACAGACGAAAAAAGCCCCGATGCCTCTTTGGAGGAGGCGTCGGGGCTTCTCTCTTCTGATGAATGGTCGGGACGACTGGATTTGAACCAGCGACCACTTGCACCCCAAGCAAGTGCGCTACCAGGCTGCGCTACGTCCCGGGTAAAAAGGGGTCGAAAACGGGGCGCGCCTTATGGGGATCCGAGCCCTTGGCGTCAAGCGAATTCTTTGGAAATCCAGAGAGATCTGAGGCAATCGCACGCTGGCGATCCCCCTCTTGGGGCGGCGCGATGGATGACACGACACACGAATGGGCACTCGCTCGAAGGAGGACACGGTGATGCGACGAAGGCTTTGGCTCTGTGGGATTTTGGTGCTTGCGCTGGCCGCGATGGGACCGCTCGCCGCGTGTGGTGACGACGACGAGAAGGGAGCGGCGCAGGTCGAGCTGCCGGACGCGGCCGAGTCCGGCCTAGATGCAGATGTCGATTTGCCAGACGCTGACGAGGCACCAGACGAGCCAGACGCTGACGAGGCGCCGGACGCCGAGACACCGCCACCCACGCCCAAGGCCTGGCAGGCGATGACGACCGGCACGGATAGGAATCTGGTCAAGCTCTGGGGCACGTCGCCGAGTGATCTGTGGGCCGTGGGCTTCAGCGGGACGATCCTGCACGACGACGGCACTGGGTGGGCGGCGGTGAGCGCACCGACGAGCTCGGCGCTGATGGCCGTCTTCGGCTCCTCGGCGAGCGACGTTTGGGCAGCGGGCAACCTGAGCACGCTCGTGCACTTCGATGGCGCGGCATGGGCCTCGGTCGATCACCCGCAGACCAACGCGCTGTCTGGCCTGTGGGGCACGGCGTCGGACGACGTCTGGGCCATTGGCGCTGCTGGCAACATCCTTCGCTACGATGGCACGAGCTGGAGCGCGCTGCCCAGCGGCACGACCGAATGGCTCAGGGACATATGGGGCGCGTCGGCGAGCGATGTCTGGATTGTCGGCGCCAAGGGCACGCTGCTGCGCTGGGATGGCGCTGCCCTCGCGTCGGTCGTGAGCGGGACGGATCGGACGCTCTACGATGTCTGGGGCAGCTCGGCAGACTCGGTCTGGGCCGTGGGCCAAGACGGGATCATCCTGCACTTCGACGGCACGGATTGGAGCGCTCAGACGAGCGGCACGACCGTCAGTCTCCACGCTGTCTGGGGTCGCGCTGCGGACGACGTCTATGCGGTCGGCGGTAGCACCGAGGGCGATGCCATCATTCTGCACTTCGACGGTGCGGCCTGGAGCGTCCAAGAGAGCCCTGTCACCTCGGCGCTCTGGGATGTCTTTGGCGTGGGCGGCGAGGTCTGGATCGCCGGATACGATGGGACGATCCTGCGCCAAGAGCCCTGAGGTCAGAGGGAGGAAGCGCAAAACAAAACGAAGCCCCCGTTGAAGCGTATCGACGGGGGCTTTGTCGTGTGTGGGGTCAGTCGGTCAGGTCCGGATTCGGAGCGAGATCAGTCGTCCGCCCATTCCTTGGAGAGCTGTTGCTCGGGGAGCGGGCCATTGAGCGCGGCCTTGAGGACCTGGCTCGCACGGAAAGAGAGGACACGGCGGGCCGCGATCTCCAGAGGGCCTCCTGTCTTGGGATTGCGCCCCACGCGGGCCGACTTCTCGCGCACGACGAAATTCCCAAAGCCCGAGATCTTGATCTTGTCGCCCCGCTCCAGGCACGCCTTGAGTTCGTCGAAGACGAGCTCGACCACCTCGCAGCTTTCCTTCTTGGAGAGGCCCACCTGTTCGTAGATCTGCTCGATGATGTCGGCCTTGGTCATGTGCCTCTCCCTCGGAAGATCGCCTGGATGAAAAAGACGTAACCCATTAATTTTACTAAGGTTTTTTGTCAAGTCAGGGCGATGGAGTGGGATTCGTTCCATCGTGGCGTCACTCTCCTCGAAAAGGAGCGATCGCTCGGCCAGAGCAGGGGCCAGCACGTGATCCAACCCCTCCGCACCCGCGCCCAGCGCCAAGATCCGGGCGATCTCGCCACGCGTTGCAGCCTCGAAGCGCGCCGGGTCGGCCGACGCCGACGCCGAGGCCAGATAGATCTCATCCCAGGCGTGCTTTGCTGCGAGCGCCTGGAGGCGATCGAGCGAGGGCAGGGCATTCGTCGAACAGAAGGTCAGAGGGCCGCGCGGCGGTGGTCCTGTCGCTCTGAAAAAGTCAAATCGCTCGCTGAGGATCCGCTATAGGGCGCGCCCTTTGTTCGACCGTCCCTTCTCTTGGCCGGTCCCATTCGTAGAGGAGACCGACATGAGCGAACCGACCAGCAAACCCGCCGCCCCCCAGGAGATTCAGTTCCGCATCGAGATCGACGAGCAGACCGCCCAGGGCGCCTACTCGAACCTCGCGATCGTGAACCATTCCCCCACCGAATTCGTCCTCGATTTCGTGTTCATGCAGCCCCAGCAGCCCAAGGGAAAGATTCGATCGCGCATCATTACGAGCCCCTTGCATTTCAAGCGACTCATCGCGGCCATGCAGGAAAACCTAGCGCGCTATGAAAAGAATTTCGGTGTCATCGATGTGGACAAACTGCCCGATCCACCCAAACCATCGATCATGAATTGATGGATTGATTGGATGTGGAGTCATTAAGGATTTACAGATTTCTCAGAAGAAATTCGTAGAATCTATCAAATATTTTGGACGGGCGGCTGCTAATGGCCGCCCATCTCAAAATGAAATAAGAATTATTATCCGAATGATGAGATCTGTTTTTTTAAAATAACGAATGACCAGGGAATTTCTAGTCCGCATTACAGGATTTTAGAAATGATTGATTCTATTCATCGAGTATGGGCACAGCGTTCTGCGCCCGTCCATCAAATAAAATGAATTTGTCTCATTTTTTTTTCTTGAAACCGCTGTAACTCTGCCCTCAGATGAAAATACCATAGTGGCTACTTCTCAATGCAACACAATCGATATCGGCTTTACGCAATAGTTCTTGGCAGCGTCTAAAAAATCGAACAAGTATGCTCTCGCGAAAAATTACGTCGGCGCCTGCTTCGGATCCGGTGGGATGTTTCTGAGTGAAAAGTAATGGAGCAAGTAACATGAAAGCAGATTTGATAAAAAGGCTATTCAAGGGCATCTTTTCGGAAGACGTGGTGTCCTTAAAGAAAATCGCAATACAAATAATCAGCGATGAGCGAGATTTTGGTCACAAGAAGCTCGCAGATTCGCTTGAGCATATAAGCGTAACAGAAAAACCGAGGTTCTCGTCTTTTGGTGACAGGCGGAGCATTGTAAATGGAAACAATGCAAGTCTATCCGGTCTGCCAATGAGCAAGCGTGATAATGTGCAGCTGGCTTCGTTTGTACCGAGAGAAATGCTTAAACATCATATGGTGCTTCCAAAAGATGTCGAAGACAGATTGCATTCAATTGAAAAAGAATACGCTGCGAGGGAGCGTCTTGGGAAATACAATCTTGTCCCGAAAAAGAAGATTCTTTTGCACGGGGCACCTGGCTGTGGCAAGACGCTTAGTGCAGAGCGGATTGCATGGAACTTAGGATTACCACTTCTTAAAGTCCGATTTGATGCTCTGTTATCCTCTTATTTTGGAGAGTCAGCATCAAACTTGCGTGCAGTTTTTGATTACTGCAAACATGAGCCAGTTGTATTACTTCTTGATGAATGTGATTTCATTGCTAAATCAAGAATCACGCATCAAGATGTAGGAGAAGTCCCACGAATTGTAAATATGTTACTCACACTTTTAGATGAATACACAGCATCGGGATTAGTGATTGCGACCACAAATTTGAAAATCACATTAGACGAGGCACTGTTTCGTAGATTTGATGATATTATAGAAATACCGATGCCCGAAATTGAAGAACGAGAAAAATTGCTTAAAATGACACTGTCTGCTATTCCGATAGACTTAGGCGTTAATTTTCAGCTGCTATCCGAAAAAATGGAAGGATATTCATACGCTAATATTGTATTAACGGCGCAACGCGCAGCAAAATATAGTGTGTTAGCAGGAAATAAAAGTGTTGATAAAACTTATTTTGAAAAAGCAATTAAAGAAGGTTCAAAGTTTTAACAATAGGAGGAGATTACTATGGCTGGAACAAAAGACTTCATGCATTTGCCGTTTTCAGAGAAAGTCACTGGCAAACCCAGATATCCACGAACTACTGTGCCAGGCGAACAGAGAACCAATCAAAATATGAATAACAGAGCATCACATGGCGGACAGCTTCGTTCTCAAGCCGTTACTTTGTCGCGCTTTTGGACGGACAGACAGGCCAAACGTCAACAACGGCAACTCCCTACTATTGCGGGCGGCATTCCGTTTCTTTTGGAAATAGAGCCGACGACTGATGTTGAGTTTTTGAGAGGTTTGGGCTTCGAGGTAGTTTGCGATCTTGCCGAAGGTTTTATTGTTGTCTCAACAGAGGAGAAGGATCTTAATACTTTTCTGGACAAGGTAGATGGTTTTATAGTCAATCAGCGAGGCGCAGGTAATGTTGCAAAGGTATATGCGCTATATGCAGATGAGGATCGTCTTAGCCGCATTTTGTCTGAAACGCTGTATGCACAGTGGAATACATTAGATGACGAGGCTGACTACATTGTGGAAGTATCTGTTAGTTGCTCTGGAATATCTTCTCCGCCAAACCTCCCGAACCAGCGTGTGAACGAAACAGAAGAGGACTATAATGCTCGCATCAAAGGAAAACAGATTGAGTACCAGCGGCAAGTAGATGAACTCATTATGGAAAGACAAACACAGCTCGAAAACATCGTTCGGGACTATGAAGGCGAACTGATTACGTCATTTATAGAAGATGGAGACACTTTCTCGGTCACTATTAGAGTGGCGGGTAAGGGACTGCGCGATTTGGTTCTCAACTATTCGTATATCTTTGAAGTGTCGCTGAAAACTGCTGTTTTAGGCGAAATTACCGTTGAAAACACGCAGAATGTAACGGATGCACTAACTCTGATTGCACCTGCTGAGGATAGCCCCATTGTGTGTGTTATAGATAGTGGCGTTCAAGAAAATCACAAATATATCGAACAGGCAATTCTTGCTGGTGATTCTGTATGCCTTATTCCTGACGAAACGGATGTTACGGATCGCGTAAGAAATGGCGGACATGGTACTCGCGTAGCCGGTGCTGTTTTATACCCAAAAGGCGTACCAACGAGCGGCGAATATCAACTTCCATGCTTCGTGAGGAACGCTAAGGTTTTGGATAGGAATAATGGCTTGTGGGATTCTGTAAGTCGTGAAGGGATAATAGAAACCGTAGTCAAGAAGTTCGCTAAATCTAAAACAAAGGTATTTAACCACTCCATCGGTGAAGGGAAGCCGTTCTATGAATTAAAGCATATGTCACCATGGGCAGCCAAAATCGACGAAGTGTCTTATAATGACGACATTCTTTTCGTTCAAGCGGCTGGCAATATGGGTATTGATATTGTTAAAGCCCATATCACCGCCGGATATAGTTATCCCGACTACCTTGGTCGTCCGCTTTCTCAAATTTCTAATCCAGCGCAAAGCCTGCAAGCTTTGACTGTCGGCTCAATTTCGCACAGCGATTTTGAAAACGATGATACGGTTGCTATGGGCAAAATCGGCGAACCTTCGGCCTTTACTCGTGTGGGGCCCGGAATCTGGGACAGTATAAAACCGGATGTTGTAGAGTTCGGCGGTACGTATGCAATAAGCAAAACAACCCAAGATATTAATATAACCACGCCGCCGGAAGTCTGCACGGAGCTAATACGCAGATCACCTGAAGGTCCGCACTCTTCTAAGGATGGCGTAGGAACTTCTTTTGCTGCACCCAAAGTGTCCTATATAGCGGCTGAAGTCCAAAAGGTGCTGCCCGATTCACCTGCACTGCTTTATCGTGCGCTCATTGCCCAATCTGCGCGTTGGATGGTTGATGCGGCTGCGTTGGATAGAGTTCAATGCCCGACAATGCTAAGACGAATCGGATATGGATTGCCGGACGTTGAAAGGGCTACCCATAACAATGAGTACCGAGCTACCTTGATTACGATGAATGCTATGGAGATTGGCGAAGGCGAAGCCCATATATTTACAGTTAACTTGCCGCAGCAACTACGCGACCTTGGCGAAGACTATAATATACTCCTTGAAATAACGCTCTCCTATGCTGCAAAACCCAAACGGACGAGAAGAACATATCGCAGCTATTTATCGACATGGCTTGATTGGACGTGCAGTAAAAAGAACGAGACGATACAGGATTTTCAGGCAAGAATCTTTGAAGCCGATACAACCGGACAAAATGATGGCCAATTCCCGTGGGTTATTCATGAACGTCAGAATTGGGGACAGGCTAGGGACTTTGCACGTCCGAGACAAACCCTACAAAAGGACTGGTGTGTGGTAAACGCCAGCGAGTTTACTGATGAGTTTTGCATTGCCGTCCGAGGTCATAAGGGATGGGGGAGCCTATTTAAAGCTAAATATGCGCTGGCTGTCAGCTTTGAGGCTGTTGAAAATAATATCCCTCTTTATGAGTATATTCGCCTTGCCAATATCGTGGAGGTCGAGACGGAAGAAGTTCGCATAGAGGTGGACGATTTTACTGAGGCGAATTGATATGAATATAATTGTCCTCGGTAACGGTTTCGATCTTGCCCATGGTCTACCTACATGCTATACGGATTTCCTTAAGTATTGCCGCGATTACAAAAGGGATGGAGAACCCATCTCTAATGAATCGGTGGATTGCCGCTACTGGGCATTTTCAGGCGCCACACAAAATGGACAATCGGGATGGTGGAGTGACATCTACTCTGGAAAACTCGATCAAGGTGAATGCAACTCAATCAAAGAAGATTTAATTGTTGGAAAGTTTGAAGATAAATGCAGAAGATATAATGAAAATTGTTTGGATTGTGGGGGATCCATTCTTTCGGATGGACATGGTGCGCTCTCCGCCTCTTGCTTTGGGCAATGTTGGCTTCCAGAAGTCAACGCCCTGTTGGAATCCACTTACAGCTGGGAGAGCCGTTTGATCGAACAAGGCGCGCCCGTTCATGACAAGCTGCGCGGATTACTCATTCGCTCTTCAAGCTATACGAACAATCATTCGAATTTAAATTTTGCCGAACTCCCTGTCGGCCTGGCTCAATATGCCATTGATGAATCAGAGTATCCTGACACATCAGGCCAGACGATGATCTTTCCCGATGAGTTTCAAGATGAGCTCTGGGAATTGCGCAGACAAAAACGTGAGGGAGTCTTCAACATTGATTATCCTGATGGGATACCGCTGAAGGACGCCAATGGGGAAAACTATCTGCTTTTTTTGAGGCCAGCGATTGAATTGGAAGATGAGAATGGCCTCGTTCAGATTCCCGAGTGTAATTCTTGGGAGTATTATTTTGAATGATGAATGTTGGTGGATGAAATCCAGAGGTCATTCTTTAGTCCATCGTTCACCCTCGCATCAGCGATCCGAGACTCCCATCGATTTCGAGGGCAGCTTCTGGGCATCAAAAAAACCGCCGGGACGAAATGCGCCCCGACGGTTCGATGAAGACGGCCAACCAAGAATCAGTCGTATGTCGCGTGAATTACTTGCGAATTCCCGCGCGCCATTCGTCCACGAGCTCGCGATACATGGCCACGGTCTTCTCGGCGATGGAGCTCCACGAGAAGTGATCGACGACGCGCTGGCGACCGGCGAGGCCCATGCGTCGGGCCATCTCGGGATCGCGCAAGACCTTGTTGATGCTCTCGGCCAGCGCCTTGGGATCGGCGGGTGGAACGAGGAAGCCCGTCTCGCCTGGCACGACGACCTCTTGGATGCCGCCGACGGCGCTCGCCACGACCGGTCGCTCACATGCCATGGCCTCGAGATTGATGATGCCGAACGGCTCGTAGACCGACGGGCAGGCGAACACAGAGCACTGGCTGTAGAGCTCGATGTATTGGTCCTTGCGGAGCATGGTGTTGATCCACACGCAGCGCGGCTCTTCGCGGACCTTGGCGGCGATCTCCTCTTCGATCTCGGGCGTGTCGGGCGCGCTCGTGCAGCAGACGAGCTTCACGCCGGGATCGACGAACTTCATCGCGTCGATAAGGTGGACGAGGCCCTTCTGACGGGACGTGCGGCCCACGAACAGGATGTAGGGCTCGTCCATCAGGCCGTAGGCCTCGCGCGTCTGACTGCGCTCCACGTGGCGCCACAGGCCGAGGTCGATGCCGTTGTGGATGACGACGACGCGCTTGGGATCGACCTCGAAGTTGTCGAGGATCTCGCCGCGCGATTGGTTGGAGACGGCCACGATTCGGTCGGCGTTCTCCAGGGCCACGCGCTCGATCCAGCTCGTCAGGTGGTAGGAGCGACCGAGTTGCTCCTCTTTCCACGGTCGCAGCGGCTCGAGGCTGTGCACCGTGGCCACGAACGGGATGTCGTAGAGCACCTTGGCAAAGTAGCCAGCCATGGCCGCATACCAGGTGTGCGTGTGGACCAGCTCCGAGTCGATGTGATCGCGGATCATCGACATGTCGGTCGAGAATGTGCCGAGCGTGCTGTTGAACTTCTTGTCCTCACCCTCCCACATGCGCGGCCAGGCGCCGTAGCCCTTCACTGTCAGGTCGGGATCGTCGCTCTTTTGCTCGCCGAAGCAGCGCACCTCGACCTTCATGCGGCGTGACACTTCGCGGGCCAGGTTCTCGATGTGGACGCCAGCGCCGCCATAGATGTGCGGCGGGTATTCGCGGGTGAAGTAGGTCACTTTCATGGGAGCACCTCCTTGTGTGCCGCAAAGCTCTGGTCTGACGGGAACAGGCTCTTTCCTGAGTCGAGAACTCCACCAAGTCGAGCGAAGTCATCCTCGTCGATATCCGAGTGGACGATGCAGTTCTTGCCGATGACCTGGCCGGGCGGGATGCGCACGCCAAAGCCCACGACGCTCGCACCGCAGGTGAGCGATCGCGGCAGCTCTTCGCTCGGCACGAGCGCGCCCTCGCCAATCGAACAACCCTTGCCAAAGTGCGCGAACTTGTCGCTGACCACACCGATGAGCCGCGCGTTTTCCTCGACGACCACGCCATCGTGGAGGATCGAGTTTTCGACCACGGCGCCCTTGCCGATGCGCACGCCCTTGGAGAGCACGCTGCCTAAGACTTCGCCCTCGATGACGCAGCCCTGCGCGATGAGCGCGTCTTTGATGACGCTGCCCGGCGAGAGGTGGGTGGGCGCTGGCGGAAATGGCTGGCGGCCCAGCGGGTTCGTCCGAATCTGCCAGTCAGCGATGGGCAGGACAGGTCGCTCGCCGAGGAGCTTCTGGTGCGTTGCCACGTATTCGTCGAGCGTGCCCATGTAGTCCCAGCTGCCTCGGTGGATGAAGCCGTAGGCGCGGCGGCGGCCCATCATGCGGTGCAGGACTTCGTGGATCTGGAACGTGGGCACAGCCTCGCCATCGCTGCCCTCTTTGAGCTCGATGGCACGTCGCAGCTCCTCGACGAGCACCTCACGCTTGAAGACATAGACGGACATGGACGCGAAGTTGGAGCGCGGGAGCGTCGGCTTTTCGGTGAAGCCGAGGATCTGTCCGGCCGCGTTGATTTCCCCGATGCCAAAGCGTGACGGGTTTTTGTCCACCTCGCAGAAGGCCATCGTCAGGTCAGCATCGCGCTCGATGTGGAAGTTGAGCAGCTGCCGGTAGTCCATCGAATAGACGTGGTCGCCCGATACGGCGATGACGTCGGTTGCCTTCGAGCGCTCGATGAATTCGAGGTTCTGAAACAGGGCGTCGGCTGGGCCTCGATACTGCTCCTGACCCACGCCGCCAAAAGTGGGCGGCAAAAAGCGCACGCCGCGGCTTAGGCCAGCCAGGTCCCAGAACACGCCCGAACCAACGTGATCCATGAGGGAGGCGGGCCTGAATTGGGTGAGGATACCGACGAGATCGATGTCAGCGCGCGCCATGTTCGTGAGCGCGAAATCGACGATGCGGTAGGTGCCGCCAAACACGACGGCAGACTTGGGACGCCGGGCCGTGAAGACCGAGAGGTCCGCTACCTGGCCGCCCGCGAAGATCATTCCGAGAGCCTTGCGCATGATGTCTCCATTGAAGCTGAAATGAGGGATTTGCCTGCGGGGATGAGTCGGAGGGGATGAATTCGGGTGCATCGATGAAGCACGGTGAGACGGTGGAGCGAGGCGGGACGACGCGATGCGATCTGATGCGATCTTAGGAAAGCAGCGCCCTCTTGCTCCGCACTGCGACGTGCGAGCTTAGAACAGCTCAGCGCACCCTCAAGCAAAGACTCACGCCCCGGATGGGTTGGCAGGAGGGCATCGACGACGTCGCATCTGACCCTGTTCCACTTTAGCAATCTAGACTTCAAGGGAGGCGCGCTCGTGGCAGCCTGGTGAGCGCGTCGCCAATAGATAGGACCAGGCGATAATGAATGCGGGTTCGCTTTGGCGTTGGGCAAAGCGTTGAGCGATTCATTGGATTTCTTGGATTGACCACAGAATGAGCTTGGGTTCTTTGCTTTGGTCCGTTTAATTCTTTTTTTACAGCGGTTTCAGGAAAGTTTGACACCAACTTGAGCCTTCTGTCTCTCTTTGAGGAATGCGTCATTCTTTTTTGAAACCGCTGTAGTTCACTCTTCAGATCATTCGTTTGTTTGTCGACAAATGACCGCCAATATGGCGACGGGATAATCGAGGGATAAGCCCTAGATTCGAGCGTCTGCATTGGTAATCCCACGGACAAGGTTGTGGCCGTATAAAAAAGAAACACGGAGAAGGCGCTCCCAACAACACCGAGAACAGTCATGCTTTACTCATAAAAAGAGATGGGAAAACCTCAAGAGGCGGCTGCGCGATAATGTTTTACGATATAAATCACTGGAAGCGGCTATTTGTGAATATCCGTGGAGATCAATCGAAGGAAAGAGCGTCATATATGTGGCGCGGATATTCGGAGAATGAAAATGCAGTTATGCAGGAGCGAGGTTTGGGGAACGAAGATATTACGTGTCAACCGTAGGCCGAAACGGGGAATTGATTAGAGAATATATACGGAAGCGGGAATCTGATTGGACCACGTTAGAGCTCCACTCATTCGCCGCTTTGTATGTGTGCGAGGCAGCGCAATCCAGGTAGGGCCACCCTGCCTTGCGCTACCTGGCTCGGATGTCCAGCTTGGGGCCAGAGGGAGCATCCCTTGGGGAGTCCGCTCCAAAGGTGGTCGGGAGATGGGGGGAGAAATGGGATTTTCGTGTCGCGGGGTGTGTCTCTCGGGCGCTTTGGCTTTGATGGCGTTGGGGTGCGCCACGACACAGGGCGAGCGGGCAGCCCAGTCCCCCGTCTCTCCTCCTGCCACCCCGGTTCCTCCCACTGCCTCTGCCAGCGCCAGCGCCACTGCCTCGAGCGGGTTCGCGGGCCCGGCGCAGCAGACGCGGACCTCCGCGGAGTCCAAGCCGAGCACGGCGCAGCTCGTGGCCACTGGAAATTTGAAGCACGTCGATGCGGCCAATGGCTTCGAGATCGAGCGCCCCTCTGAGACGTGGTCGCTCTACCCGGGTGACGAGTTCTCGACCGAGGTCATCGCGGTGCCCGTCGTCCTCCTGGAGGAGGCGCAGGGCGCGCAAGTGGTCGTCCAGATCGCGCCGGCCATTGCCTCGCCACCCGAGTTTGCCGAGCGCCTGATCGAAGGACTCTCGACGCGCGGTGAATTCTCTACGGGAGAGATCTATGATCTCGAACTGGCCGAGGGCGCCGTCGGCTTCGACTTCATCGCCGCCGAGCAGGTGATTGGCCGCGTGGCCATCCTCGAAGGCTCCAATGGCAAGGTGTTCGTGCTGCTCGCCACCTGGCCCATGAACGCCCCCCAGAACCTGGATCAGGAGATCGACGCGATCCTGGGAAGCATGAAGGTGCTCTGAGCGGTCAGCTGCGAGCGCTCGTTCTGATTGGACCATTGCCCAGTCTTGGCTTATGAGGCGCGCCCCCTGTTCTGGACGCCGAGCGTCCAGACATCCCTCAAACAAGATCGGGAAGCGAGGTCCGCCCATGAAACGCTGTCTCTTTCTCGCCGCTTCGATTGCCTTTGTCTTTGCCGCGGTTGGAACGGAAGCCCTGGCCCGATCAGTTGACCACGATGCCGAGCTGCGCCGCGCCGAGGCTGGCATCGGCGCCCTCGACATCGCGCCCGCGCCGCTGACGCGCGCGTCGAGCGAGGTGCCCTACATCCGTCCTTTCCCAGCCGACATGCGCGTCGGCGCCATCGAGCGCACCGCGTCCGGCGCGATTCTGATCCACCTCGAGGGTGACTTCGGCCCTGCGCCACGCCACGCCAAGGACCGCGCGGGTGCTGGCCTCCTCGACGAGCTGCGCCTCGAATCGATCAGGGGCGCCCTGCTCGCCGCCGAAGTGGAATCGCCCTATGAGATCGTCGTGCGCGATCCCTCCGGCACCTACCGGCCGCTCGGCGACATCGCGACGCCCGAGGAGCGGGCCGCGTTTCGCGAGGAGCGATCGAGGGCGCGCTCCAAGGCGATGGCCTCTCGGGCCGCCAACCCTGCTCGAGCCGAGCGTTTCCCAGATGGCGCGGCGCTCATGGGCAAGCGCATCGCAATCTCGGCGGGCCACGGCTGGGTCAAAGATCCAACTCACGCGAGCTGGAGCTTCCAGCGCGGTGTCTGCCGCCTCTCGGGCTCCTACCGAGGCATCCACGAGGATCTGTCGAACAGCGACTTCGTCTCCCACTGGCTCGTCCCGATCCTCCAGAACATGGGCGCCGAGGTGGTGCTGGCCCGCGAGCCAGATCACAGCGAGGGCGTCAGCCTCATCGACGATGGCAAGACGGGCTACTCCGAGAGCGGCGCGTGGGCGAACGGCAGCAACGCGGGCGGCTGGGAGAGTGACTACCGCTACGCCTCCACGGGCAACGACACGGCCACATTCTCGACGACGTTCTCGACCTCGGGCTGGCGCCGCTTCTCGACGTGGTATCTCGAAGGTTCGAACCGGACGACACAGGCGCGCCACACCATCCAGCACGGGGGCGGCACCACCCCCATCGACGTGGATCAGACGCAGAAGGGCGTCCACTTCGTCGATCTCGGCAGCTACTGGTGCGCGGCGGGCGTGCCCTGCTCCGTGACGCTCTCGAATGACGCCGGGAGCGGCGTGCTCATTGGCGACGCGGTGAAGATCGGCGGTGGCACGTTCACCTATTCGGGCTCGTCCTCCAAACCGCTCTGGCAGATCTCCGCCTACAACTACCTCTCGGATTTCCTGGGAAAGAGCACGTCGAGTCTCGTGAACGACGTGCAGTCGCGGCCGCGCTTCGCCGAGATGATCGGCGCCGACGCCTTCATCTCCATCCACAGCAACGCGGCTGGCAGCAGCGCCTGCGTCGCGAGCGGCGGGGGTGGGGCCACCGCGCATGGCATCTCGACCTACCGCTACAACTGCGGAACGGACAGCACGAGCTGTGACGATCCTGCGGGCTCGAAGCGCCTGTCCAATCTGGTCCACCCCTCGGCGCTCGCCCGCGTCCGCGCCGACTGGGACCCGAACTTTTGCGACCGCAAGGAGAACGTGGCCAATCTGGGCGAGGTCCGCGAGCTCACGAGCATCCCCGGTGTGCTCGTCGAGATGGCCTTTCACGACAACCTCAAGACGCCACAGGCATGCACGGGTTCGGGCACGCCCAAGATGACCGACAACGAGGCCATGCACGACCCGCGGTGGCGCGAGGCCATGGCCAACGGGATCGCGGCGGGCATCGCCAAATACTTCGGGGCCCTGGGCGCGCCGCCCGCGCGGCCCACGGGGCTCAAGGCCATCAACGGCGCCTCGCCCTGCGCATTGACCGTGAGCTGGAACGCGGTCCCAGGCGCGACCGGCTATCGGCTCTACGTCATCGACAACCTGCGGCCCGGCTACGAGCGCGCGTTCGACAAGGGCCGCGTCGTGCGCGGCACCTCCATGACGCTCACCGACCTCACGCCGGGCAAGGTCTATGTCTTCCGCGTGGCAGCGTTCGACGCGAACGGCGAGGGCTTCCCCTCTTCGGCAGTCACGGCGCGCGTCCTCGCGTGGGGCGAGCGGGTCGAGGGCCTCTACGTGAATGGCTATGACCGGCGCGACGCCTTCGTCCAGGCGCAGGACAACGACCTGGCCTACGCGGCCGAGCACGGCATCGCGCTGGCTGCGGTGGAGGGCGGTGGCTTCTACTTCGACGGCGTGCTGCGCGACGTGGCCGAGTCGAGCACCTTCAACCTCTCGAACTACGCGGTCATCGACTACCAGGCCGGGAAGAACTCGACCGAGCACCACTCGGTCACGGCTCAGATGCAGACGCGCCTGACGAGCTACCTCGCGTCGGGCGGCAAGCTCTTCATCTCGGGCGAGGAGATCGCCTGGGATCTCGGCAGCAAGAGCAATGGGAAGAGCTTCCTCGAGAACCAGCTCGAGGCCACCTACGTGGCCGACGACGCCAACGTGCTCAAGATGAGCGGCAGCGGCGTGGGCCCATTCGCGGGGCTGTCCGCCATCACCTTCGACGACGGGACGCACGGCACCTACGAGGTCATCTATCCAGACGCGATCGGCGCGACGACCGGCTCGACCGCGGTCATGACCTACGACGGGACGAGCTACACGGCGGCGGTCGCGAGCGACAGCGTCATCTACTTCGGCTTGCCGCTGGAGACCGTCTATCCCGCGCTGAGCCGCGCCAAGCTGTTCGCGTGCGGCATCGGTCGCTTGCTCAACGGGCCGAGCTGGACCTGCAACCACGCCGCGATCGCGCTCGCCTCGACGGGTGCGGTCGAGGGCCTCTGTGACGATCCGACGGTGCCTCCGGATCCACCCGATGCCGGAACGTCGGACGCGGGCGACGAGCCAGATCCGAACGACGACGCCGGTTGGCAGCCAGACGCGGGCAGCGACCCCAACAATCCCGATTCGGGCAACCCCTCAGGCGACGCGGACGATCCGGGGGATCCGAACACCCATCTGCCCGACGCCTCGAATGGCGGCCCGAACTACGGCGTCCTCGAAGGCTCGTCGGGCTGTAGCTCGGCGACATCGAGCACCGCGCCTCCAATGGCCGCATTCCTGTTCCTGATGGTGCTGACGGCCCTGGCGCGTCGGCGATTGGGATGACGCCCCTGCTTGCTCCGCCTGCTCCCAGTCCTGGGAGCGGGAAAGGATCTCGCGAGCCGCCAGGGGTTCTCCCGCTCCCGCCCATGGGCGCGAGCCGACGCGAAGCGACGGGGGTGAGGGAAGCGCGACGTTCCTCATTCTCTCGAAGAGCGGTCGATCCACGAGAAACGCATCGACGCATCAGTGAATCCGTAGAACCCGATTTTTCTGCCCTTCTTCTCTCTTCCCTCTAGTGGTCCCGGTTGGCTCCGGAGGGCCAAGGAGAGGGATGAGCCCTCCACGGAGAAACGACATGGCCAAGGCCAGCTCCAAACAGTCCCGCAAGCCACAGCCGCAGCACACCTCGAAGCACCTGCCGACGAAACAGCGCGTCCTGATCACGGGCGGCGCGGGCTTTCTGGGCATCAACCTGACGCGCTACCTCCTCGCGCGCGGCCACGCGGTGACGTCGCTCGACCTGTTGCCGTTCAGCTATCCCGAGCGCGAGCAGATCGTGGAGATCCAGGGCGACATTCGAAACCGCGCCCTCGTGGACGAGGTGATGGAGGGGATCGACGTCGTGGTCCACGCGGCCGCTGCCCTGCCGCTCTATACGCCCGAGGAGATCTTCACGACCGACGTCGTGGGCACGCGCAACGTGATGGCTTCAGCGCGCGAACATGGCGTCAAACGCGCCATCCACATCTCGTCCACGGCCGTCTATGGCATCCCGGATCATCACCCGCTGTGCGAGGACGACCGACTCGACGGCGTTGGCCCCTATGGCCAGGCCAAGATCCAGGCCGAGATCATCTGTCTCGAACAGCGCGCCAGAGGCCTGTGCTGCCCCATCCTTCGCCCCAAGTCGTTCATTGGCCCAGAGCGCCTCGGCGTGTTCGCGCTGCTCTACGACTGGGCCTGGAGCGGCAAGAACTTCCCGATGATCGGCAGCGGCAAGAACCGCTACCAGCTCCTCGACGTCGAGGATTTGTGCGAGGCCATCCACCTGTGCATGGCGCTCGATGCCGCGACCGTGAACGATACCTTCAACATCGGCGCGAAGGACTACACGACGATGGGCGAGGACTATCAGGCCGTGCTCGACGCGGCAGGCCACGGCAAGAAGATTGTCCCGTTCCCGGCAGCCCCGGCCATCGTTGGCCTGCGCGCGCTGGAGGCGATGGGGCTCTCGCCGCTCTACAAGTGGGTCTATGAGACGGCCTCGACCGACTCGTTCGTCTCGATCGAGCGCGCCGAAGAGGTCCTCGGGTTTACGCCCAGGTTCTCGAACAAGCAGGCGCTCGTCCGAAATTTCGATTGGTATGTGCAGAACCTCGACAACTTCCGAAACGAGTCGGGCATCACCCACCGCGTGCCGTGGAAACAGGGGGCGATCGGGATATTGAAGAAATTGTTCTGAGGGTGCCTCTCAAGACGAAATCATTGATTCGTTGTTTTTTGGATTTTCGTGATGACGGTCAAAATACATGGATTGCTTCACCGCCTCATTTCTCTCGATGACGGAATATGAATTGATTTGAGAAATCTTTAGAACTTATCCCTCTATTAGGACCGAGGGGCGAGGCGGGAGCTTCCAGACGGAAGTGAAGCGCGAAGCAACGAAGGCAGGCCTTTCACGGACAAGCTTTGGCGACGGGATAATTGAGGAATAGGTCCTTGGAAGTTCCCAGAAACAAAAACGGCCCCCGATATTATCGAGGGCCGTTTTTAATTGAGTCATCTGAGTATTTTCGAATCAGCTCGGCTCACTTCAGCTGGGCCGGAACTCGGCATCGACCACGTCGTCCGGCTTCTGCGAGGCGCCAGTCCCCGCGCCTGGCGTCGCACCCATGCCGCCAAACGGTGAGTCACCACCACCGAACGGATTCGCGCCCCCGCCAGCGTCGGAAGACGCGCCCGCGCTCTTGTAGAGCTCGGCGGCGACCTCGTGGCCCGCCTTCTCCAGGCGGTCGTAGGCGGCCTGGATGACGGCCTTGTCCTCGCTTGCCTTGGCACTATTCACCGACTCGATGGCGTCGCGCACGGCCTGGACATTGGCCTGCGGCAGCTTGTCCTTGTTCTCGTCGATCAGCTTTTCCATCTGATAGGCGAGCTGCTCGGCCTGGTTGCGCAACTCGGCGATCTCACGCTTGGCTTTGTCCTCGTTCTCGTGCGTCCGGGCGTCGTCCACCATCTTCTGGACCTCGCTCTGGGAGAGGCCAGACGAGTTGGTGATGGAGATCTTCTGCTCCTTGTTGGTGCCCAGGTCCTTGGCCGAGACCTGGAGGATGCCGTTCGCGTCGATGTCGAAGGTGACCTCGATCTTGGGCATGCCGCGCGGCGCTGGCGGGATGCCTTCGAGGTGGAAGCGGCCGAGCGAGCGGTTGTCCCGCGCGAACTCGCGCTCGCCCTGGAGCACGTTGATCTCGACCGACGACTGGCTGTCGGCCGCCGTGGAGAACGTTTCGGCCTTACGGGTCGGGATGGTCGTGTTGCGCTCGATGAGGCGCGTCATCACGCCGCCCAGGGTCTCGACGCCCAGGGAGAGCGGCGTCACGTCGAGCAGCAGGATGTCCTTCACGTCGCCCGAGAGCACGCCGGCCTGGACCGCGGCACCGAGTGAGACGACCTCGTCCGGGTTGACCGAGCGGTTCGGATCTTTGCCAAAGAACTCCTTCACCATCGCCTGGATCTTGGGGATGCGCGTCGAGCCACCGACGAGGACGATCTCGTCGATGTCCGAGGCCTGGAGCTTGGCGTCGGACAGCGCCTTCTTGGTCGGCTCGAAGGCGCGGTTGAACAGGTCCTCGTTTATCTTCTCGAACGCCGCGCGCGTGAGCTTGACGTTGAGGTGCTTGGGGCCCGTCGCGTCCGCCGTGAGGAAGGGCAGGTTGACCTCGGTCTCGGGAACGGACGACAGCTCGATCTTCGCCTTCTCTGCCGCCTCCTTGAGGCGCTGGAGGACCATCTTGTCCTTGGAGACGTCGATGCCCGTCTCCTTCTTGAACTCCTGGATGAGCCACTCCATGACCCGCTGATCGACGTTGTCACCGCCCAGGTGCGTGTCACCGTTCGTCGAAATGACCTCGACCACGTTCTCACCGACCTCCAGGATCGAGATGTCGAAGGTGCCGCCGCCAAAGTCGAAGACGGCGATCTTTTCGTTCTTGCCCTTCTTGTCGATGCCATACGCGAGCGCCGCGGCCGTGGGCTCGTTGACGATGCGCTTGACCTTGAGGCCAGCGATCTCGCCCGCGTCCTTGGTCGCCTGGCGCTGCGCATCGTTGAAATAGGCGGGAACCGTGATGACGGCCTCGGTCACTTTGTCGCCCAGGTAATTCTCGGCGGCGCGCTTGAGCTTGAGCAGCACCTGCGCGCTGATCTCGGGCGCGCTGAGCAGCTTGCCGTCGATGTCCACGCGGGCATCGCCGTTGGGGCCACGCTGGACCTTGTAGGGGACGAGCTTCAACTCCTCGCCGACCTCGTCGAAGCGGCGGCCCATCAGGCGCTTGATCGAATAGATGGTGCGCTCGGGGTTGAGGATCGCTTGGCGTTTGGCGACTTGGCCGACCACGCGCTCGCCGTCCTTGGTGAAGGCCACGACGGACGGCGTGGTCCGCGTGCCCTCCTCGTTGGCAATAACGATGGGGTCCTTGCCTTCCATCACCGAAACCACGCTGTTGGTGGTTCCCAAATCGATGCCGATAATCTTTGCCATTTCTTGTAACCTCTCGAAATTAAAGGATTTTTTGCTCTCCCCCCGACAAAACGGGGCTAAAGCTAACCACCACGATCTCCTTGTCAAACGGCTCTTTTGGTGAAAGCGCGGCGGGCCCGGGAAAGGGGGCTGGGTGTCGATGTCGAGGAACAGGGTGAACGATGTGTTTTGTGTAGGGGCGTTGCACGCAATGCTTTGCGGTCGTCATTCGGCACAAACACGACGGGCGTTGCATGCAACGCCCCTACGAAACCCTTTCGCGACATCTGACGATTCAGAACTCGACTGCCTTGCGCTGGGAGGAGGGGAGCCCATTGACAAATCTCGCCGAATGGCAGAGAGGCCCGCCGCCCAATATCGATGGGTACGCCGGAGTGGCGGAGTTGGCAGACGCAGGGGACTTAAAATCCCCTTGGGTTATCCCAGCGCGGGTTCGAATCCCGCCTCCGGTAAAAGGGCGCTTTCAATCACGCTCTTTTTTTATTTTGGATGGACGCGATATAGTTTCAACGATTAGCAAAACAATCGAGAGACGAATTAAATAACAGGGGCACGACAAATCGTGTCCCTTTGTTTTTTCGCTCCAGTCGATGTGATTTTTTAAGAGAACAATTCCCGAACGATCTCCTCGGCCCGCGCTCGGGGATCTCTCTGACGCACATCCTCTGGCTGGCTCGTCAGACGCGGCGCCAGCCGATCGCGCACGAGCTCCAAGGCCCAGTCGAGTGCCTCGGCGTCGCTCGATCGGCTCCGGCGGGCCTTGAGCTCGCCGCTCTGTCTGAACTTGGCAAAGCAGTCGTCCAGGACAGTGACGAGCGCGTCGATGCCGAGTCCATCGCGCGCCGACACCTTGAGGAGCGCGCGGTCACGCTCTCTCGCGATCGGTTCGAGGTCGCGCTGAAGCGCTTCGGCGCCGGGCAGGTCGCCCTTGTTGATGACGAGCAGGTCGGCCACTTCGATGAGCCCAGCCTTCATGGCCTGGATGTCGTCGCCCAGGCCAGGTGCGAGC
>JAISIF010000086.1 GCA_031262165.1 Myxococcales bacterium | reverse complement strand
GGGATTCCACTCTCAATTGTTGCCGATGGAGCAAACAGGCATGATGTAAAATTGCTTTCGGAAACACTCGAATCCATTGTGATAAATTCTCCAGAGACAAAGGATGTGCCACAAAATCTTTGCATGGATGCGGGATATGTTGGACATTCAGATGAAGTTATTGAGCATGGATATACGCCGCATATTCGTCCGCGCGGAGAGGAAAAGTCGGAGAAAGAGAGAAATCCGAATTTTAAGGCGCGTAGATGGATCGTCGAGGTGGTTCATTCCTGAATCAATCGATTCAGAAAATTGTTGGTTCGGTTTGAGAAAAAGAAGCAAACCTATTTGTGAGTTTTATATTTTTCTTGTGCGCTTATTGTCTGGAGAAAAAATACTGAAGATTCATCAATCATAGACGAATTTATTTAGGCAAAGGTCCTTATTCCTTCATTAGGACCTTTCACCGCGAAGGATGGGGAATGTCAGACGAGGTGCGAGCTTCCAGACGGAAGTGAAGAGCCAAGCAAAGAAGACTGGCGTTTCACGGACGAGCGGGGCGACGGGATAATTAAGGAATAAGGCCTTAGATCGCCGCACGCGCAAAGTGATGGCCAGGGATCTTGGTCAGCGAGATTCAAAAACCTTTCGAAAATTTTATAAAATAAATAAAGCATCTAAAAAATTATCAATCCTTTACAGATGAGTGGGATACTTTCGCCAAGGAATTGCCTTCTGAAAGACATACCATTGGAAAAGCCTTTGCTATTGAGCAGAGCAATGATTCCCCGGAAAATCCGGGGGCTTTTCGCCGCTGGCCTCTCAAAGAGGCCTTTTCGCGGCGTTTTTCAAACATTCTCTATCAGACTTCTAATTCCGACTTAAATCATGTGCTAAAAGGCAAGTTCTTTTGAGTTTATAGTTTTCATCTGCTCACCCTTACAGAAATATGGAGTGAAGCCAATGGCCGTAAAGGTCAAACCTCTTCGCCCCCCCCCGGCAAAGCCGGAGTTTTCCTATTAAAATAATGGCAACAAATAACATTTTCTTGGAAGATTTACTCGTAGAACAAAAGTTGTCTCAAAGAGAGTCGAGATGGTTTCTTTGTCATTCAGGCTCTGTATGGAGGCTGCGCTCTATGGTGATTGGTTCCATGAAGTGAGAAGCACGATTCTATCTCTTTTTGAGTGACCACTCTCAATGCGCCCTCCTTTTTAGAGATCCAAAAGCTTTCTCTGATTTCAAAGGATGGCGCCTTCACTCCGACCCCACCCCTCGGTTTATCCAACAAAAAAGCCCCTCTGTCGGTGTGACAGAGGGGCTTTTCGTCCATCAGGGATCTCTTGAAGCGGATGCCTCAAAAACAGCGGCGACAACTGACCGCTCCGAGGGCCTGCCTTGAAATTCTCCCGTCGTCGCGCTCGTCCATAAAAAACCGGACGGCGGCGCTTCGTCGGTCACTTCCCGCAGAAAGCTCCCTTCTCGCGCCTCGCCTGTCACGGACAGGCCCTAGGCTCAGTTGAAGCCCAGCCAATTCTGAATGACTGGCGCGAAGCGGACGATGAGCGGTGTGAACACCACAGCCACCATGCTCATCAGCTTGATGAGGATGTTGAGCGAGGGGCCTGACGTGTCCTTGCAGGGATCGCCCACCGTGTCGCCGATGACAGCCGCGGCGTGTGCCGGGTTCTTGGTGCCATCTGGTAGGCGCTTGCCACCATAGTTGCCCTTCTCGATGTGCTTCTTGGCGTTGTCCCAGGCACCACCAGCGTTGTTGAGCAGACAGGCGAGCGCAAAGCCGGTGGTCAGACCGCCAGCGAGCAGGCCCATCAGGCCTGGGATGCCCAGGATGAGCCCCACGGCGACCGGGGAGAGGATGGCCACGAACGAGGGGATCATCATCTCGCGCTGGGCGCCCTTGGTGGAGATGGCCACGCACAGCGCATAGTCGGGACGTGCCTTCTCTTCGAGGATGCCCGGGATCTCTTTGAACTGGCGGCGCACCTCGCCAACCATGGCACCTGCTGCACGACCGACCGCCTTCATCGTCATGCCGCAGAACACGAAGGTGAGCATGGCACCGAGAAACAGGCCGCACAAAAAGAGCGGATTCATGACGGTGATGTTGAACTGTTCGGCGAAGAACTGAACCACGGTGCCATCGGCCTTGGCCACCGCATAGCCCGACCAGTCGAAGGGGCCGGCATAGACCTCGCGGAAGCGATTCATCCAGATGTCCACCTCCTGGATCTCGGCGGCGAGCAGGGCCATGGCCGTCAGGGCCGCCGATCCGATCGCGAAGCCCTTGCCAGTCGCGGCCGTGGTGTTGCCCAGCATGTCGAGCGCGTCGGTGCGCTCGCGGACCTTGGGATCGAGGTGCGCCATCTCCGCGTTGCCGCCAGCGTTGTCGGCGATAGGGCCATAGGCATCGGTGGCGAGTGTGATTCCGAGCGTCGAGAGCATGCCGACAGCAGCGAAGCCGATGCCGTAGAGGCCCATCCCCAAGTCGGAGAAGCCGCCAGCGAATGCGAATGCCGCGACGATGGCAATGGCGATGGTCAACACCGGCACGCCCGCGGAGAACATGCCGACCGCGAGGCCATCGATGATGGTCGTGGCTGGTCCCATCTGCGACTGCTCGGCGATGCCCCTGGTCGGCTTGTATTCGTCGGACGTGTAATATTCGGTCGAGTAGCCAATGATGACGCCCGCGAGCAGACCGACCAAGGCCGCGCCAAAGACACCCCAGGTGATGACGCCCAGCGCGGCAAGCCCTGCCATGGCGCCGACGATGAGCAGCGAGCTGCCCCAGGTTCCCAAGCGCAGCGCGTTGAGCAGCGTCTTCATGCTCGCGCCCTCGCGGCAGCGGACGGCGAGGATGCCGAAGATGGAGAGCACGATGCCGATGCCAGCGAGGATCATCGGCGCGTTGACCAGGTTGACGAGCGTCTCGAACGAGCGAGTGCCGATGAGGGGAAGTGTGGCGCCGAGCGCTGCGGTGGCGAGGATGGATCCACAGTAGGACTCGTAGAGATCGGCGCCCATGCCAGCCACGTCACCGACGTTGTCACCGACGTTGTCCGCGATGGTGGCCGGATTGCGCGGGTCGTCCTCGGGGATACCTGCCTCGACCTTGCCGACGAGGTCGGCGCCCACGTCCGCTGCCTTCGTGTAGATGCCGCCGCCGACGCGCGCGAAGAGCGCCTGGGTAGAGGCGCCCATGCCAAAGGTCAGCATGGTGACGGCCATCTCGGCGAGCTTGTGGTTCGGGTCCATGTTCGGATGCACGAGCCAGACGTTGCCAAAGATGTTGCCGAACCCAGAGGCCATGTGGCCCGTCGTGTAGACGAGCTTGTCGAGGATGATGAACCACAAGGAGATGTCGAGCAGGCCAAACCCGACGACCACGAGGCCCATGACAGCGCCCGAGCGAAAGGCGACCTGAAGGCCACGATTGAGCCCCTCGATGGCGCCCTGTGCCGTTCGGCTGGAGGCAAAGGTCGCCGTCTTCATGCCGATGAAGCCACACAGGCCCGAGAAGAAACCACCGGTGAGGAAGGCCACGGGAACGAACGGGTTCTGCAGGCCGAACAACGCGAGCACGACGAAGATGACGAACAGGGCGGCGAAGACGAGCGTCACGCGCGAATACTGCTGCCGCAGATAGGCCATTGCCCCCTCACGCACGAACGTGGCGATCTCCTCCATGCGCTCGTTGCCCTGCGGAGCCTTCTTCATCAGGCGATAAAAGATGAAGGCTGTGATGAGCGCGATGAGCGCGCCGATGGGAGCGATGAGCCAGTAGCTCGTCGTGGCGCCGTAGCTCGGCACGTTCGCCTGCTGCGCGAGCAACTGGAGCAGGTGGAAAGCTGCTTGTTCCATAGAAGACACTCCTCAACGAAGAAGATCGCGCGGCAGAGGTCTGGGGAGAGCGATCTGGGCGCGACCTGGTTTTCAGAAGATTGTGATGGGTGGGTCTGACGTTTTGCGGCGGCTTTTCGAAGAAAAACGGTGTCTCCGAAAAAAGTCGGCCAGATGTGACTGACCGACGCTTGCCTAGCTTACACGCCCGATTCACGGGAAGAGCCCGCAAACGACGCTCTTTCGGTCTTTTTTGTCCGCTGAACGACGACGTGAAAAAGCGGCTGCGGAAGGCGGCAAAGACGCGCTAGGGCCTGTCCTCGAAGTCGGACCGAGCTTCGCGAAGAAGTAGGCGACCGACGAAGCGGCGACGCCTGGCTTGCCACTGACCAGCGCGGCGACGGGAGAATTCGAGGGCTGGCCCGAGGTGCTCCCGACTCTTGCCCAGAAGAGGCTCGTGGAACGGCCTGTTCGGAGATCGGCTCGAAATGGCGTCGGGACGAAACTCGTCGGCCACGGCGTCTCTTGTCTCGAGCCGCGCAGGCCTCCTTCCCGGCGTCCACGATTCTGGTCGTCGAATGAGCCGCTGCGAAGAAAGACGAATCCTGAACGCCAAATGCACGCGCGCTCGTGCCCCCCCCACCCCCACCATTTCATCTGAATAAAAATCGAAGCGGTTGATCGCTCACCGCTCTCTCTGGAGACTCCCCGATGGACCCGATTGCCCGTGATCTCACCAAGTGGATCCCAACCCTCCTCGATGTCTGGCGTGCCTTCCGTAAGGGCGGCGCGGGGGCCGTCGGGGCACCCGAAGATCGGCTGCTCCCGAACGAGCAGCGCGAGGTCGCCGCTGCCGTGCGCGCGCTCTCCAAGGGGCTGACCGGCGAGCGCTTGCTCTCGGGCAGCCGCTACATGGACGACCCCAAGCTGCTCGGTGGCTATCTTCTCTTCTATTGGCCCATCTCCTACGCCCAGGCGCGCTATGCCCTGCGTGCGCTCGGCGAGCGGCCTCGCGGCGTCCTCGATCTGGGGAGTGGCCCAGCCCCCATGGCCTTCGCGGCGCTCGACGGTGGCGCGCGCGAGGTCGTGGCCGCCGATCGCAGCGAAGCGGCGCTCGAGCTCGCCCGTGCGCTCGCGGCCCATCGCGGCGAGGCGCTGTCGATCCGCGTCTGGAAGGCGGCCAACCAGCCCATTCCCGATGGCCGCTTCTCGCTCATCACGGCCAGCCACCTCATCAACGAGCTGTGGACGGGGCAGCTCGACGCCATCCCGCGGCGCACAGGGCTCATCGAGCGCGCGTTCGAACACCTGGAGCCGAATGGCCGGGCGCTGATCCTCGAACCAGCCCTGCGCGAGACCTCGCGCGGCTTGCTCGAAGTGCGCGACCTCTTGCTCGGCCGTGGCATCGTGCCACTCAGCCCATGCCTCTATCGGGATGCCTGCCCCGCGCTCAGCAAAGAGACGGACTGGTGCCACGCCGAGATTCCCTGGGAGCCGCCACGACTCGTCGCTGACCTGGCGCGCGCCGCGGGACTGCACAAAGAGGCGCTCAAGATGACGGCGCTGCTCTTGGCGCGGTCGTCAGAAGCGCGCCCCTGCCCGACCGATGGCGACAACCTCTTTCGCATCGTCTCCGAGCCACTCGCCTCCAAGGGGCGCCAGCGCTTCATGGGCTGTGGTCCGCGGGGCCGCGTGGGGCTCTCGCTCCAGACGAAACACATCAGCGAGTCGAACGCGCGCTTTGCCCGACTCCAGCGCGGCGACCTGGTCCGCATCGAGGGGTTCGAGGAAAAAGGCGATGGCCTCGCACTCTTGCCCGACAGCCGCGTCGAGTTCGTCCGGTGATTGTGAGGGGGCGGGCGCTCACGGTGCGCACGCGCCTCGTGGGAGGCGTGGACAGCCACAGAGGCCGCGCGCCGATCGTTGGGGACAACGGGAGGAGGAGGGGGAGGACCGGGATCATCCCCCCCCTCTCCTCACTCGTCCGTGCCGCTTCCAATACCTGCCTACCTGTTGCGCCGTGCCTCAGTGCGTTCCGCCCATGGCCGTTCCAAACCCCTTGCTGCTCTGGACGCGCTGAGCGGCCAGGGGCGCGGGCATCGCCATCCCGTCGTCGAGGATAGGCGCGGGTAGTTCGATCTCCAGGATGCGCGCGACGGCCATGCCGCACGACTCGACGCCCAGCTTCCGGTAGATGACCTTGCGGCGCTGCCGGACCGTCTCTGGGCTGATCTTCAGGCGTGCCGCGGACTCCTTGCAGCTCAGGCCCGCGAGCATGCTCTCGGCTTCGGCCTGCTCGGCGCGCGTGAGGCCAAAGCGGCTGGCAGCCTGGATGAGGTTGTTCTCTCCGAGCCGCCGCGCCAAGCAGGTGAGCCAAAAGGGGCCGATCTGCTCGTGTCGCTTGACCCGCTCGGGCTCGGCCCGGGACTGCTGGACGAGGCGCTCGATGGCCTCATCGACGCCGCGCGCGAGACAGGTCAGCCCGAGGAAAGGCCCTTGGATGCCCTGCTGCTGGAGCGCGGCCTGCGAGACGAAGATGGTCTCGCCCAGCGCCTCGTCGCGCAGGAACGCCGCCGCTGCCGTGGCCTCGCACATGGCCGCGGTCATCTCCAGGCGCTC
>JAISIF010000081.1 GCA_031262165.1 Myxococcales bacterium | reverse complement strand
TGACGCGGCATGTCGAGTCCGCGCGCGGGCGCTTCGGGTTCAACCTCGGGAGGTGGCGGTCTCGGCGTGCGCGAACGGGCGTTCCACCTCGAGATAGGCCTCGCGATAGCGGACATAGTTGGCAGCGTTCTCGAGGAGGTTCGAGACCTCGGCATCCGCGAGCGATCGATGGACGCGGGCCGGGGCGCCCATGACGAAGCTGTGGGGCGGGATCTCCATCTTGGGCGTGACGAGCGATCCAGCGGCGACGAGGCATCCCTCGCCCACGATCGCGCCGTCCAGGACGATCGCCCCGATGCCGATCAGCGTGCCGTCGCCGATCGTGCAGCCGTGCAGGCACACGCCGTGAGCCACGGATACGCGGTCGCCGAGCACGAGCGGGTGGGTGTCGTGCGTGACGTGCAGGCAGGCGAGATCCTGGACGTTCGTCTCCTCGCCGATGCGGATGAAGTTCACGTCGCCGCGCACCACGGCGTTGCACCAGACGCTCGAGCGCGCGCCCACGGTGACGTCGCCGATGAGCTGGGCGCTCTCGTCGATGAAGGCATCAGGGGAGACGTTGGGAAATTTCCCGAAGTAGCTGCGCAGGGTCATCTGAGCCCGCTCTCACTTTCTTCTGATGGCGCTGACGCGCGGGCGGGCGGCGGAAATGGACCGGCGCGCCACAGAATCAATCGGACGATCAGGAGGCCAAAGAAGATCCCGAAGATGTCCGCCAACCAGTCCGTGGCGCTCGAATCGCGCGCCGCCACCGTCGCCTGGAAGAGCTCGTCGATCAGCGCGCACAGGCCGCCGAGGGCGAGCATGACCGGGAAGGCGCGCCTGGGGGAGAGCCCGTGGCCCTTCAGGAGGAGGGCACGCAAGCCGAGCGCGCCGAGGAACGCGTATTCGATGAAGTGGATGGCCTTGTCCGCGTGCGGGAACGCCAGCCAGGGCGCGGTGAGCGTGCTGACCTGTGCCTGCGGCAGTGACGAGAGTGCGAAGATGAGCCCCACGTAGAGGAGCACGGGACTGACCTGTGTGACGACGAGCCCGACCGACAGCTCCCCGCGTTTCGTCATGAAAGATGACCTCGACCAGCCCCTCGCTGCACACCGAAGAGCGCGTTGGAGGAGGCCGAGGCAATCTCGACCATGACCAGCTCTCCAGCACGCGCGTTCCCCTCGAAGTTGACCGTCCGGCTCTCGGGCGTGCGGCCAAAGAGCCGATCCGCGCGCGTCTTGGAGACGCCCTCGACGAGGACCTCGACGGCCTGCCCCACCTTGGCCTGCGCGAAACTCAGCGAGATGTCGCGGGCGATGGCCTGGAGCTTTTCGAGGCGGCGCACCTTCTCTTCGTGCGGGACGATGCCCCACTCGGCCTCGTGGCGCGCCGCACTCGTGCCCGCGCGCGGCGAGAACACGAACGAATAGACGTTCTCGTAGCGGACGCGCTCGCACAGGGCGATCGTCTCCTCGAACTCGGCCTCTGTCTCGCCGGGAAAGCCCGCGATGATGTCGGTCGTGAGCGCGATTCCGGGTCGCGCCGCGCGCAGCTTGTCGATGCGCGCGAGGTAGTCGGCCACCGTGTAGCCGCGCCGCATCTGCGCGAGCACGCGATCGCTGCCCGACTGAACGGGCAGGTGGAAGCTCGGCATGAGCTTGGGCAGCCGTGCGAACGCCTCGACCAGGTCGTCGCCCAGGTCGTGTGGGTTGCTCGTCGTGAAGCGGATGCGCTCGATGCCCGTCACCTCGGACACGGCGGAGAGGAGCGCGGCGAACGAGCATCCGCCGTCGTAGGAGTTGACGTTCTGGCCGATGAGCACGACCTCGCGCACGCCCGCCTCGGCCATGCCCCGCACCTCGGCGAGGACCTCTGCCTTGGGGCGGCTCTGCTCGCGGCCACGCGTCCTGGGAACGACGCAGTAGGCACAGCCGTTGTTGCAGCCCTTCATCACGGTGACGAGCGCGCTGGCCCGGCCGCGGACGGTCTCTGACTGGGCGTTCGGAAAGGCGTAGGCGTGGCGATCGGTGAACGAGGTGTCGCAGATGCGCTCGCCGTCAAAGGCGCGCTCGACGAGTTCGGGAAGCCGAGGGATGGCGTCCGGGCCAATCACGAGGTCGAGCCAAGGCACCTGCCGCAGGAGCTCTTCCTTTTGATGCTGGGCCACGCAGCCAGCCACGGCCAGGCGCTGCCGATGGGCGCCGCGCCGTGTGCCTTGTCGAGGCCTGAGGCGGCCGAGCAGCGAGACGACCTTGTGCGACGGCTTCTCGCGGACAGCGCACGTATTCAGGAGGACCAAGTCGGCCTGTTCGATCTCGGCGACGGGCCGCATGCCACTGCGCGTGAGCAGCTCGGCCATGCGCTCCGAGTCGTATTCGTTCATCTGGCAGCCGAACGTCTGGATACAGAACGAGAGGCCACGCAGGAGAGAGAGCGCGCCATTGGCTTCCGCGCCCTCAGAGCCCAAGGGGTGGGCGTCTGAATCGTTTGTCATCGTCATGGATGGCTCAGAACCGTGTCTCCGACCCGCCTTCATCCCGCTCGGCCCAAGGCCCCCTGTCTCGGGGCGCGGCTGCCAAAGCAAAGAAGGGGATCGATCCGGCGAAACGAAAGCCGCCCACTCGGGAGGAGTGGGCGGACGAGTTGTGTGCAGCTCGAAACAACGCGCGATCAGAATTCTTTTTCCGCGTTTGGCAAGAGAGGACTCGAAAGGCCACCGGAATCACTAAGGATTTATCCCTCAATCATCCTGTCGCCCCGCTCGTCCGTGAAACGCCAGCCTTCGCTCTTCGCTTCCGTCTGGAAGCTCCCGCCTCGCGCCTCGTCTGGCTCTCCCCGGCATTCGCGCTGCTCGGTCCTAATCAAGGGATAAGTCCTAAAGGTGGCAGAAAATCTGAGTGGACCGCGTTAGCGCTCCCCCACCCATTGGCCGCTTTGAGCGGCTCACATCCAAAGCCCCCGGCTTTGTCGGGGCTTCTATTACTCAGACCGCCTGCAACGCTCCTGCGACAATTGTCCTGAGCGGTTTACTGAGCGCGCATGTGGCCAGTGCATGTTTTCAGGTCGCCATAAAAAGGCCTCAAACACGCCTTGAATCGTTGTTTGCGAGTGAGAGCACCTGTCTGAACGCCCCACAGAGCGCCACATTGGCCATCACAAATCAGGCGACCAGCGTGAGCCGCAGAGCGTCCTGGCCGCCTCAAACCTTGTGAAAAGCTGAACCGCGCGTCATGGGGTGGGGCCATGACCACTCGGCCATCCCACCTCATCCCGGTTCTTCCCGGATAGTCCCACTTCATTTCGATTCGTTCCGGCTCATTCTGGCTAGTTCAGCATGTGCCAAGCTGTGTGGCGGTCTACACATGTTCCAAGCCATTCAAGAGATGAATCGCGTTCGTGAGATCGCGATGCTGTCACTGAGGCACGGCCTCGGCCCCACGCTCCACCGGGAGCGCGAGAAGCTCTGGGAGCTCCTCGGCATCGAAGAGGCCGTCCCGCTGCACCCCGAGGCCGCCCAGCGCACTGCGCCCGAGCGCTTCCGCTGCCTGCTCACCGAGCTGGGGACCACCTTCATCAAGTTCGGCCAGATCCTCTCCACACGCGTCGACCTCTTGCCGCGCGACTACCTCCAGGAGCTCTCGCGCCTTCAGGACGACGTGCAGCACGAGCCCTTCGAGCACATCCGCCAGCAGGTCGAGTCCTCGTTCGGAAAGCCGCTCGATGAGCTGTTTGCCTCGTTCGACGAAGTGCCGCTCGCCTCGGCGTCGATCGCCCAGGTCCACCGCGCGGTCACGCTCGATGGCCAGGAGGTCGTCGTCAAAGTCCAGCGCCCGCACATCGCCGACACCATTCGCGCGGATCTCGACCTGCTCCACAAACTCGCGCGCATGGCCGAGGCGGTGTTCCAGGAGAGCGCCATCTATTCGCCCGTGGATCTCGTCGAGGCCTTCGAGACATCGATCCTCCAGGAGCTCGACTTCGAGCGCGAGCAGGACAACCTCACCGAGTTCCACCACAACCACAAAGGCCGCCCGGCCATCGCCGTCCCGCGCCCCTTTCCCGAGCTCTCCAACGCCATCATCCTGACGATGGAGCTCGTGCGTGGACACAAGCTGCGCGAGAGCAAGCTCTCCGACGAGGCGGGCAAGAAGCTCTGCGAAATCGTGGTGGACGATGCCTTTCAGCAGCTCTTCGTCGATGGACTGTTCCACGGCGATCCGCATCCGGGGAACCTGCTCGCGCTCGATGACGGGCGGCTCGGCATCCTCGACTTGGGTTCGGTCGGCCGCCTCACGCCGCAGATGCAGGAGAACCTGATCCTCCTGATGATGGCCATCGTGCTCAAGGACGCCGACACCGTGGCGCGCCTCATCTACCGCCTGGCCAGCGCCTCGAACGAGCGGACCGATCTCGCCGCGTTCAAGGCCGACATCCAGGCCGCCATCGACAAATACCTGACCAAACCCAACGCCCTGGATCAGATCGACACAGGCCAGCTCATCCCCGAGCTGCTCAGCCTGGCCGTCCAGCACCACGTCCGCGTGCCCAAGGACTACGCGCTCTTGTTTCGGGCGGCGATCCTCGTCGAGGGCGTGGCGCGGCGGCTCGACCCGCATCTCGACGTGGAGAAAGCCATCCTGCCCTACGCCAAGAAGATGCTGCTCTCGCGCTACGACACGTCCGACGCCGGGACCATGGGCCTCAGGGCCATGCTGCGGCTCCAGACGCTGGCGAGCGATGTCCCCATGCAGCTGGCCCAGATCCTCCTCGACATGGAGCGGGGCCAATTCAAGCTGAACCTCGCGAGCGAAGACCTCCAGCAGATCAACACGAGCCTCAAGGGCCTGGGAGTCATCATCTTCCTGGGCTTCCTCGCGTGCGGCCTGACCATCGGCGGCTTCCTGTCCATCTCGAAACTCGACATGTCCGTGGCGGGCGTGCCGATCGCTGCCCTGCTCTCCAGCGTGGCCATCGGCCTCCTGTTCGGGATCGCGCTCGCCTGGAGCCTGCTGAGCGGCAAGAGCTTCAAGGTGAACCTGACGCGCTTCTTGAACGCGCGGCGCCGGAAGAAGCAGCTCGTGCAGCCCAAGGCAGCGGACAAAGGGAAGTGACGTGATCGAGCTCGAAGCGGTGGAGGTCTGCCTGGGTGGGCGGCGCGTGCTCGGGCCCATCTCGGGGGTGTTCGGCGCGCGGAACCTGGCCGTGGTCGGCCCAGCCCGCAGCGGCAAGACCACGCTGTTCCGGGTCATGACTGGCCTGCTCCGGCCGAGCGCTGGCCGCGTGCGCATCGACGGTGAAGATCTGGCGCGCCTCGACGCGGCTGGGCTCAGGCGCGTCCGGCGCCACCTCGGCCTCGTGTTCCAGAGCGATGCGCTGTTCGACTCGCTGAACGTGCTGGGCAACGTCACGCTGCCCTTGCTCGGGCGCGGTGTCCCAGAACGCGAGGCTCAGACGCGCGCCATGCGGATGTTGGCCGAGGTCGGCCTCGACGGCCAAGCGCGCGCTCTGCCCGAGGGCCTGTCGGGCGGGATGAAAAAGCGGCTCGGCCTGGCGCGCGCCATCGTGGCCAAGCCACGCTACCTCCTCGCCGACGACCCGCTCGCTGGGCTCGATCCAGGCACCTCCGCGCGCATCCTCGACCTGCTCTTTGGCCTGTGGAGCGACGCGTCGGGCGGGCTCTTGATCGCCGCTGCCGATGGTGAACCGATCCAGGGACGCTGCGATCAGCTCCTGCTGCTCGACGCCGGGCGCGTCGTGTCAGACGCGGCAGAGGGCGATCACCTGCCCAAACCGAGCTCGCGCGATCGCGCCGCGTCGTGACGCTGGGCTTTTTCCTCGGCGATCCGTCTTTCGAGCGCGTCGACTCGCTGGGCCAGTGATTTGGACACGCGTCGGCACTGGCGGGCCTCTTGGAGCGCGGCGTCGAACCGGCCCGCGCGTTCGAGCGCTTCGGCCAACTGCATCCGCAGATTTGGATCGCCCGGTTTCAGGTTCACGGCCGTGCGCAGCGGCGTGACGGCCTTGGCAAAGGCGCCCTCGCGCCGCGCGATCGCTGCCTCCATCTCCAAGACACGCACGCGCTCTGGAATGCTCAACGTGAGCGGCAGACGGCGGAGCGCTTTGGCGGCGGCATCGAGATTCGATTGCGCCAATTCCAATTCGGCAAGCTTCAGGGCGATCGCCGCGTTCGACCGCGCGTCCAATCTCGATTCGAGTCGAGCGAGTGCGCCTGTCCTGTCGCCCGCATTCCAGAGCGCGCGGGACTGGAACAGGACGCCGCGATGGCCAGAGAGCCCTTCGGTCCTCTCGAGCTTCTCGCCTATCGACAGCAGCTCGGCAAAGTCGCGCTGCTGATCGGCGATGCGCGCCCGCAGGTTCAGGAGCTCGATGGAGTCTTCGGCGTCTTCAGATCCCAAATGGTCGGTGAGCTGGCGCGCGAGCTCGGTGTCCTCGAGCGTGAGGAAGGCGTTGGCCAGGCGCAGGGCGAGCGCGGGATCTTTGGGCACGGCGGAGAGCAGGCGATCGGCTGGCAACAGACGGCGATGGAACAGGTGGGCGAGGCGCTTGTCCGCGTCCTTTTGCCCGCGCTCGAAGGCAAGCCTCCACTCGGTCGCGGCCTGGGGCAGTGCACCTCGCCGCTCCAGTGCCTGGGCAGCGATGGCGTGAGGCATGGCGAGCGCGGGGTAGAGCGACATCGCGTGGCCAGCCCAGGTCAGCGCCTCGGCTGGCCGGTCCTCGGAAAGCGCCTTTTGCGCGGCCGCGAGCCTCGGGAAGTAATCGGCTGGATGGCGTCGCAGCGCGTCGAGTCCCTCTGTGTCGTGTCGCAGATCGTGGCGCGCGAACCAGAAGCACACGCCACTCGCGAGGGCGATCACAGGGAGCAGCATCAGGAGCGCGTGTGGTCGGAGCACTCGGCGTGCGCTTCGATGGCCAACACCGCAGGCGAGCGCCACGCACGCGGGCAGGGCCGTGCCCAGGAATTCGAGACTGAAGTCGGCCAGGTCGTGGAGCCCAACGCTGAAAACGGCCAGGAGCGCGCCCCAGCGCAGGGTGTCGCGGCCAGCCGCGCGAAAGCCCTTCCACAGGCAGAAGGCCAGGCAGAGGAGGAAGAGCGCACCGAGTGGGATGCCCAACTCGGCCATCCACTGGAGCGCTAGGTTTTCGGGATGCGTGAATGTCAGCGCGCCCTCTCCGGGGGTGGTCAAAAAGCGCTGGAACGCGGGCTCGAACGCGCCGCGCCCAACGCCGAGCAGCCAGTGCTCGCGCAGTAGGGGCAAGACCTTGGTGAAGAGCGAGAGCTTGGAGGCACGCAGGCCTTCGATCGAGGACAAGGAGGACCACTCGTCGAAGAGTTTTTGGGCGGCGAGGTAGAGCGCGACCGCCGTGGCAGCGCTCAAGCCCAGCGCGGCACAGAGGCGTCGCGAGCCGAGCGCGCTGCCGTCCTCGCGGTGCAGCGCGCGGTGACTCCAGAACACGAGCGCTTGGCCCACGAGGAACGCCGCGATCCCGCCGCGCGAGAGCGACAGGAAGATCGCGCTGACCACCGCGAGGTAGGCGAGCAGCCACGCGAAGCGCACTTTGCCGTCCTGGGCGTCGAGCGCGAGCGTCGAGAGCGTGAGTGCGCCAATCGTGAGGAAGGCCGCGAGGTGGTTCGGGTTGCCGAACGTGGTGAGCAGGGGCGGGGCCGCCTGCGCATAGGCAAAGACACCGAAGAGCGACTGCGCGTGAGCGAGCCGATGGCCAAACCCGATGAGCGCGATGCCGAGCGCGCTCAGGCCAAGTGCAGCCATCAGGCGGCCGCGGCCTACGCTGGAGGAGGCGATCTGCGCGGCCACGACAAAGCCCATCAGGCAGGACAGGAGCGAGAGCGCGGCGCGGGCCGTTGCCGGTGGATCGAGCGAGAGCGGTCGAAAGGCGGGGTAGAGCCCGACGGGGCCGAGCGCTGTCTCGAAGAGCTCTGCGGTCGCGGGCGCGACGAGGCCGAGGAGCGCTGGCGGCAGCGGACAGAGTTGGAGTCCGATGGCGATCGCGACGGCGCCCAGGACGAACGTGGGCCGCGGCAGGAGCAATGGCCGCTTTTCCTTGTCCCAGAGGCGGGCGAGCGTGATCGACGCGAGAGATAGGAAGGCGATGAGCGCTGCGATGCCAACAGCGCTCAGCCGAGCGCTGCCGAGCGCGAGTGGACAGAAGAAGATGGCCGCGATCAGCAGCGCTTCGCTCAGGCGGGTCAGGTCAGACGGCCAGTGGCGGAGGCGAAGGGCAGAGGCGAGGCGCGCGACACGGCGCGGCGTTCGGGAGTGGCGCATCGGTCAGAGGTTCGATCGTCAGGAGGCGTCCAGCGCAACGAAGAGGCGCGCTTTTTAGAGAAGGACGTCACGGATTCCGAGCGGTTTTCCAGAAGGTCTCGGGGTCTGATTTTCCTTCGGAAGCGCCCGCTTCTTCCGGCGCTGTGCGCCACCTCTCTCCGACGAGGGACGAGAGGGGGAGAAGCGCTGGAAGGGGAGAGTCCTCGCCCTCCCTGAATCACACCCCACGCGCGCCAGGATCCCAGATGACCTTGTGCAGCTGGAGCCCGATGCGCGCGTCGAGGCCCGAGTCGAGCAGCCATGCGACGAGATCGCGCGGCGCCACCTCGCCAAAGCATGGCGAGAAGACGATGGGCAGGCCACGGCGATCGAGCTCGAAGCGTTCGACGATCTGGCGCGCCCAGTCGAAGTCGGCGCGGCTCGTCACGACGATCTTCAGCTCGTCGGTGGCGCGCAGGTCCGCGAGGTTGAGGAGGCGCGTGTCCTCGGAACCAGAGCCTGGCGTCTTGAGATCCACGATGCGTCGAACCTCGATCGGCAGCGCGCCGAGCGGTCGCTGGCCATGCGTCTCGATCGCGACCTCGAACCCGTCGGCGATGAGCATCTGACAGAGCTCGGGGAGCGCTGGCTGGAGCATGGGCTCACCGCCGGTGAGGGTCACGAATCGCGACCGGAAATGCCGCAACCGATCGAGGACCGCCTCGGCCTCCCAGAGCTCGCCGCCCTCATAGGCGTAGCGCGTGTCGCAGTAGCGGCAGCGCAGGTCGCAGCCCGTGAATCGGACGAACAGACAAGGACGCCCCGCGTGCGTGGTCTCGCCTTGGATGCTTTCGAAGATCTCGTTGACGCGGAAGTCGGGCATGGCGGCGCGGACAAAAAAAAGAAGGCCGCCGGGGAAAGGAGAGAAAAACCCGGCGACCTTCAGGTGGCCTCTCAGGGGGGAGATAAGAGGCCGAAATCAGTGCTGTCATCGAAAACGAGCGGCCTTTTGTTAATTTTTACACACTTGGTCAAGCACTTTTTTTCGCGTTCGGCCGCCGCTCGATCGACGCACGTGGATCACGGGCTCGGCGCGCGCGCGTTGGCCTGCGTGATGGTGCTGCCGGGCGGGACGCTGTGGGTCAGCCAGACGTTGCCGCCAATGGTCGAGCCGCTGCCAACGGTGATGCGACCGAGCAGGGTCGCGTTCGAATAGATGACGACGCCATCTTCGAGGATGGGGTGGCGGGGCACGCCCTTGATCGGGTTGCCCTGCGCGTCGAGAGGGAAGCTCTTCGCCCCGAGCGTCACCCCCTGGTAGATGCTGACGTGCTCGCCGATGACGCACGTCTCGCCGATGACCACGCCGCTCCCATGGTCGATGAAGAACGCGCCGCCGATGGTCGCGCCCGGGTGGATGTCGATGCCCGTGAGGCTGTGTGCCAGCTCGGTGATGATGCGCGGCAGGTAGGGGACGCCCAGCGAGTGGAGCTCGTGGGCCAGGCGGTAGTTGGTGATCGCGAAGATGCCTGGGTAGCAGAAGAGCACCTCAGCCTCGCTCGTGGCCGAAGGATCGCCCTCGTAGGCGGCGCGCACGTCGGTGAGCAGCACGTCGCGCAGGAACGGCAAGCGCTGGAGGAATCGGCGCGTGAGGTCGCGCGCGAGCTGTGCGCACTCGACGCACGAGGCCTCCGTCGGCTCTGCGCAGGCGGCGCACAGGCCGCGTCGGATCTGCTCGTTCAGCGCGCGGCTGACGCGATCCAGGGCAGCGCCAATCGCGTAGCCGAGGCTCTCGGCGGAGATCTCCGAGGGGCCGAAGAAACCGGGGAATAGGATGGCGCGCAGGGTCTCGACGATTTCGATGAGAGAGTCGCGCGAGGGCAGTTCGCGTCGGAGGCCTGGCCGCAGGTGAAATGCGTCGAGCAGAGGCGCGTCCGAGGTCAGCCTCTCGACGATGTGCGCGAGGCCTTCTTCGGAGCAGGGAGGCAGGGAGGAGGTGGTCGTCATTGAGGGAGAGCGCCTCGTGGAGGATGGATGAATCGGAAGGGAGTTCCTTGCTGCATGCAGCTCCCCCTACCGGTTGCGCCGCCTTCCCCCTCGGTGAGGGGGAGCAGAAAGCATCCCTCCCAGAGGGAGGTGGCGCGAAGCGCCAGAGGGAGAGCGCCGAGCTCGTTCACCCGAGCAGCCCATCGCCGAGCACGACGCGCTCGATCGGATGGTGTCGGTGGATGTCCGCGATCGCCTCGACGAGCGCGGCGATGGCCGTCTGATTGGCGAGGCCCAAATCGATGTCGAAGCGCACGCCGCGATCGCCCACGCGCACGGGCCGAGAGATCGCGTGAAAAAAGCCCTTGTCCTTCTGGAGTGAGAATTGGCCGTCGAAGCCACGTCTGAACCAGTCGGTGATGGGCACGAGCGCGCGGAGCATGTCGTCGTCATCGTGCGTGGCATGGGTGAAACGGATGCGAAGCGCCATCGCATTCCAGGCGGTTCTCGTGGCGATGCACACGGGGAAGGGCCCCCCCAGCTCGATGGGCACGGTGAAGAGCGCTGTCGAGGCGGCGGGCGCGTTGCCCGGAAAGCCATACACGGGCGAGGTGAGGAGCGTGCGCGGCACGCCCGTGGCCTCGATGAGCGCGTCGTCGCGCTTCAGCTCGAAGACGTCGTCGATTTCATCGGAGGATGGGCGGGGAACCTCGAAGCGGGCCGTGTCGCGTAGAGGCCAGGCCGCTGCATCGAAGGCCATGGCCGTTGCCTCGCGCGTGGCGACGAGGAGCAGCTTTCCATCGACCGTGTCGGCCGCCTCGATCGCCTTCTGGAACTTTCGAACGAGCCCGATCGAGGCCTTCTCCGAGAGGATGCTGACCGCCGCGCGGCAGTAATCGCGGGCCGTCTGGATGGCCGCGTCGAGGTGGCCCGCGCGCGCCTGGAGCCCGGCGAGCTGGATGAGCGGCGCCGGTGAGTGCGGATCTCGGCGATAGGCTTCGCGCAATGCCGCAGCGGATCGATCCACCTCTTCGAGCGTTTCGAGGATCTCGGCGAGGTTGAGCCAGGCCGGGAGCGCGAGAGGATCGATCGAGTGCGAGCGCGCTTCGAGCAGTGCAATGCCGCGTTCGAGATGCTCGACCGCGAGGCGCAGCTCGCCCATCGCGCGCTCCAAGGCGCCTAGGTTGATCCAGCCTTCCGCGAGCTCTGGATCGAGCTCGGTCATGGCCTTGAGCACCGCATACGCCCGAGGCAGATCACCCGCGTTCAAGGCCGCGCCGATCGCTTCCCACGTCGGTGCGCCCTGCCCTCGTTCTTCTGCCCTCTCGTCCTCTGGCTCTGAGTTCACGTCACCCATCCTCGTTGGTTCGGTCTGCAAAATCGGGCGGCGGAAAAGGCCAAGAGTCGGTCGAGTGGCAAGAGGAATCTTGAGGGCTCCCCAGAGGACAATCGAGTTCTGACGATGTCGTCTGGAGCAATGTGTTTTGCGCAGGGGCGTTGCGCACAAGCCCCTGCCCACCCTTTGTCGACATCCGAAAAAACGAGGGCTCGAGTCTTCTGCGCGATCTCCCGCTCAAAAGCCCTGAATCCAGGTCGCCAAGAAGTCAGCGGCGCGCTCGATGAGATCGACGTCGACCTGATCCGGCGTGTCGTGCCGCGTGTGCATCAATGGCATCACGCCTTCGACGAGATCGGACGAGGTCAGGGCGAGCGAGGGAATGCCCCGAAACGCGAAGATCGCGTGATCGCCAGCGAACCACGGTTCCCCCTTCGTGAGCGCGCGCTTGCCAGCCATCGCGCGGTCGAGCGCCCGCGTCTGTTCGTCGGACAGGCCATAACTGGAGATGGCCACCTTCGAGCCTCGGTGCGCCACGGCGTCCACGTTCATCGCGCACAACACGTCGCTGAGGTCGGGCCGCTGCGTCGCGAGCCAGGCGAGCTGCCCATTCGCGCCGTAGGCGTCCTCGCCATTGAAGGGCAGCACCTCGAGCTCGACGCTGCCCTGCCAGTGCTCCAGACGCGCCAGAACGCTGAGGAGCACACCGATACCAGTCGCGTTGTCGAGCGCGCCCGGCGTCCCATAGGCCGTGTCCATGTGCGCGCAGAGCACGAGCTTGCCGCGCGACGGTTCGCTCTTGGCTGGCCTGCGGAACACGAGCTGTTCGCCTGTCGCTGGAAGGCAGCGGGAGTCGATCTTCAGGAGCGCGTCGCCGTCGAGAGCGTCGAGCGCCTCGAAGGTCCGCACGTCGGCAAAAGCCATGGGGATGGCGAACGTCGGATCCGTGATGAGCGCAAAGGGGTTCTGGCCACAGGAGGGATGCGCGCCGGTGAAGGCCACGATGGCCACTGGCTGGGCAGCCTCGAGCGCCTCGTAGAGAGCGCGGTGCTCGTCTGGAAAATAGAAGGGGAACTCCTGGGGCATCAGTGGCTCGGCCGCGATGGTCCCATGCAGGAGCAGGATCTTGCCCGTGCAGTCGAGCGCACGGAGTTCGTCGAGGCTCTGCGCCTGGGCGATGGCCGCGCCACCCTCGAAGGATGAGGAGAACTCTCCTGGATGGAGCGCGAATCTCGTGTCGCCGCGCTCGATCCAGGCCGTGCCGTGCTCCCAGCGCAGGCAGTCGAAGGGCAGGCGCGTGACCTCGAAGCCGCGCGCGGCCGCGTGCTCGGCCAGGAAGCGCGTGGCGCGCTCGTTTTCCGGGGTCCCGATCGGGCGCGCGGTGAACCTCAGAAACTCTCGGATGTCGTCGTCGAACATGGGGGAATCTTTCCGTGTGAAAACTCGAATTGCGCGCCCTCTCCAGGTCGCTTCGCGTCGGCCCTCTCCCTCGATCGGGAGAGGGATTTTCTCGGTTCGGATTGGAGCTGATTCTGAGGAAAGAATCCTCGTTCTTTTCCCTCTTCCTCAAGTGGGAGAGGGCGGGTTGGGGAGAGGGGGCGCCCTGCAAGGAGAATCCTCGTCCTCTCGGCTCATGCCTACCTTCCGCTGTCGAAGATCGGAATTGGATGGGAGGCGTGGCGTCGTGGAATTCGTACGGCGGCGAACAGGTGACGGTGGCGGCGAGGTGCTGGCGTTCGTCGCGCTCGTGGGTTTCGCGATCTCGACCTACGCGAGCATCGCGCACCTCATCCCGGCCCTCGGCGCACTCAGGCCTGCGTTAGCGAGCGCGCTCCTCGCCCTCGCGAGCATCACCATCGGGCGCCTCGCCGCGGGCCGCCCCTTCTCGCTCGACCCGCCGCGCGGCCTGTTCCTGATAGGGCTGTGCGTCTGGGCGCTCCTGTCGATGATCTGGACGCGCGCCCCCGAGGTGACGCGGCCCATGGTCTTCGAGCTCTTCAAGCTCGCGGCGATCTATCTGACGGTCGTCAACGTCGTGAACTCGACCGCGCGCCTCTCGCGCCTGTGCTTCGTCATCGTGATCTGCGCGCTGGCGCCAGCCTTTGGCACCATCGATCGCTGGCGGAGCGGGACTGATCTCATCGATGGCTTCCGCGCGAGCTGGGAGGGCGTCTATGCCGACCCCAACCACCTCTCGATGACGCTGGTAGCACTCGTCCCGCTGGCCCTCTTCTTCGCGCTCTCGAAGCGCGGCCTCTGGCAGCGCGCCGTGGCCGGGGTCTCCGCCGTGAGCTGCGTGGCCGCGATCGTCTTTACGCACTCGCGCGGCGGCGCGCTCGGCCTCGCATGCAGCGTGGGCGTATGGGTGCTGCTCGGGCAGAAGCGCGTCCGCGCGGGGCTCGTGGCGCTCGCGCTCCTCGTCGCTCTCGTCGTGTTCGCGCCGTCGAGCTTTTGGGAGCGCACCGAGACGCTCGGGCGCTTCGAGCGCGACCTGTCGGCCATGGGGCGCGTCTTTGCCTGGGAGATCACCGCGGACATCAGTCGCGATCGCCCGATGACCGGCGTTGGCCTGGGCGCGTTCCAATCGGCCTGGGGCGACTACGCGCCCCGCGAGGCGCGCGGCATCTCGCTCGTGGCGCACAACATCTTCCTATCGGTCGTGGGTGAGCTTGGACTGCTCGGGTTCGCGCTCCTGCTCGGGTTCGTGGGCAGCGGTTTGGGCGGCGCGTTCAAGGTCTGGCGCGCGCTGTCGCGAGAGCGATCGGTGGCCGCGTCATCGGATGAGACCCTCCTGGGCATCACCCGCGCGCTCATCGCTGGCAGCGCGGGCTTCCTCCTGTGCGACCTGTTCAGCGGCTACCTCATCTCCGCCCACTTCTTTTTTTTCTGGGCACTTTTGGCTTGCTGCGAGCGCGTCCAGGCGAGGTCCGCCGTTCTGGCCACGGCATCCGAAGCCACGCCCGCGCGCGCACGAGAGGCTCTCCGATGACGAAAGACACGCCGCGCCCGCGCATCGCGCAGTTCCTCAACAACTTCCACCTCGGTGGCACCGAGGGGCAGGCCATTGCCCTGGCCAAGGGGCTCCTCGGCGCGTTCGACGTTCACATGGCCACGCTGCATCTCGAAGGCGCGCACCTGGAGTCGGCCAAGTCGATCGGACTCTTTCCCAAAGCCTTTCCGCTCGCCGCAAGCCTGGCCTCGCCGATCACTGCCTGGCAGGTGGCGCGGCTGGCCTGGTGGCTGCGTGGCCAGGGCATCGTGCTCATCCATGCGCACGACTTCTACACGTCGCTCATCGCGGTCCCGGCGGCGCGGCTGTGCGGGGCTCGGGTCGTGCTCAGCCGCCTGGACCTGCTCCACTGGCAGAACCTCGGCCAGAGGATGGCGCTCAAGGCGGTGACGCTCGCGTCCGATCACCTGATCGCCAACGCCGCGGCCATCGAGCGCCAGGTCCTGCGCGACGAGCTCGTGTCGCGCGATCGGATCACGGTCATCCACAATGGGATCGATCTGCAGAGCTTCGATGCGCGGGCCGCGCGCGATCTCGACGCCCCAACCCCGCCGATCGGCGACGACGAGCTCGTCATCGCCCACGTCGCGAACATGAACCACGAGGTCAAAGCGCAGGATCTCCTCATCGAGGTCTTCTCGTGGCTTACGCCACGCTACCCCGAGGCGCGCCTATGGCTCATCGGCGATGGCCCAAGGCGACCGCGTCTCGAACGGCAGGTCGCCGAGCTCGGCTTGGCGCGGCGGATCGCGTTTCTGGGGCGACGCACCGATGTCCCTGCGCTCCTCAAGCGCTGCCACATCGGCGTGCTCTGTTCGCGGGCCGAGGGCCTGTCGAACGCCATCATCGAGTCCATGGCCGCGGGCCTGCCGATGGTGGTCACTGACGCGGGGGGCAATGCCGAGCTCGTGGCCAACGAGGAGCGCGGCTTTGTCGTGCCCATCGACGCGAAACTCCTACTCGCCGCGCGGCTCGAAGCGCTCCTCGGATCGGCTCAACTGCGCGCGCAGATGGGGGAGCGGGCACGCCACTTCGTCGAGCGTGAGCTCGGCATCGAGCGGCTCATCGAGCACCACGCGGCTGTCTATCGGCAGGTGCTGGATCGCCCGAGGCGAGGCCTTCACCTGCGTCAACCGCGCGCCGAGTGAGCGGAGAAGATCCCGTGCCTTGGCGCATTGACCTGGTTTCCAAGTCGAGTGCCACGCTCGCCATCACGGTGAGCGGTGTCGAGGATCGAGGCGATCGCGGTCATCGGGGTTCTCCTGGTTTGAATTTGTCGGTCGAGAGGAATGGGTAGGAGCGGGCCCCTGTGCCCGCCCTATCGATTGGCCCTCGCTCCAGGCGCATGGGCGACCACAGGAGCGCAAGCACGTCGTCCTTCACTCCCAGCGGCGTGCCTTGACATCACCTTCGAAATGGGCTTGCGCCCCGCTCCTTTTGCGCGGCCCACCTCGTGAGAGCCGCTCCCCAAAGGTCGAGCCGCTGTCTCGTCGACTCAAAGGCGTCACGCGTCCCTGGTCACGCCTCTTCGTCCCTTCCTATTCCTCAGAAGATCCCGACTTCCCCCCCCCCAACTTCCAAATTGGAGACCCCTCGATGGACGCTCCCCAGAAGCGCAGCAAGCTCCTGCCAGCCAATGCCTACACCAAGCTCCAACCGGGTGAGACCTACGAGCCCATCGTGCCGTCGGGTGATACGCGCGCCGAGGTCTCCAAATGGTCGGTATGGATGGGCCTCGGCATGGTCGTCCTCTGGTCGGCGGCCTGCATCTACATGGCGCTCAAAGCGGGCAACGGCATCGAGGCGTCCATCCCCATCGCGGTGATGGCCATCTTCTTTGGCAAGATGCGCCGGACACGCAGCACGCTGCTCGAAAACGTCATGGTCCAGAGCATCGGACAGGCAGCGGGCGTGGTGGCGGCTGGCGCGGCCTTCGTGGTCCCAGCGCTCTACATCAACCAGCTCGAGCCGACCTGGTGGCAGATCTTCCTGGCGTGCGCCATTGGCGGATGCCTCGGCGTCGCTCTCATCATCCCGCTGCGCAAATACTTCGTGCGCGACCTGCACGGTGAGCTGCCCTTTCCCGAGGCCACGGCCATCAACGAGATCCTCGTCTCGGGAGAGAAGTCGGGCAAGGGCGCTGGCCGCATCCTGCTCATGTCCATCGGCTTGGGCGCGCTCTACGACTTCATGGCCGAGACCATCCACGCCTGGAACGCGTCTCTGACGAGCAAAACGTTGCTCGGCAGCATGGGGGAAAAACTCTCGGCCCTGCGCTTCGACATCAACGTGACCGGCATCGCGGCGCTCTTTGGCCTCGGCTACATCATCGGCCTCAAATACGCGGCCATCATTGCGGCAGGGTCGGTCTTCGCCTGCCTCGTGCTCGTCCCTCTCATCTTCCACTTTGGCGCGCAGGCCGAGTCATTCACCTACATCGGTCAGACTTTCGACATCGCGACGATGAGCTCGGGACAAATCTTCAGCGCTTTCGTCAAGCCCATCGGCATCGGCGCCATCGCGGTCTCGGGCATCATCGGCATGATCCGCATGGGCAAGATCATCGCGGGATCGGTCTCGCTCGGATTCAAGAGCCTGACCTCGGGCAAGGGCGCACTCGTCGAAGAGGAGCGCACGCAGCGCGACATGGACCCGAAGCTCGTGCTCGCCGTGCAGTTCATCAGTGCCCTGCTCATGGCCGCGCTCTTCTTCGTGGTGGCTGTCACGAGCGAGGCGAATTACGGCGTCACTCAGTCGGCGCTGTTTGCCCTCGTGGGTGCTCTCGTCGGCTTTTTGCTCTCGTTTTTGTTCACGCCCGTTGCGGCGCAGGCCATTGCCACGGTCGGCACGAACCCAGTCTCGGGCATGACGCTCATCACGCTCGTCATCGCGGCGGCGGTCATGGCCGTGGCCGGACTCACGGGCAAGGCAGGCATGTTCATCGCGCTCGTCATCGGCACAGCGGTCTGCACGGCACTGTCGACCTCGGGCGCGCTCATCACCGACTTCAAGATCGGCTACTGGATCGGCTCGACGCCCAAGAGCCAACAGAAGTGGAAGTTCGTCGGCATCATCGTGGCGTCGCTGCTCATCGCCTTCATCATCCCGCTGATGGACAGCGCGTATCACTTCCTCGTCCTCGACCCATCCACCGGTCAGATGATCTCCAACACGGACGTGCTGCCCGCGCCGCAGGCCAACATGCTGGCCGCCATCGTGAGCGGCGTGATGTCGAGCGCCGAGCAGCCGATCCTGCTCTACGCGGTGGGTGGCGTGGTCGCGATTCTGCTGTGGATGGCGGGCGTGCCCATGCTCGCGTTTGCGCTGGGCATGTATCTGCCCATCTCGATCAACCTGGCCGTGCTCGCTGGTGCGTTCGTCTCGTGGATCGTGAGCAGGACGGGCAAGACGGCGGAGGAGAAGACCGCGCGGGCAGAGCAGGGGCACCTCATTGCCTCGGGACTCATGGCGGGCGCGGCGCTCATCGGCATCTTCTCGGCCGTCTCACGCCTGCCCGAGGTCGGCGCGATCATCCGCTACTTGAGCGTGGGCATCGACTTCAGCTTCGATCCGGCGAGCGTGGCCGCTGGCACCCCGAAGCTCATCGACACTGCGACGGCCTGGTATTCGGGAACGGCGGGGCAGGTGGTGAGTCTTATTGCCTTTGTGCTGCTTGGCGTTGGTTGCTTCTTGCTTGCGCGCCTCGGCGCCAAGTGGGAGCTCGCCGATGTGGCGGCAGAAGGGGAGCGGACAGTGGAGATTCCGCCGAACGAGCCACCCGAGGAGCAGTAGGCCGAGGTAAAGCCCTTTTATCGTCGTTCCTTGGGTGACGGCGCGCCGTCACCTTGCCAATCGTTATTCCCATAAAACGGAAAGTTTAATGAAGGAGGAAATCGCGATGAAATACCAAGGTATCCGAGAAGAAGAATTAAAGAATAGGGTCGCGCAGGATTTCTTCGGAAAATTCGATTGCACAGAAATCATCAGGGACATCGATTTCTCCGTCCGGGCAGGAGAAGAATATCTCGTGTGGGCTGAGGCCAAGAGCAAAACGACAGATGTCGAAGAGATGCTCACACAACTCGTTTTGACCATCGGCAAAGCGAGGACATTTGATAGGATTTTACCGCCGCCTTTTCTTGGGTGCTTCGACAATGAAAAAATAGCTTTCATCTCATTTTCTGAGGTCCAAGATATTTTTCATCAAAACGATTTCAATTGGAAGGTTGCGCCCTCAGATTATAAAACGAAAGAGTTCGAACAAGTCTATGCGCAGGTGGCCCAGATCAGTGAAGGTGACATCTATCTTTTCGACTTCGAAAACGATGAAGAGGAACTAAAACAATTTATAAAAGACAACTTCACGCCCGAACGATCAGGAGCCACAAAAACAAAAATTGATAAGAATAATTTTATTACAATTTATAATAAATGGCTCGAAACAGTGAAGCCAACCATCATGATCAACTGGGAGATAGCCAAGAAAAAAGGAATTTACGACAGAGACTTTTATTTGGCAGATTTACTCTCTCAGGAAAACATGACGATTAAAGACAAGTTATCCGTTCTCCTGAAATTAGATCACTATGAATTAGACAGAAAATTAGATGAATTGGGCCTTTCGAGCAGCTCGCGGGCGACGTTCAAGGATAATCAAAAAGCGCACACGCGATTTTGGACAAAATACGATCGCCCGCCACTCCAAGATTACTGGAATTATATCGTCGAACGGCAGGATTTGCTCGTTCCCCAAGACGTTCGCGAGCGCAAAGGGTCATTCTTTACGCCGAAAATCTGGGTCGAACTCTCTCAAAAGTATTTGGCCGATGTCTTTGGCGAAAACTGGCAAGACGAGTATTACATTTGGGACTGCGCGGCAGGCACGGGCAACTTGCTCGCTGGGCTAATCAATAAATACAACATCTGGGCTTCGACGATAGATAAGGCCGATGTCGATGTCATGCACGATCGAATAGCGAATGGTGCAAACCTTTTAGATTCGCATGTATTTCAGTTCGATTTTTTGAACGATGATTTTTCAAAACTGCCGAAACCGCTGCAAGACATCATCAATGATGAGGGGAAGCGGAAGAAACTGATTGTGTATATCAATCCGCCTTATGCGGAGGCGGCAAGCACTTGTTCTGGCAATGCAAAGACAAATGTTTCGAATATAAGTGTCATCTATGATCGCTACTCGCCGATAATGGGAAAGGCCTTTCGCGAACTCTTTATTCAGTTTTTGTATAGAATCTATAAAGAAATTCCAGGATGCAAAATCGGAGAGTTTTCTAAACTAAAGGCACTCAATTCTTCTAATTTTTCCAGATTTCGAAAATTCTTTACGGCCTCCCTAGAAAAGATGTTTATCGTTCCATCCGACACCTTTGACAATGTAACTGGCGATTTCCCTATTGGATTCAAAATCTGGGACACGGCCAAAAATAAAGTATTCAAACAGATCTCTTCAGACGTTTTTGACGCCAAGGGAAAGAAACGTGGCAAGAAAAAATTTTTTGTTTCAAATAAATCCATAAACAATTGGCTGAAAAATTTTACTTCTAAATCGAATGGAATCGCAGAGCTTTGCGCCAAGGGAACGGATTTTCAAAATTCCAACTATGTCAACATCGCTTTTTATGGCCATTTGACCGGAGTTGGGAACTCAAAGGGTGTCACGAAATTCAATATAAACTTAACTAACCTCATCCCTGTTTCAATTTATTTGGCTGTCCGTCATTGCATAAAACGGAAATGGCTCAACGACCGCGATCAGTTCTTATATCCGAATGACAATTGGAAAACCGACCTGGAATTCCAAAACGATTGCCTCTGCTACACGCTTTTCAGCGACAGTAATAACATTTCGGCAAAACATGGCGTCAATCACTGGATTCCATTCACAGAATACGAAGTCGGTGCCCGTGATAAATTCAGTAGTGATTTTATGACCAAATTTATCGCCGGAAAAATAGAACCCAGCGCTATCGCCGAGCCCCTTTTATTTTATATCAGCAATGGCGGCAGAAGCCCTGCTGGTTCTAAAGCAGACAACGTAAAACGTGAATTCTCTGAAGCCGCGACCGCTGTCTTCAATGCTGGGCGAGATTTGTGGAGTTATTACCACAAACAGCCGAACATCGATGTGAACGCGGCTTTTTATGATATTCGCGAATACTTCCAGGAGCGTGGCGAAAAGGGAAATATGAATAAGAACAGCAATGATGAGACTTACAATGATCTCATTGGGAAACTGCGTGTGGCATTGAAGAATTTGGCCAAAAAGATTGAACCCAAGGTTTATGAATATGGTTTCTTGAAAGAATAACTAAAAATCTTTTTTGGAGTCTCCTCTGATCACCCCCAAGACATCGTCGCGCGGCACCGCCCTCGAACCCGAAATCCTGCCTCCGACGCCGCCATCGCCGCTCGAAGAAGACGCCTCGCCAGATCGAGACGAGCTCGATTTTTCGGACATCATCCAGGCAGACGACGCGGCTGCGCTGGATCTGTCGGTGCCGATTGCCGAGCTCGAAGACAGCGCCCCAAGCGGCAATGCCCTCGTCCTCAAGCCTCGGCGCGCGCAATCGCTCTCACCAATCGCTCTGACCGATCGCCAGCCAGCAACGCTCGATCCCTTGCGCCGCTACATGAGCGAGATCATGCGCCACCCGCTGCTCTCACGCGAGGAGGAGCACGAGCTGGCCGTTCGCCTTCGCGAGACGGGCGATGTGGATGCGGCTTACCGGCTCGTCACCGCCAACCTGCGTCTCGTCGTGAAGCTCGCGCACGAATACCGCCGCAACACGCTCTCGCTGCTCGATCTCATCCAGGAGGGCAACGTCGGGCTGATGCACGCGGTCCAGAAGTTCGACCCCTACCGAGGCGTGAAGCTCTCCAGCTACGCGGCGTTTTGGATTCGCGCCTACATCCTGCGCTACATCCTGGAGAACTTCCGCATCGTGAAGCTCGGGACCACGCAGGCGCAACGCAAACTGTTCTTCAACCTGCGCAAGGAGCGCGACAAGCTCGTGGAACAGGGTTTCGAGCCAACGGCCAAGTTGCTCGCCCAGCGCCTCGATGTCACCGAGGAGGACGTCACCGAGATGGAGCAGCGCATGTCCGCCGGTGAGCAGAGCCTCGATGCGCCTGTCAGTGACGACGATCCAACGCCGCGTGCTGATCGCTTTGTCTGGGAGGCACCTGCTGTCGACGAGACGCTCGGCAATCTCGAGATCCAGGAGATCATGCGGCGTAAACTCGATGAGTTTGGCGCCTCACTGGAAGGGCGTGAAAAGCAGATCTTCGAGAAGCGTCTCGTTGCCGAAGAGCCGCTCACGCTGCAGGCGCTCGGCGAGGAGTTTGGATTGACCAGAGAGCGCACCCGTCAGATCGAAGCCAAGCTCGTCAAGAATCTCAAGACCTGGATACAGAGCCAGGTGGCCGACTTCAAATACCTGGAGATCGACGCTGGGGATTGAATCTGAAAATAGCCGGTTGGACGGATGTCGCAGGGGCGCTTTCCCGTGACCGCCCCATCGATCGTCGAACGACAAACGCACGACGGGCAGGCACAGGGGCTTTGCGCCTACACATCGAAAAGTCGTCCTCGAGGATCACCAAAAACGGGCGAAGGCAAAGGCGAAGACCAAGGTCGAGGAACGAGGGACACAGGCAGATGCAACTGAGAATGCAGATGAGCAGAGGGCAGTGGGCGATCCTCATCGCGATCGCGCTTTTGGTGCAAATCCCCTTTGTCATCCGCTTTTTGAGACCACATCAGCTCATCACGGCATCTGTTCCATTCGCCGACGACTTCGAGCGCACCGAGATTGGTCCCAACTACGTCACCGGTGGTGGCTTTTGGCGAATCGTCGATGGCACGCTCCAATCGCCGGGCGTGAAGAATAACCCCCTGTGGCTCAACGCCGCGCTGCCCGACGAAGTCGCCATCGAGTTCGATGTGTGGAGCAACTCCAAGGATGGCGACATCAAGTGCGAGCTCTTTGGCAATGGCTGGGAACACGCCTCGGGCTATGTCGTGGTTCTCGGCGGCTGGTCGAACAAGACATCGATCATCGCCCGTCTCGACGAGCATGGTCGCGACCGCGTCACCGAGACCAGCTTCAAGGTGAAGAAAGGACAGCGCTATCACCTGCGCATCGAGCGGCGTGCTGGCCAGCTCGATGTTTTGGTCGACGCTCAAAAGCGCCTCTCCTTCAAGGACGAGAAGCCTCTGCGCGGCCCGGGCAATGATCGCTTTGGGTTCTCGAGCTGGGACAGCGAGCTCTTCTTCGACAACCTCGAGATCGCACCGCTGTGACGACGCGCCTGCCCATTGCGCCAGAGCGCATCCAAGCCACGCTCCCGCTCGTGCCACGCGAGACGCATTATCTGATCGACGTGCTCAGGCTCGGTGATGGTGCGGACATAGAGGTTTTCGATGGGCTGGGAGGCCGCTACCGCGCACGCCTGAATCTCGAAAACGCATCGCTCGAATTGGGTGAGCGCCTGCCCGATCTCGAAGAGCCCTCACGCCTCTCGATTGCACCCGCGCTGCTCAAGAACGACAAGCTCGACTGGGTCATCGAGAAAGCGACCGAGCTTGGAACCATGCGCATCGAGCCGTTTCGATCGATCAATTGCGTGGTGAAACTCGACGAATCGAAGGCCATCCAGAGACGGGAGCGCTGGCAAAAGATTGCTGCTGCCGCTTCAAGGCAATGCGGGCGTGCCTTTATCCCAGAGGTCCAGGTGCCTGCATCGCTCACCGATGTCGTTCGAGGCGCTCATGACCGAGGCGAGCTCGCCATCGTCCTGTTCGAGCGCGAGATCGAGCACGCCTTCTGTGAGCTCATCCCTAAGATCGATTCGACTCAATCGATTCTGATCGTCACCGGGCCCGAGGGCGGCTTTCGCGACGACGAGATCGAAGCGGTCAGAGCGCTCGGCGCGCGCACCTCTTCGCTGGGCAAGCGCATTCTGCGAGCCGAGACCGCGCCCATCGCTGCATTGGCCGTGGCCCAGGGCTTGCGCGGTCAAATGTGATTCTCCCAGCTTCGACGTTTGGCGCGCGCATGACGAACGCCTGGCCCAGAAGATCCTCTACGCCAAGCTGCTCGCGGCGCTCCTGCTCGACGACCTCATCGCGAGATTCGTCGATTTTTCCCCCGGGGATTCGACTTGCCCAAATGCCCCAGCGCTCCCGCCAGCCCTCTTCCTCTGGCGCGTCCACGAGGTGTTCTTCGACGCGCTGAGCGCCGCATCCTGGGAACCCTCAGGAAGCTCAGACGACACCTCCTCGGCCCGCCACGAAGGCGGATTCGACAGACCGTTCGCGCGCATGCCCGCTCGTGAGGGAGGGAAAGGCGGAGCTCATGGAATTGAACCCAGGAGACTCCCTCAAATCAGGGATCGATCTCACGGCATCTTCTTCCAGCTCACGGGCGGCGTGCCAGGCGCGAGCACTGGTGGCTCCACGGTGACGATGTAGTCGGCCCGGCGATTCTGGAGTTCGTCCACCTCGTCGGCGGTCGCGACCCTGAGCCCTTCCTCTCCCAGCCCCGCCGTGAAGATGGGGATGCGGATGCCCCGCGAACGGAAGTAGCGGCCGATGGCGAGCGCCCGCGCGGCCGAGAGTTTCTGGTTGGCCTCGGCCGCTCCCACGGTGTCGGTCGCGCCAAGGATATAGAGGCTGAGATTGGCCGAGCGGCCCATCCGCTTCAGGACCTCGCCGAGCACGTGGATCGACGCCTCCAGCTTGGGCCACTCTGCCTTGGCGATCTCGGCGCTGCCCGAGACGAAGTTGACCTCGTCGTGCGGGATGTCGAAGCGCCATGGGATGAGCTCGAGGCCAGTGAAGAAGTCGTCCGTGTCATAGATCTTGAGCGCGATTTTGAAGACGCGCTGCTCGGTCGGCCCCCAGAGGATCTCGGCCTTGCTGCCCGCAGGCACGAGGCCGAAGCGCTGGCTCTTCTGCGCGATCAATCGCCCCTCTTCGCTGAAGACGTTGGCGTCGATGCGTGAGATGTCGCGGTCACTCGTGAGCGAGAGGAACCCACCGTCCACGTTCACGTCCTCGGGGCGGACAGTGATCTTCGGCTGCGCGATGATTTCGGCGTCGAACTCGAACTCGTGGTGTTGGATTTCGCCATCGATGCCGAGCTCGAAGCGCGCCTTGAAATGCTGAGCGCGGCTCACACCTTTGGCGAGCGGCAGATCGATCCGGGTGCGGCCATTCGCCTCGACGCGCTCGTAGCGGTGCTCGAACTTCTGGCCGTCTGCGCGCTCCAGGATCAGGGTCAGGAAATCGAGGGGCTCGTTGATCTGCAGGGCGATGTGCGGCCGCTCCTTCTCGGTCGCGAGTACCTTGGATTTGAGCGTGAAGTCGAGCGCGTCGGCGCGCGCGGCGCTGCCTGCGGCCACGAGCCCAGAGGCAAAGGCGAGGCAGGTGACGCCGAACAGGGCGAACGAGGAGATCGAGGCAGACGAAGCGAGCGATGATGCCGAGGCGCTGTGAGACAGGGACATCTGTCCTCCTTCCTATGGGGATGAAGGTCGGGCGGTGGCGAAGAGTGCTGTGTCGCGAAAACGAGGAAGGCCTCGCGGGAGATCCCGGCGAGGCCTTCTCTCGAAGCGAATCGATGGAGGGAACTTACTTCTTCCCGCCCTTACCAGCGGGCGCAGCGGCCTCGGCACCACCGCGCTTCTCGTCGACCTCTGGGGCGACCATCGCGCAGATGGTGAAGTTGACCGCCGACTTGACGCTCACGCCCTCGGGCAGCTCGATGTCGAGGAGGTGAATGTTCTCGCCCATCATGAGGTTCGAGACGTCGATATCGATGCTGCTGGGGATCTTGAGGGGGAGCACTTGGACCTCTAGCTCGCGGCGCAGCGCCTGAAAGCTGCCGCCATCCTTGATGGCCGGCGAGGTGCCGACAAAGGCGAGCGGCACGCGGACAGTCACCTGCTCGTCGGCCTTCACCTGGATGAGATCGACGTGGACGAGGTCGTGCGACAGCGTGTCGAGCTGGTAGTCCTTGACGAGGACGAGGTGTTCCTTGCCGTCGCTGAGGTCGAGCGAAAGCAGCGTGTTGAGGCGGCGCGCCGAAGAGGTGATGATCTGGCGCAGCGCCTTGGGATCGAGTGAGAGGCTCAGCGACTGCTCAGCGGCGCGTCCGTAGAGGACGGCGGGGATGAGTTTTTCGGCGCGCAGGCGGCGCGCGGCGCCCTTGCCGGTTTCGGTGCGGATGCTCGCTTTGAACGTGATGTTTTCCATGGGGTGCTACCTCCTGCCGCTGCCGTCAGACCGGGCGCGCGGGCCAGGCTGATGCCTCGGAAATGACCGCGCGACGCGAACGCTCGCGTCCAGTGCGGTGGTGAATGCCGATCCTCGGAAAGGGGACCTGCTGAAAAAAGCGCGGCGCCTTAGTCAAACGGCGTTCACCAAGTCAAGCGCAGAGGGGCAGGCCTTTTTTCGGCGCCCGCCCCCTCTAGCCCGCTTCGCGGAGAGCTCACCTGGAAAAGGGAGCCATTCGTGCCCAATCACCCCTTCGATCAGAGACTTCCTCTCCTCCCGAGGTCGAGGTCGAGCCTGTCGCACCGGGTGAGGTGCTGGCCGTCTGCGCAAACCGACGCGCGAACAGCATGTAGATCGTTGGCAGCACGATGAGCGTGAGCAGCGTCGAGGTGACGATCCCGCCCATGACCACCACGGCCAGCGGCTTCTGGATGTCGGCGCCCGATCCGGTCGCGTAGAGCATCGGCAAGTGACCGATGAAGCTCGTGAACGCGGTCATGAGCAGCGGCCTGAAGCGCAGCGCGCAGCCCTGGGTCACGGTCTCCTCCACGGACGCGCCCTGCTCGCGCAGCTGCCGGAAGAAGGTGACGAGCACCACGCCGTTCTGCACCGCGATGCCGAGGAGCACGACGAACGCGATCGCGGCCGACACGGAGAGGGGCATCTCGAAGACCACCACCGCGATCACGCCGCCGACGAGTGCGAACGGCAGGTTGAGCAGCACGAGCAGCGCGTTCCAGATCGATCCCAGCGCCAGGTAGAGCAGGACCATGATCAGCAGCAGGGCCATGGGCACGACGATGGCGAGTTGGCGCATGGCGCGCTGCTGATTCTCGAACTGGCCGCCGTATTCGACGACGTAGCCGGGTGGCAGTGCCTTCACGAGCGGCGCGAGCTTGGATTGGACCTCGGCCACGAAGCTGCCCAGGTCGCGACCTCGGATGTTCACCTCGGCGACCACGCGCCGCATCCCGTTCTCGCGGCTGACCTGCGCAGGCGCCTCCACGAGCTGGAAGTCGGCGAGCTGATCGAGCGGCACGCGCTCGCCACCGGGCGCTGGGATGAGCAGGCGTTCGAGCGCTGGCACGTCGCTGCGGTCCACCTCGGGGAATCGGATGACCACGGCAAAGCGACGCTGCCCCTCGATCATGGTCGTGGCCTGCTGGCCCGCGACAGCCGTCTCGATCACGGCGTTGACGTCGCCGATCTTGAGCCCGTGTCGGGCCACGGCCTCGCGGTCGATGACCACATCGAGCTGCGAGAGTCCCGTCACTTGCTCGACCTTCACGTCGCGCGCGCCCTCGACGCTGCCCAAGATGGCGGCGGCTCGGTCAGCGAAACTTTTGAGCACGTCGAGGTCAGGCCCAAAGACCTTCACGGCCACGTCGCTCTTCACGCCCGAGACGAGCTCGTTCACGCGCAGCGCGATGGGCTGGGAGAACGAGTAGCGAAGGCCAGGGATCTGAGCGAGGTCCTTCTGGATCGCCTCGACCAGCGCCGATCGATCTCGACCCGTGGTCCACGTCTTCTCTGGTTTGAGCATCACGAACACGTCGGTCTGCTCAGGCCCCATCGGGTCCTCGGAGATCTCGGCGCGGCCCGTCTTGCTGACGACGGTTTCGACCTCGGGGAAGGCGCGCAGTCGCTCTTCCAGGAACGTCGCGACCTTGACCGAGCCATCGAGCGAGGCGTTGGGCAGCCGCACGACGTTGATCGCGATCGCGCCCTCATCGAGCGGCGGCATGAACTCCGTGCCCACGAAGGGGATCAGCGCACAGCTTCCGAGGAGCGTGACGAGCGAGATCCCGAGCGTCACCGCAGGGCGCCGAATCGCCGAATGCAGGAGCCGCGCGTAGCCAGCTCGAAGGCGCGTGATGAACCCAAACTCCTTCTCCGGGGCCTGGCTGAGGAACATCTCTGAGAGGACCGGGATGATGGTGAGCGCAACGCCGAGCGAGACGATGAGGGCGATGAGCATGGTCGCGGCGAGCGGCGCGAACATCTTCCCTTCCCAGCCCTGGAGCGTGAACAGCGGCACCAGGATGAGCGCCACGATCAGCACCGAGAACGCGACGGGTCTGGCGATCTCACCGAGCGCCTCGGCCACGACGCGCCGCCGGACCGCCTCCCTGCCAGCGTGCGCCAGGTGTCGTCGGATGTTCTCGACCACGACGATGGACGCATCGACGACCATGCCGACCGAGAACGCGAGGCCACCCAAACTCATCAAGTTCGAGCTGATGCCTGCCCGGCCCATGACGATGAAGCTGATGAGGAAGGTGAGTGGCAGGGAAAAGACGACGATGAGCGCGGTGCGCAGCTCGGCGAGGAACAGGAAGAGGATGAGGATGACGAAGATCCCGCCCTCCATCAGCGCGTTCACCACCGTGGCGATGCAGGCCTCGATGAGCGAGGTGCGGTCGTAAAACACGTCGAGCCGGACGCCCTCGGGCAGCGCCTCGTCGATGCGCGCGATGGCGGCCTTCACGCTGCTGACCACGTCCTGCGCGTTCGCGCCCTTGAGCATGATGATCATGCCCGCGACCACCTCACCTTTGCCGTCGCGCGACACCGCGCCCTGCCGTGGTTCGGCGCCGATGACGACCTCGGCCACGTCCCGCACATAGACCGGCGCGCCGCCCTTGGACTTGAGCACGATGCGCTCGATGTCCGGGATGTCGTGCAGCAAGCCGACGCCGCGCAGGTAGAGCTGCTCCCAGCCCTGGACCACGACCCCGCCGCCCGCGTTCGCGTTGCCCTGCGCCACGGCCTCGACCACCTCGGCCACGGTCAGGTCGTATTCGACGAGTTTCTCGGGCGAGACGAGCACCTGATACTGCTTCACCTCGCCGCCAAAGCTGTTCACCTCGTTCACGCCAGGGATGGGTTTGAGCAGCGGGGCCACGATCCAGTCCTGGATCGTGCGCAGGTCCATGGCGCTCAGGCCGTCGCCTTCGAGTGTGTATTGGAAGATCTCGCCCAGGCCTGTGGAGATGGGGCCGAGCTCTGGCTCTACGCCGGGCGGGAGCTGTTCACGCGCGAGGCTCAGGCGCTCGAACACGACCTGGCGCGTCCAGTAGGTGTCGGCGCCGTCCTCGAACACGATGACGACCTGTGACTGGCCCGCTTTGGACAGGGACCGCACCTGCTCGACGCGCGGCAGACCGCGCATGACCTGCTCGATGGGGTAGCTGACGCGCTCCTCGACATCGATCGCGGCCATGCCCGGTGCCTTGGCCAGGATCATGACCTGCGTGTTCGTCACGTCGGGGAAGGCGTCGATGGGCAGGCGCTGCCAGGCGAACACACCTGCGGCGAACAGCACGGCCGTCGCGAGCAGCACGAGGAATCGACCCTTCAGGAGGAGCTGGCTCAAGGTCGGATTCGAGATCGGATTTGGATTCGAATTCATGGGCGTCCGCTCCTCTCAATCCGCGCAGCCAGCGCCCATCTTCGAGCGCAGGACGTCAGACTTCAGGAGGAAGGCGCCGTCGGCCATCACGGTCTGCGATGGCTCGACACCCTTCTCGATCTCGACCCAGCCAGCCCACCGTCGGCCCACGCGCACGGGGCGCCGGACCCAGTCATCCCCGTCGTGATGGACGAAGACGAAGTCGCGGCCCTCGTCGTGGAGCACGGCAGCGCTCGGTAGGGCCAGCGCCTCCTCGGCGCCGGGCAGGAAGATTTGGATGGCGGCGAACATGCCAGCGAGCAGTCGGCCGTCGTCGTTCTTCACCTGGATGCGGACTTTGACCGTGCGCGAGTCCTCGTCCATGGCCGGGCTGACGAGCTCGACCGTGCCGGGGAACGTCTCGCCCGGATAGGCTTTGACCGAGATCGCGGCGTCGAGGTTCTGCGCCTGTGCTGCCTGCCCTTTCTTCACTGCGGCGAGGTCGCGTTCGTAGAGGTTGGCCCACGCCCAGAGCACGCCGCTGTCGCTCACGGTGAGGAGCGGCGTGTCGGTCTTGGCCACCTCGCCCGAGACCGCGTGCATCTCGAACACGGTGCCGTCGATCGGCGCGCGCAGCACGAGTCGGCCATCGGCGGCGATCGATCCGAGTCGGCTCAATTTGGAGGCAGCGCTCGACGCGCGAATCTCGGCGGCCGAGAGCTCCTGTTGGGCCTGCAGGAATTCACGCTCGGAGGCGATGCGCTCGCGCCGCAGCTCCTTGACCCGCTCGAAGTTGCTGCGGGCCAGCTTGAGCAGCCCCTGCGCTTCGAGGTGGGCGGCCTGTCCCTCGCCCACTGCCACGCTCTCGATCTCGAGCAGCGGCTCTCCCTTCTTGACCTTGTCGCCCAACCCGACGCGCACCTGCCGAAGGATGCCCTCGACCTGAGTGCTCACGTGACCGACGCGGCGATCGTCGAATTGCAGAACGCCGGTCAGCGCGATGGGCACGCTCACCTTTCGGCGCTCAGGCTTCGTCGTCGTGAGCAGGCCGCCTCGAATCAGAGAGGCGTTCGCACGGACGAAGCCCACCTCGTAGCGGCACTCGTCGCACGTGAAGGTCGGCACGTCGTGCTCGCACCTCATCGCGACGAGCGCGGCGATCGGTCGATCGAGATCCGAGATCTCGTCGCCAGCGCCGTGATCATGGTCGGCGTGATCGCCGTCTTCGACAGGTGCCGTGGGCACGGAGGGCGGTCGAGGAGCGGGCCCTTCACAGGCCACGAGAGCCATCGAGGAGAGAAGAAGGATGAGTCGGGGCGCAGCGGGCAGCGCCCAGGGCGTGAAGCGAATCTCGGTGTTCATGGGAGCTCCTCTCCGACGAGCGCGCTCAGGCGGCCGCAGGCGATGTGGGCTTGGGAAAGCGCGTCCAGGTAGAGGCGGCGCACGTCGAGCAGGGTGCGGCGGCCGTCGAGGACTTCGAGCAGGTTCTGCTCACCGAGCTCGTAGGTCCTCTCCAGGGTGGCGGCGGCCGATTCGGCGCGCGGCACCACGGTCTTCTGAAAGCGGGCGGCTGCCGCGACCGACGCCTCACAGGCGGCCTGAGCGTCGAGGACTTCGGCTTCGATCTCGCGCCAGTCGGCCTCGGCCTGCCTGCGGTCAGCGGCGAGCTTTGCCTCGGCCTGGGCGATGCGGCCCGAGTTCCAGTTCCAGAGCGGCAGGTCGATGGTGAGCGCACCGCCGTAGGCCTGCCGCTCCACTTCGTGGGCGACAAAGACCTTCAACGAAAACTCGGGCACGCGCGCCCGCTTCTCGATCGCGACCTCGGATTCGAGCGCGCGGGCACGTGTCTGAGCCAGGGCAAGGCTCGGATGCTGCTCTCGCGCGGTGGCCAGCGCTCCCTCTCGGCTCGAGGCCGTTGGCAGTGTCTCCAGATCCGCGATGGCGACGATCTCAGTGTCGAGCGGGACGCCGAGCCACAGCGACAACGCCGTGCGCCGCGCCCTGAGCGTGGCGCGCGCTGCCTCCAGCTCGCCCGTCACCCTGTCGAGCTCGAGCCCGGCGCGGACCACCTCGATCGGGCGCGCCTCACCCTGGTCGACCCGACGCTCGACCGTTCGGAGCAGCGCCGTGGTCTGCGCTTCGAGGGTTTCGAGCGAGGCTGCCCGGGCCTGCGCCTCCAGGAGATTCCAGAAGAGCATCCGAAGCTGCCGCAGCACCTCTCGACGCTGGAGCTGAACTTCGGCGCGCGCACGCTCGACGTCGGCCTCGGCCGCCGCCATCTGCAGGCCGCGCTTGGCAATCCAGCCGAGCGGCATGGTCAGCGACACGTCCCATTCGACGATCGAAGCGTCGCTCAGGGACTCGGTGCCGTAGTCCAGGCTGACCTCCAGCTCTGGGTTGGGGATGGCGCTGGCTGCCGCCACGCCCGCGCGGGCAGCGTCGATGTCGAGCTGGCCCGCCTCGAGGCGCGGATGGCGTTCGACGAGCGCGACCAGGTCGGGCCACGTCACCTGGACTGGAGGGGGATCGGCCTGTGGCTCGGCCAGGGCGGGCGTGGCCAGGCCGAGAAAGAGGAAGAGGAAGAAAAGGAAGAAGGTCGAAAGAGAGAGGGAAATGGAATGGACGGGAAACGGCGCACACCTCCAGCTGGAGGTGCGCCCAAACGTGCGACACGTCATCGATCACCTGCTTTGCCAAGGGCGCCGAAGCTCGGCGTCCTGGTTGCGCCAAGGCCACGCGCCAGCGGTCCGTCACAGCCAAGGCTGGAGACGCGCGGGCCACGCGGCGGGGGAGTCTTTGGGACTCAGGCGCGCGGAGGGTGAAAGACGCGGGTGCGGACGTCCTTGGGGTGCAGGTCGTCGATGAACGGGAGCTCCAACGCATCGGAGGGCGATGGGCCGAGCTCGACCGATCTCGGATCGAAGAACACCGGGCTGACCGCGTGTCCTGGGCAGCAGATACAGGCGCATGCCTCACCACACGGATGTCCGCTCTGTTCTGAATCAGGGCAAGGCGAACCGTCCGCGTGGCTGAGCTGGCGTTGAACCTGATCCTGGTGAGCGACGTCCTTCGACACCAAGACGGCGCTCGGCATCGAGCTCGCGGCGCCGAGGCCAACGATGAAGCAGGACAGCGCGACGAGGGCGAAACGCTGGAGGCGCCCGTGGGCGCCCCGACGCGCGCTGCCAATCATCCTCTGTCGTTCATCGCTCATGGGTCACTCGATCGCGTGGCGGTCAGGCGCGGCTTCGGTTCACGGAGACGGCGCGCCTCAACCACATTCGCGGTCAGCTATTCCAGCCCAATTCGATCTGATTGTGGACGAACTGCCTGATTCGATCGGCCTGCGGCGCGCCACGCCACCACCCTCGAAGAGAGAGGTTTTCTTCTCTGACATTCCGGGCGGCTCGACTTGTCGCTGCCCCCTCGACTGCACACCCTCCGGCGCCATGAACACATCGATGAACTCGCCAGATTTGCGCAGCCCTGCCCAAGGCGCCTTTCTCGATGGCGATGGCGCCACGTTCCGCGTGTGGGCGCCACATCTCGATCGACTCGCGCTCGACATCGAAGGTCACGCGACGATCGCGATGACGCGGGACGCGGGCGGCTTCTTTTCGACACACCTCGATCGGCTCTCGTCCGGCGCGCTCTATGGCTACCGCCTGCCTGACGGGCGGCTCTTGCCCGATCCGGTCTCGCGCTTTCAGCCGGGCTCGGTCCACGAGCGCTCGATGCTCGTCGCGCCCCATCTCGATTTCGAGTTTCGACACGACGCAACGGAATCGAGAGCGGGATCCGGAACCGAATCCGACATGAGAGCGGGAGCGCCATCGAGAGCGGCCTCGAGCTCGGAATCGGAATCAAGTTCGGCAGCCATCGCGACAGGTGACCACGCGCCGCTCGATCTCATCTTCTACGAGCTGCACGTCGGCACCTTCACCCAGGCAGGCACGCTCGACGCGGCCATCGCCGAGCTGCCGCGCCTCGTGGAGCTGGGCATCACCGCCATCGAGCTGATGCCGCTGTGCGCCTTCGATGGCGAGCGCGGCTGGGGCTACGACGGCGTGCAGCCCTTCGCGGTCCACCGCGCCTATGGCGGACCGTGGGCGCTCGCCCGTTTCGTGGACGCGGCGCACGCGCTCGGCCTCAGCGTCTTCCTCGACGCCGTCTACAACCACTTCGGCCCATCCGGCTGTTACCTGCGCACCTTCGCGCCCTACTTCACGGACGGCGCGACCACGCCCTGGGGCGAGGCACTCGACTTCACGGCCCGTCCCGTTCGCGACCTCGTGCTCGACAGCGCGCTCTTCTGGCTGCGCACGTTCCACCTCGACGGCCTGCGCCTCGACGCGGTGCACGCCATCATCGACCCCTCGGACAAGCACATCCTTCAGGAGCTCGCCGAGACGATGGCAGCGCTGCCCGCGCACGCCTGGCCCCTCGGCCGCCGACCGCTCCTCATCGCCGAGAGCAACTTGAACAGCGCACGCCTCGTGCGACCCATCGACCAGGGCGGCTTTGGCCTCGATGCGCAGTGGAGCGACGACTTCCACCACGCGCTCCACGCGCTCCTGACCGGCGAGCGCGGTGGCTATTACGAGGACTACGGCACCCTCGACGACCTCGCCCGTGCCTTCCGCGACGGACAGACCTTCACGGGCCAGTTCTCGCGCCTGCGCCAGGCCAACTACGGCGATCCGACCGACGGACTCGAGACGTGCCAGTTCGTCGTCGCAAGTCAGAACCACGACCAGGTGGGCAATCGAGCGCGCGGCGAACGCCTCCCAGCCCTCGTTGGCACTGAAGCACTCCAGCTGGCCTCGGCCGCCGTGCTGCTCTCGCCGTTCGTGCCGCTCTTGTTCATGGGCGAGGAATACGGCGAGTCAGCGCCCTTCCTCTATTTCACGGGCTTCCCCGACCCTGAGCTCGGTCGCGCCGTGACAGAGGGCCGCCGCCGCGAGTTCAGCCGCTTCGAGTGGCAGGGCGACATCCCCGATCCCCAGGACCTGGCCACGTTCGAGCGCTCGAAGCTCCATCCAGAAGAGCGCTTCCTCGGCGCCGGTCAAACGCTCTGGGACTGGTATCGCGCGCTCCTCTCCCTGCGCCGCTCGTTCGTGGGCTTCGCGTCGTCGCCCGTCGAGTCCACGCAGGTCGAACAGGTGGACGGCGCGCTCGTCGTCACACGCGAGATCGGGGTCAACGTCGACGGCGGTGAGCGCCGATGGACGAAGCTCCTGCTCAACTTTGCCGATGGGCCGACCCAGGTCGATCTGGGCGAGGGCGACTGGCACGTGCGCATCGACAGCCACGGAACATCCCGAGCGGTTCGCTCGTCTCTCTGCCTTCAGCGATACCAGGCGATCTTCTTGGAGTTGGCGGGCGGATTCTAACGCTCTCGGATCGACGTGAAGCGCAGCTCGAACGCGGTGATGAAGGGCGCGTGTGGCGTGGCCAAAGTGAGCGTGGCGCCGAGCGCAGTGGCCAGGCTGCGGCAGATGTAGAGGCCGAGGCCCGTCCCGCGCGCGCCCTTGCTCGAGACGAAGGGGGAGAAGAGCTGTTCCCTGACCTTGTCCGGGATGCCCCTGCCCTGATCGAGGACGCGGAAGACGAGGCCCGAGGCGCTGTCGCGCACGGTTTCGACGCGGATGTCACCGCAGGGATGCGGCACACCGTCGAACGGATCGCCAGCGCTCGTCATGGCGTCGCGCGCGTTCGTCAGGAGGTTCCAGAAGATCTGGACGAGCGCGTGGTGGTCGGCGTGGACAAGGGGCAGCTCGGGCGGCAAGTCCAGGGTGAGCCTGAGCCGCGCGTGCGTCGGAGGGAGCAGGCGGAGCGCCTCGTCGAGCGCGGCTCGCGGGTCGATCCAGTCGAAATCAGAGAATGTCTCGATCCGCGAGAAGCGGCGCAGCTGCTCGATCTTTTGCTGCATCCGCACCGACTGCTGCACGATCTCCTCGGCCCACTCGGCGGCGTGCGGATCTCCCGGCTTTTCGGCGAGGAGCTGGGCAAAGCCATAGATGCCAGTCATGGGCTGCCTGAGCTCGTGGATCATCGCGGCGAAGTTCAGCCCGATCTCGGCGAGCTTGGCGGTCTGGACCACCCGCGCGTGGAGATGGTTCGCTGACGTCTCGGGAGAGGCTTCTTCCATTGAGGTGGCCTTCGGCGCCGCCGAAGAGGTGCTCACCGCCGGGGCGGATCCTTCGGTCAGCTCGAAGAGATCGAGGAGAAAGTCGATTTCACTCAAGAAAAGAGGCCTCCCAGGCCAACGGGATCGCGCCGCCACCTCGGGTAAAGCGCAGAGCGAACGCCCATGAAAAAGGCGCGCCTTCTACAGAGGCGCCGCGGGCAGATCAAAGGAAGGATTGGCCCTGCTCGACATCCACTTCACTTTCTCTCCCCTGGCAAAGCCGAGGATTTACCTGAGGATTTATCCCTCAATTATCCTGTCGCCCCATTTGTCCGTGAAAGCCCATGCTGCGTTGCTTCGTCGGTCACTTGTCTCGACAAGCTCCCTCCTCGCGCCTTGCCTGACCTTCCCCGTCCGTCGCGTGAGCTCGGTCTGAATTATCAAATAAGCACTAAAATGATCCTGACTTTTCTTCCAAATCCACGCTTGACTTTTGACAAGATACAAATAGAAGGATGCACGTTTTTGTCTTAGGTGTTTTATTGTTTGTAAAGGAAGAATAAGAATGAATACAAATAAGCTCCCCCCCCCCCCCCTTTTTTTCTTCTCCTCAGATAAATCAATCGACAATAAATCGATATTTATTATTATTTCCATTCTCTTTCTACTCTCTGGCTGTGCCGGAGGTACGCTTATTTCCCGTTATCCTAGTTTCTGGACTCCAGAGCTGAATCTCAAATCTATAGCAGTGGCCCCCATGGAAAACGCCACGGATATCGTCGGCGCAGGGGCTGTCCTCTCCGAGAAACTGACAGAGGCCCTCTCGAAAAACGGAAGCTATCAAGTCGTTCAGCGCATGAAAACTCCAGGAGATGACGAGACACTCGTGCTGCAGGAACGCTCGCTCGGCCAAGTGGATGCTGTGCTTGTTGGTAGCTTCACCGACTACAATCTAGATAGTGATGTCGTCTACCGAACGGATCCCACCAAAACGGAATGTACCGAGGGTTTCTTGGGCGGGATGAACTGCTCTACCAGTGGTGGTGGCAGTAGGCCCGTTAGCATCAAACACACGATGACAGCGGAGGCCAGGCTTCGTCTCATTGATGTCCGAGATGGGCGCGTATTGCACACCATCACTGTAAGCGGCACGGGAGTATTAAATACAAAAATAGGTCCATTTTCTAGCGTGGCTTCGACCATGAAAAAATTCAAGTTCGACAAAAGCAATCCCATTTTGTCGAAAATCATGAAGGATATCTCACGCCAACTGCTGACCGAGATCTCATTCACCTCAGCGAAGATCACTGAGGCAGAGCTTTCTCTGAAGACAGCCACAGGTGACACGCATGAACCCGCGAAGGTTTTCAGCGTAGGCGACGACAAGATGGCTGTCGTCGTCGAGCTGCCGAGCGTGGCCGAAAACAATACTTTCAGGCTCGATATTATTCGAGATGACCAAAGTCTGGCAGTCAAGGAATTCATTTGGCTGGCGAACGACTATAGTTCAAACATCTACTACTTCTCGATCGGAGAGATCGCGACAAAGGGCGGAGGCCCAGGCAACTACAAAGTCCGACTCTACAACGGGGAGACGTTGATGCAGACCAGTAACTTCCAACTGAAGTAGTGCGCGTAGAGTGAATGAAATATAATTGATTCGATCAAATAATCTCCGGGCGATGAAATGCCATCCGGCGATTCTGATGTCGAAATAGAATTCTTGGGGCGATCATCCCATTCGCTGTAAAACTCGATGGGCGCTATCTAGAATTTGGCTGATTTGCTGCTCCACACAATTTATTTCAGAAAGGTCTCTGCCGGATGTTTATCCTCCAGTGCCGTTCTCTCTCTTGGGCCACATTCGTTTTCTTTCTCGCATTAATCATTCCGGAAATTTCGATCGGCGCAAAATCCGCCCCTCCAGCGTCTGTCACGTCCCTCGTTCAGCCGGGTAAGATTTATCTGCGAAACAGCTATGACGAAGAAGCAGGCTATCTGGTGGGGCGCTTCTTCGCGGACGACGCTCCTTTGCAGTATCTCTCGGAAAGCATGGCGTTCCCGACGCGCTGCTCTGGCTTCATCAAGTATCACTCTGTGACCATGTCAGGCCGTGACGAAGAGGTCGTGAGCCATGGCAACGCGATTCGCCGTCTCCAATTTCAATTCGTCTCTAAGCTCGTGGCTAAGATTGATATGGAGGGCTTCTCGCAATGCTGCTCGGCGCATCCCGATCAGTGTCCAAGTCGCTACATTGACTCGGTAATCAAGGGTGAGGTGTTCGAGCGGACTGACGCGCAGGGTGAAGCCCAGGGAAGTCGGACAATCCGAGAGATGGGAGCGGCGCAGTATTTCGGATTCACCATTGCCCTCACCCCAAAGAGCAGCCCTCGCACGACAGAGGCAGTGATCGCCTCCGTAGTGGACCAGTTGCTGCCGTTTTTGGGCTCGAAAACAAAACCTCTGCCGATTGCCATCGAGCCTGTGAATGCGGACGACGCGCGGGCTAGATGGGTTTCAATGCAGATGGCCTCGGCATTGTCGCAGAATGGTGAGCGCTTCTTTCTCAAGAAAGTGCCCGCCAACTGGGCGCCCAATCACGAAAACGATCTACCGCCAGGCGTGCAGCTATTCCTATCGTTCCAAATCCTAGAAAAGGGACCGGAGATCGAACTGGTCTGGAGTGCACTGTTCTCAAAGCCGCAACAGGACGTGCGTTTCATCCAACTCAAGCCTGTGAGCTTACCCCTGTCCCTTCTCCCACAATACATCCAGAAACCCTCCATCTCACAGCAGCAGCCTCCACCAGTCACGCAACCACCGCAACAGACTCAGCTGCTACCTTCAGCTCCAAAAATTGTCTCTTCGCGTTATCTTGTCGTTCCGCTTTACGGTTTTGCTGTGGAAGCCAAAAGTGCTGAAACATTCACCATCATTGATATTGCTCGTGGCTCACCCGCAGCCCGCGCCGATCTCGAAGCGGGTGACATCCTCAAAGAAGTAAACGATCAATACATTGAAAGTATACACCAAATAAAAACAATTATAACAAACCATCCATTCAACAAACCAATTCGTCTCAAAGTCGCTCGTCCAATGTTTGGACGATTGTCAATACTCACGATCGAATTGATTTCAGACAATCTTTGATTGATCGTTTTGACAGGGAAAGTATGAACATTAGACATTTTCATTAGCCCCTGTTTGAAAATCATGCGAACCAGACTTTGATGGCGGCGAAGAGGACAACCCCCAGAAAATTGACGGCGTTTTTTCGTAGCCCGTAGCGACTCGCCGGAATTGTTTGATTTTATAGAAGAAATTCTCGACCAAATGTCGCTCATTATAAAGGTGTTTGTCTGTTTCGCGCTTTTCTGCAATGGCCGCAATAATTTTGTCCGAGTCGTAGCCTTTGTCGGCAATAAAATTTTC
>JAISIF010000046.1 GCA_031262165.1 Myxococcales bacterium | reverse complement strand
GCCGCCGCCGCCGCCGAGCAGGAGTGATTCGAGCTTGGGGCCAGCGCGCATCCCGACGAGGTCGCTCTGGAACACCCCGCCCTCCCGAAGCACGGCCGTGAGCGAGAGCACGGACGATTCGAGGCGGCCGCCATTCAGCCCTGCGCGCACCCCTTCCCACCGACCTTCGAGCCATTCCCCCACGGTGAGCGAACGCGCGCCCAGGGTCAGCCCGCCGAGCGTGAAGCCCGCGCGCCGCAGCACGGCCTCGACGTCGGTCAGGGCCACGGCCGCGCCGACCTGGATCGTGCCGTCGAAGGGGTTGGGGTTGGAGAGGCGCACGAAGCCGTCGAGCACGAGGCGCAGCGCAGAGCCTTGGGCAGCGGCCTCGGCGCTCATCGACTGGGCGACCGACAGCGCGCGCGCTGCCTCGTGGAGGTTCTTGGGCATGAGCTCGATGACGCGCGGGCTCGCCTGGCCGAGCCGCACGCGCACGCCCGCGTCGCGTCGGACCTTTCGGACGAGCGCCCAGGCCGCGCTCCCGCGCTCCAGATCGTCCTCAGGGTTCGTGGCGATCTTCTCGAACAGGCGGCCTGCCACGCTGTTGAGCTTGCCGACGAGTGCGGCCCGCCGAGAGATCGAGAGAGCGCCTCGGTCGGGCTCCGTCTGCCGAAGATCCGAACGCTCCAGAGGTTCCGAGCGGAGGGGGGCGGCAGGCACAGATTCAGGAGCGAGCGCGTCGAGGCCGAGCTTGCCCGGGTTGAGGCGGCCCTCGGGATCGAAGCGCGCCTTGAGGTGTCGGAGCAGGCTCTGGCCCGCGCCGATCTCCGCGCGAAACGCCGCGAGCCGATCGATGCCAACCGCGCCGTGGTGTCCGAACACGCCGCCCTGGGCGCGGACGAGACAGAGGGCTTGGTTCAGGAGCTCGGCGCGCCGAACCTCCATGGCCTCGGTCGAGCCTTCGGGTGGCGCGATGAGCGTGAAGTGGAGCGCGGCGCCACCCGCGCGCGGCTGCGACAGGCGGGCGATGACGAGCGCCTTGGGCGAGAGCGCTTTCTTTATCTTGCGGCAGAGGCGTGAGGCCGTTGCCCAGTCCACGGCCACGTCGAAGTCGAGGCAGAGCGCGCCGAACGAGGCCAGGCGCGTGTAGAGAGAGCCCTCTGACAAGCGGTTGTCGAACCAGTGGCGCGCGAGCTCCCAGCCCTGGTCGCGCCCCGACAACCCGCTGAGGATGCGCGTGGCCTCCTGCACCTGGAGCGCGCACAGCGCTGGCTCGCCCTCAAACACGAGGATGAGTTGGCTCTTGCTCAGCGCCTTGGCCGCCAGGTTTAGGGCCAGGGCAACGCCGTGGAGCCGCCCCGCGACGAGCTCGCTCATGGACGTGCGCAGGTAGTCCTCGACGTCGTCGCGCAGCGAGCCATGGGGCTTGGACTTCGGCCCTGGGTTCATCAGCGCGTGGGGCAGGAGGGCGCTGCCGAGCGGATCGTTCAGCCGGGCCATGGCTGGCTGGAGCCCTGATCTGAGGAGCGCGCGCAGGGCGTCGAGTCCCGCGTCGAAGCCGTCGAACTCGAAAGTGACGAAGCGGTGCTGAGGGGCTCTGCGAGCGACGCGCAGGCGTGCCGCGCAGATGATGCCGAGCGTCCCCTCCGAGGCGACGAGGGCCGAGGCGCCGACCGCGGAATCTTTGCCATCGCGGATGGAGAGCTCGTGGACGCGGCCCAGGCCATCGACGAGCGTGAGCCCGAGCAGTCGATCCTCGATGCGGCCATCGAGGCCCGAGGTTTCGCCCGCGTCGCGCGAGGCGATCCAGCCGCCCACGGTCCCTTGGTGGCGCGCCTCCGAGATGTGCCCGAGCGAGAGAGCGCGACTGGACAGGGCCGCTTCGAGCCGCGCGCCCAGGATGCCCGCCTCGCAAGAGACCTCCAGGCTGTCCGCGTCGATGGCGAGCACGCGGTTCATGCGCTTGAGATCGACGCACAGTCCACCATGGCCAAAGTGCGCCGCGCCAAAGCGGTTGGACAGGCCGCCCACGGGCGTGACGGACACGCCGATCTCTCTCGCGCGCCGCACGAGCGCCTCGACCTCACCGATGCTCTCGGGCCAGACCACGAGGTCTGGGAGCGGCGGCGTCTTCCCCGTGAGGAAGCGCTGGCGGCAACGAACCGAGGCGTCCCGACCATAGCGGACGCGCACCACTTCATCGTTCGAGGCACGGCCAGAGACGAGCGGCGCGAAGTCGGACCACAGGGCGCGCGGTTCGGGCACCGCGTCAGCGTCGGAGGAGGAGGGGAGAGGGGGATTCATCAAGGCAGGGGATTCAAAAAAGGCGCGGACTCTAGTCAGGGCAGGTGAAGCGTCAAGGCGAGGGGCTGTTTCTGTTTTTCGACTGCGTGTTTTCTGTAGGGGCACGGCGTGCCGTGCCCGTCGTGTTTGTGTCGTGTGTCATTCGACAGGGAACGGCACGCCGTGCCCCTACATTTCATTCGCGACATCGACATCGAAATCCCCAGATCATTCGTGATCTCGAAATCGAATCCCCAAATCATTCGCGACATCGACATCGAAATCCCCAGAGCGATCCATCGCACCAACGCCACACAACCCCGTGACAGCCGCCCCAACTCGGCTAAAAGGCGCGCCCTTCTCTGGCCTGTCCACACCCAGCCCCATTCGGAAGAACCTCTGAAAGAACCTGAAGATCCTCGGAAAAACCATGCGCAAGGAAGTGCTCATCCCGCTGCTGGCCGTCCTCCTCGCCATCAAGTTCGCGATCGACAACGTGGGGGATACCGACCTCTTCTGGCACCTCAGGCTCGGCCTCGACCTGATCGAAGCGGGCGCGATGCGCGCGCGCGTCCTCTACACGTGGACGTTCGACGGCGACTTCCCGCCTTTCGACTGGCTCTCACAGGTGCTCATGGGTGGCGCCTACAGCCTCGGCGGCTACCTCTCGCTCGCGCTCTTCAAGGCCGCGCTCGCCGCGCTCCTCGCGCTCTGCCTCTATCGGGCAGCGCTGCTCCGCTCTGGCCACAACGTCCGTGCTGCAGGATTTGCCGCTGGTCTGATGATCATCGTCGCGGCCGCCAACTTCTCGACCCGCCCGCTTTTTTTGGCCCACGTGCTCCTCGCCATCGAGATCCTATTGCTCGAAGAGGCTCGCACCAATGCTCGCCGCTGGACGCTCGTGCTCCTGCCACCGCTCTTTGTCCTCTGGGGCAACATCCACGGAAGCTGGCCCTTTGCGCTCGGCCCCATCGCCGTGTTTGCCGCCGAATCCCTGCTGCCGCTGCAACTGAAGTTTTGGCGCATCGGCGCGCGCTTCTTTCGGGACTCTTCGCCCAAACTCGCCCTGTTTGGAGGACTCGCCTTTGTCGCCTGCATCCTCGCGCAGCTCCTCACGCCTGACCCGATGCGCTTCCTCACGCGACCGTTCCAGTGGGTCGGCGGCGGCACCGAGGGCGTGATGGAGGAATGGGCCGCGGTTCCAACGAACCACCCGTCCTTCTGGTTCCTGCTCGCCGTGGGCGGCCTGCTCCTCGTCAACCTCCTGCGCGCCAAGAAGCCTTTGCCTCTCTTCGAGACGCTCTTCGTTGCGCTCGCGTTTGGAATGGCCTTGGCCAAATTTCGCCTCATCGCCAACTTCGCCATCGTCGGAACGCCGCTCCTGGCCGCCGTGCTCGCACCGCACATCTCGCCCGAGGGCTTTCGCAGCGCGCGCAACAACGCGATCCTTGCGGCAGCAGCCCTGCTCCTCCTCGGCGGCATCTCGCTCTTCAACCTCTCGCGCGTGGACGAGGTCGCAGAGAGCGTCGTGCCCAAGTCGGCCGTCGAGGCGCTCAAGGCATCCGGCAAATCCCAGCTGCCCGGCTTCAACTACTTCGATTGGGGCGGCTTCCTCGTTCACCAGAAGATTCCGACGTTCATCGACGGTCGCCTCGAACCGTTCGAATCCACGGGCGTGCTCGCAACCTACCTCCAGATCGAGCGGGACGCGGATCTCTCTGCCCTCGAAGCGCGTGGCGTTGCCTGGATCCTGACGCGCCGCGACCTGCCGATGGCCGCAGCGCTCGCCAACGCTGACGGCTGGACGCGCGTCCACCAGTCCGAGGACGGCAGTGGTGCAGAACTCTGGCTGCGAGAGGTGCCTTGAAGCCATGAGTGACGAGAGGGAATCTCCAAATGCAAAACGTCGGCGTCGAGGGACATCGAAAACGTGTTTTGATCGTGCCTTGAGTCTCCTCGCGCGCCGCGATCACGCGAGGGCCGAGCTCATTCGAAAGCTCGTGACCGCTGGCCACAGCCCAGAGGAGATCGAGCTCGCGCTGACGCGTCTGAGCGCGCTGGGCTACCTCGACGACGAGCGCTTCGCGCACCTCCGAATCCGATCGCTTGTTGCCTCGGGAAAGCTGGGAAGGGCAGCGATTGCCGCGAAGCTCCGACAGGCTGGCGTGCCTCAGGACATCCTTCAGCGCGCGCTGGAATCCGAGCTCGAAGGTATCGATGAGAACGCCACGATCGAAGCGCTGATCGAGCGACGCTTCCCAGATCTGAGGCGAAGTGGCGATGCCAAGCAGAAGGCGCGGGCAGCCCGCTTTTTGGCTGGCCGAGGCTTTTCGAGCGCGGCGATTCAGCGGGCCATCCGCTTCGAACGGTTCGATGTCGATGAGGTGGACGATGCTTGAGTTCCTCGTCGTCGGCGCGGGTGGCTTTCTCGGATCGTGCATGCGCTTTGCGCTGACCAGGTTTGCGCAGCCGCTCTTCCCAAACTTCCCCGGCGGCACGCTGCTCTCGAACGTGATCGCGGGCGTGGCGATCGGCCTCGTCATCGGCTGGGAGCAGCAGCATGGTGCGATGAACCCCAAGGCCAACCGCTTTCTGACCACGGGCCTGCTCGGCGGCTTGAGCACGTTCTCGACGTTCAGCGTGGAGACGATTCAGCTGTTTCAGGAGGGGCGGGCGCTCCACGCCTCGGGCAACGTCGCGCTGAATCTGGGCTTGAGCCTCGTGGGCGTCGTTCTCGGCATGGCCGTGCCGAAGCTCGTCATGGGGATGAAGCTGTGAGGCGTTCAGAGCGTTCTGCCCACGCAACCACGGCGTCAAATTGCCCCTTTGAGACTTCCGCGACAGTGATTGGTGAAGGCCGAGGTCGTGTTTTATCTATCGCTCGAAAAACGTCACCCAACGGCTTGAATTCTTCGCTGAATTGGTCGCGTAGAAATTTTAATTCCTTGGTTTCCGAGGGCTTATTTTGGGGATATGGAATAATAGCTTTGAAAAATTGCTTCGGAGAGTTCAATACAATCCTATCCTCGTGGTTCTCCATGATGCGCGCTGTACCGAGCAATCCCCATTGCGGATTCTGCCCGTGACCCGTCCATATGAGTACCCGATCGCCTGTCTTCATATAACGATAGAGCTCTCGAGGTTTGCTGTTCCCGAACTGCCATTCAAATGTTTGATCGATTCCATTTAGAAATGGAGAAAAGTTTTTGAACTGGATGTGTCCATGATTTCCATTGTTCACGCCAAACCACCATGAACGAGGAAGAAAGGCCAGATCCACGACTCGTTCTCTCTGAGCTGGATCTGTCAAGACATCGTAAAGAAAAGGGCGATCATGCCGATCTTTGTAGGGATTCTTGTGGGCGCGATTAACCTCAGCACGAATCGCTTTGTGCCAACTATCACGTATTTCTAAGCGAATATTTTCGCTTTCGAGAAGTTCCAATCCCACACTCAGATTGGGAATTTTGGATCCGCTAAACGAACCAGCTTTAACGCGCTCTGGGTAGCGCATCTCTAGACGCTCTGCAATCCTAGGATCATCGATAATAAATCCAAAAGAATTTTTTGGATCTATACTTGGATTTGTCCATGCGACATAGCGACTGGAAACAGTCATGCTAATCCGCCATTTTTTTGATGGGCCAAAATTTAAATGAAGGCGCTCGTCATCTTTTTTCAACTTCGACACAGACAGCGCCTCAGCAAAAAGGTCGAGAATCAGATCGACTTCTTCCCGCGAACGGCACAATCGAAGCGTATCAACAAGATCTTCCTCTTGTTTTTTTGCGGATGAATTGGTCGACGAATCATCAGTAATTTTTTGAAGATTTACATGCCCGTCGGCAGCATTTTTCGATGGATTGATCTCCCCGCAGGTCAATTCCATCCACCCCAGCGAGCGTGATGGGCTCGGTTCCTTACGCATTGACTTTTTATGCTGAGGAACTTTCTGAAACAGCTTCGAGCGTTCCTGTCCTCTTTCGACATATTCATTCAATAATTCTTGGCTAATTTCTTTCGATGATTCCCAAATTCCTTCGAACCATTCGGACAGTGATTCAAGTAGATATGGCGCTCGGATGAGGCAGCCAAGTTCGTCACGCTCTGCGAAACCTTGTTTCGTAAAGTTGGCTGACCCGACCAGGGCAGCGGCCTCGTTGAAGATGGTCTTGGCATGCACACCAGGCAGATGGCGCAAATGCTTAGGGTGCTCGGCGAGCAGTTTTCGGATGCCCTCGTCCACATGAGCATCGAAGCAAGCCCCG
>JAISIF010000020.1 GCA_031262165.1 Myxococcales bacterium | reverse complement strand
CCCCGTCGGCACCCCCCTCCTCGATATCGTCGGGCGCAGGAACGCCGCTGGGGAGAACTTGCTCGGGGCCATCGTCAACCACCGCCTCGTCTCGCTCTCCACGCCCCTCTTGGGGCCAGCGCGCGTCCAGCCGCTGACGGTGCATGACCGCGAGGGGATGCAGATCTACCGGCGCTCCATCTCGCTCGTGCTCGTCCAGGCGGCGTTCGAGGTGGCCCCCCAGGCGCGGCTGCGCATCGGCCAGTCCCTCGGTGACGCCTACTTCTTCGAGTGGATCGCGGCCACGCCGCTCGACGCCGAGACGGTCCAGCTCCTCAGCGCCCGGATGCGCGCACTCGTCACCGAAGATCACCCCTTCGATTTGGAGCGCTGCGACATCAACGAGGCCATCGAGCTGTTCAAGGCCGAGGGCGACGAGGCGCGCGTCCGTCTCCTCAAGACGCGGCGCGATCCGCTCATCCAGCTCGTGTCCCTGGCGCGTGGCGTCCACTCCATCTGCTTCAACCCGGTCGCGCCCTCGACCGGCTCACTCACCGGCTTCGAGTTGGCCTTCTACAACGACGGCCTCATCCTCCGGTTCCCCGCGCCTGCCTCCAGCAAGCACCACGAGATCCACGATATGCCCGGCATCTTCCGCGTGTATCGCGAGACGCGGCGCTTCAACGAGCTGCTCGGCGTAGGCGACGTGGGGCAGTTCAACGAGGTGTGCATCAGCGGCGGCATGGGCGAGATCATGAAGGTCGCCGAGGCCGGGCACGAGAAGGCCATCGCGAGCATCGCCGATCAGATCGTCGCGCGCGACGGCGTGCGACTGGTGCTCATCGCGGGGCCATCGTCGAGCGGCAAGACGACGTTCTCCAAGCGGCTCAGCCTCCAGCTGCGCGTCAACGGCGTCCAGCCCGTGGCGCTCTCGCTCGACGACTACTACGTCAACCGCGTCGACACGCCCCTCGACGAAGACGGCAAATACGACTTCGAGACGATCGAGGCGCTCGACCTGCCGCTGCTCAACGATCACCTCAGCCGCCTGCTCGACGGTGAGCTCGTCCACACGCCGCGCTACGACTTCACGACGGGCGAGCGTGTGCCCAAGGAGCGCTGGCGCCCCATGCGGATCGGCCCGAACGATCTGCTCGTGGTCGAGGGCATCCACGGCCTCAACGAGCGGCTCACCTCGGCCATCCCGGCCGATCGGAAGTTCCGCATCTACATCAGCGCGCTCACGCAGCTGACCATCGACGACCACGAGCGCATCTTCACCTCGGACTCGCGCCTCATCCGCCGCATCGTCCGCGACCGCGTCTATCGCGGCTACACGGCCGAGAAGACCATCGAGATGTGGCCATCGGTCCGACGCGGCGAGCAGCGCCACATCTTCCCCTTCCAGGAGCAGGCGGACGCGGTGTTCAACAGCGCGCTCGTCTATGAGCACGCCGTCCTGAAGAACTACGCCAAGCGCTTCCTGCTCGAAGTGCCGACCGACGCGCGCGCATTCGTCGAGGCCGAGCGCCTGCTGCGTTTCCTCTCGCTGTTCGTGTCGATCTTCCCCGAGGAGGTGCCGCCGACGAGCCTCTTGCGCGAGTTCATAGGCGGCAGCTCGTTCTCGTATTGAAGAGAACCTCGCAAAACCCGGCTCGGTCCGAATTCGAGGACACGACCTAGGGGCGCAGCATGCTGCGCCCCTACATTTTTGAAGAGGCACCAAACATGGCCATGGTGACCAGCATCCAGAAATTCGACGTGCGCTCCCGCGACCGCGAGGAGCTCATCGACGTCACTCGCCAGGTGACAGAGGCCATTCGCGCCTCGGGCGTCACCTCGGGCCTGTGCACGATCTTCGTGCCGCACACGACGGCCGCGGTCACCATCCACGAAAACGCCGATCCAGACGTGCCGCGCGACCTCGTCCACGCCTTTGCCCGCGCCATCCCGAATGAGGGTTTTCGCCACGGCGAGGGCAACTCGGACGCTCACGCCAAGGCCTCGCTCGTGGGCAACTCCGAGACGCTCCTCGTCGATGGAGGCGCGCCCGCGCTCGGCACGTGGCAGGGCGTCTTCTTCTGCGAGTTCGATGGACCGCGAACGCGCCAGGTCTGGGTCAAGGTGGTGGCCGATCATCTCTAGGAAGCCCACGTTGAGACCTCTCCTCTCCCCTCTCGCCCTGTTCGCGACGCTCGCGATGTCGATGTTGTCGGGATGCGCCGCGCGCCAGACCACCTCAGGCAGCCTGTCCGGCGACGCGGAGACGCAACGCCTGCGCTTCGATCCGATCGAGATTCAGCCTGGACCTCCAGAGGAGGTTGCGCTCGCCGACCTGAACCCGGACGAGCTCTTCGCGATGGGCACGGCCCACTTCGCGGCGGGCGAATTCGAGAAGTCGGCGCGTGCCTTTGGCCGTCTGGCCGACGTCTATCCAGAGTCGGCGAACGCGGCCTCGGCCAACTACAACGCTGGCCTCGCGCTCGAACGCCTCTCGCGCTTCGAGGAGGCGGGTAACCGCTTCGCTGCCGTGGCCGACGCGCGGACCGGGCAGGGTGACGCGCTGTTCGCCGCGTTCCACCTGGCCAACTGTCTCTACCAACTCGGCGACTACGCGCGCGCCGCGGATCTCCTGCGACAGATGGTGGATCGGACGGATCTGGAACGGCCCGAGCGACTCCAGGCGCTCGTCCAACACGCCGTCTGCCAGGTCGAACTTGGTCATCGCGAAGAGGCCGAGGCCGAGTTCAGGCGCGCGTTGGGTTTCTGGAACGCCTACCGAAACGAAGAAGCGCTCGACGCCTACTTCCCGGCACAGGCCCAATTCTTCTTGGGAGAGATCCATCGCTTGCGCTTCGAAGAGGTTCGCCTCGATCCCACGATCGGAGAGGCGGCGCTCGCCGAAGCGCTGGAGCACAAGTGCCAGCTCCTCCTCTCGGCCCAGGGGCACTACCTGCGCGCCATCCGCATGAGCCAGAGCCACTGGGCGACCTTGGCCGGGTTCCGCGTCGGCAGCCTCTACGAGACGCTCTACGACGAGATGATGTCGGCCAAGCTGCCCGACGGCCTCGATGAAGAGGCCGCTGCGATCTACCGCGAGGAGCTCAAGAAGAAGCTCCGCGTTCTCGTCACCAAGGCGCTGCCCATCTACGAGCAGACGCTGGCCGCGGCCGAGCGGACCGGCACGAACGCCCCCTTCGTCGAAAAAGCGCGCCAGAGCCTGGAGCGCCTCAAAATCATCCTCGTGGAAGAGGATGAGGGCGAGGGCGAGGGCGAGGCAGGCGGCGCGACCGAGCGCAAGGTGGAGTGAGGCTGCTCTAGGGATCCTCCGCGACGTGTCCCGACTCCAGATGTTTACCCATCGGGGGGGGGGTGATACGCTCGCCCGCTTGCCAGTCCTTCTTCAATCGTGGAGCGGCAAGGGAGACCTCAGAGATGGCAGTCGATCAGATTGTTGAAGCGACCTACCAAGTCGTCACACCGATGTTTTGCGGCGGTGCCGAACAGAAGAGCGAATTTCGGCTGCCCAGTTTCAAAGGCGTTCTGCGCTTCTGGTGGCGGGCGTTGATGTGGGGGCGGCTGAACGGCGATCTCGGCAAACTCCAAGAGGCCGAGGACTACCTGTTCGGCAGCGCGAGTGGCGGCGAGAGAGGCGGCCAGAGCAAGGTGTGGATGCGGTGGACTTCATCTGCACCGAGTCACGAGGCGATCTCTGTCGGACAGGGCGCGCGCTACCCGAAAAGCCCATCGGCAGGGCATACGGCCGTGCCCTTTTTGGGAGGTGTCCAGAGGTTTTTCCGAACCAGCGACAAAGGAGAGGCCACGTGCGTTTTGCGGACTTCGAAACCCATTTTTCTGTGTTGACGGGCCATGCGCCCTTCCCGTGGCAACGCGAGCTCTTTCAGCGCTTCGCGCAGGGCGACATCCCCGATCGCTGCAGTCTTCCGACGGGCCTGGGCAAGACCTCGGTCATCGCGCTTTGGCTGCTCGCTCGCGTTGTTGCCAGGGAGAGCGGCAAGTCGCTTCCTCGGCGTCTCGTCTACGTCGTCAACCGCCGCACCGTCGTCGACCAGACCACCGCCGAGGTCGAACGACTGCGCGACA
>JAISIF010000118.1 GCA_031262165.1 Myxococcales bacterium | reverse complement strand
CTGCGACGCGAACATCGACCATCCGCATATCGCTCTCCTCCAGCGCAGTAAGTCTCATCACGTCAGTATCGACGATGGCGCCATCGAGTCCGCGCACAATGCGGGCAGCGCGCGTATCGTGGCCGGGAAGGCGCGCAGCACGTCGACCAGTGCCAGGACTGACCGACGCCGGGACCAGGAGATCGACGGAGACGTTGGCGTCGACCTGCTGACTGGTCTTCCGTGTCGTGAGCCACACGCCCACCGAGTCCTTTGCCTTTGGGTAGAAGCCCGCGTCCATGAGCGCGCGTTCGAGGGGTGGAATCTCGGCGAGGACGGCAGGATCGATAACGAGGTCGCCATCCGTCGTGTGCGGCGTCACAGCGAGCTCGGCATCTCCAACGCGCAGATAGACGGCCTGTGCGCCGACGAGAACGATTGCATCGCGATGTGTGCCGAGTGCGTTGAGCGCATCAAGCAACACTCGCCTGGCCATGACATACAATTCATCAAACTCGCTCATCGTCGCCATGCCTCCTCGTTCGCCTTCATCCAGTCGATCAACTCCTCACCCTCCTGCGGACCTCGGCCAGGGCTGGTGAGCAGGTCTACCGCAACCAGTGTCAATGCCGCGTAGCAAAGGCCGTCGCGTTGAAGCACGCCGTCGAAGACGTTCTCATCGACTGCCTCGGCCAGCATCACGTTTGCGCCAGCGTCTGCCGGGCGAAGTCCGAGGTCAGAGGCAACGGCGTCTGCGTCGCGCACCCAGATCGTCGCGAGGCGCGCAGGAGCGATCGGTGCGATCTGGGCGGCTGCGAGGCTCCCTGTGACTGCGTAGGACGCATTGAGCCTGGTCAGGCGGGCGATCAGTGCAGAGAGCCCGCGCGGTTCGAGGAACGTGCGGAGTTGGCCTCGTGAGTCGAGAGGTGCTTCGTGCGCCCAGCGTCGAAGGAGCGCGGGCCAGTCGACGCTCTCGATGCAACCGCGTCCAACGCGCGTGATGAGCGCCTCGGTGTCGAGGAATGAGAGGATGCGCGAGATGTAGCCCGCGTCGGTCTTCGTCAGCGCCGCGAGCTCGCGCACACCAGGTGGCGTCTTGAGTTCGATGAGCGCGCGGACCACACGGCCAGCCTTTGGGCCGCGCAGAGAGCGTGCAGGGCGCTCTGCGCGATTCGGATCTTCAGAGGCTCCCTGCGTCTCGATGAACAGCCCAGGCTGGGGCAGGATGATGTGTGCGTTGCCGGTGAGGTCGAGGTAGCTGACGTCACTCTCTTTCAGTTGGGCGCGAGTGCTCTGTGTGAGGAAGGGTGCTACCACCAGCGGCGAGGCAGGCCCTTCCGTGAGTCTCGTGACGAGCATTTGCGCGTCCTTTGGTGCGAGGCGCGCCCGTACTTCGAGCACAAGTATCGCTCGCCGTCGATCCGGAGCGGTGATCTCTACGAAGGCCCCGTCCTGAACGCTGGCGCTCCAACCGGGCGGAAGAAAGCGCCGAAGCGCCTTGAGGCCCTCTCGAACAAGCATATTGTCTGAAAAAACCATGTTGCACACCTCGCGCAACTCAATAAATCCAGACAACAGATGTCGCAAGTGTTGTGTCAAAGCGCAGGTGAAATTTTATTTTGAGGAGCGCGGACACCGTATTGGAGATGCGCTTATGGGGCTTTCATGATCACCCAAGGGTTCACGAGGTTTGGAAGTTCTCTTTTTGAGCAGATTGGCAAAGGTTAGCAGCTTTTTTGGGAACGCGGGAATTCTGTCCAGCCCCGGGTTGAAGGGTAGGGGCCGATGCGCCCTGAACGTGGGATCACGAAGTTCTCCATAGTCACTCATCCAGCACAGGATTCACGCGGTTCGGATGTTCATTTTGGGCAGCTATCCGTTTGGCAGGTGATGTAGGGACGCGATATACAAATCAAAATGATAAGGATTTGAAGCGGTGAAATTCTCCAAGCATTCTCGAACGAGCCGTCCCCGCCTGATGCATTTCCCCAGAAGCCTGATGCAGAATTGATGCACCAAATGGCGCAATTTGGCGCTACAGGCAGGCACAAGGCATGGAGAACAAATCTGCTGAGGGAATTCTGAATGATCAGTTTTTGTGAGTCTCAGTGCTGCGATCGCAAATCGATCCGAAAGGTGGTAGGAACGACAGGCGATTTCGCCGAGCTTGCACAAGACTGTGTCTGTTTTGCCAATGGCGCGGGCGGCACGCTGCTCATCGGCATCGAGGACAACGCTGACGCGCCTCCCTCAATCCAGCGCGTCGATCCCGCACGGCTCGACCGCATCCGCAAGCGCGTCGGCGAGCTGACCGTGAACGTGCAGGTGATGCCGGAGCTCAAGCGCCATGAAAATGGTGGCGAATACATCGCGCTCACCATTCCGCGCACGGTCGGCGTCGCCTCGACGAGCGATGGCCGCTGGGTACCGACCATCTGTGAGGGGACCGACTCCGTCCACGTCACAGTCCCTCGCCGCGTGGTGCAGCCCGGTGTCATCAAGCTGCTCGTCGAGGCCGATAAACGCTATCAGCTCACGCAGCGGGAGCGCATCACGTTTGCGCTCATCGCGCAGAGCGAGAGTGTCTCGGCAGCAGAGCTCACCGAAGAGCTCGAGCTGCCGGATTCCGCCGCCTTGCGACCCTGGCTCGGGCGGCTCCTCGCATGGGGACTCGTTGAACAATCGGGCCGCACGAAGGCCACGCGCTACTTTGTGCCGCCTGCGCTTCTTCGGGAGGCTGGACTCGACGCACTCACGACGCTCACGCGAGTTCAGCC